>JAQWUU010000055.1 GCA_029241985.1 Aquiluna sp. | reverse complement strand
GTCTTTGCCCACTCGACAAGCAAGTCGACACTTTCTAGATGTCTAACATGCTGGTAGCGGTCAGTGACCATTGCGCCCCTGCGATTCCAGCGCTTATTACCAACGATGTGGACCTCTTTTGCGAGGAATGCGTTTGCGGTTCTGACGATCGAGCCGATGTTTAGGTCATGCTGCCAGTTCTCGATTGCAACGTGATATGGGTGACGTTTGGTATCAAGGTCTGCAACTATCGCGGCCATTGACCAGTAGCGGTATTGATCGACTACGTTTCTGGTGTCGCCGTTTTGTAACAGCTCAAGATCAAATTTTTCATAATTTGGGTGTGAAGCATCTGGCAGCTGCCCAGGCCATGGTCCTACGCCCCAGGTTGGCTGCTCATGGGTTCCGGTGGAATTTTCTTCGCTCACGCGCTAAAGCCTAGAGCTAGGGTTAGTGATATGAGAGACCGTTCTGAAATTACTAGCTGGCTTACCGACATGGACGGAGTGCTGTGGCACGAGGGTAGGGCTATCCCAGGTGCCCCAGAGTTAATCACCAAGTGGACAAATGAAGGCACCAAGTACCTGGTGCTTACCAATAACTCCATCTACACGCCCCATGACTTGGCAATCAAACTCCAAGCGGGAGGACTGAACGTCCCAGAAAACCTGATCTACACCTCAGCGTTGGCAACAGCGGACTTTTTAGACCACCAATCTCCCAAGAGCACCGCCTACGTAATAGGTGAAAATGGCTTGATTTCAGCCATGCACGACATCGGTTATGTCCTCACGGAGTCCAACCCCGAATACGTGGTTCTTGGTGAAACTAGAAACCTAAGCTTTGACAGCCTCACCAAAGCTGCCAGATTCATAAACACAGGATCAAAATTCATCGCCACCAATCCGGATGCCACAGGCCCGAGCAACGATGGCGTGCTACTTGCAACCGGTTCGGTGGCGGCGCTGCTAACCAAGGCAACCGGTAAAGACCCCTACATCGTTGGCAAGCCAAACCCCATGATGTTCCGCTCTGCCATGCGCAAAATAGGTGCTCACTCAGAAACAACAGCCATGATCGGTGACCGAATGGACACCGATGTTGTGGCAGGAATTGAAGCCGGCCTTCACACAATTCTGGTTCGAACCGGAATCTCCGACGATGCCGAAATTGCCAAGTATCCCTTCAGGCCAACCGAGGTTATGGACTCGGTAGCGGATCTCATTTAGACCCTGATTACCAGTTCACGGATTATCTGATTCTTTGTTCTTAGTAAACGCCATGCCTGCATTCTGATGCAGATCAACTATCAGCTCTTGAGATCTATATCTTCCTGTGGAGAAGTGACTCCCTTTTCGTTCAGCGCCTTTATGTGCTTGTTGAAAGAAACAATCAATCCTGCAGTCATGACCGCGAGCGCCAACGCGGTGTAGGTAGGCTTCACGCCAATACCGTCAACGGCAGCACCAACTGCAACCATCGAAATCAATGGCCCGGCGTTCCAAATTGCCATCTCGAGTGCAAAAACCCGGCCACGCTTATTCGCAGGGATTTTGCGCTGAATCACAGTGTTGAGAAGCGGCAATAATGGACCCCAAGCAAGACCCAGCACCAGGGCACCAACCAGCATCGCCCACTGTGCCGGAAGCTGACTCATCGGAATCATTGCTGCTGGAACACCTATGATTCCGATCCGCAAAATCGTTGAATAAGAAAGATAACGATGGATCTGTTCAAAAAACAGTGCACCAAAAATTGAAGCCGCCGCCATGGCCGAGATAAGTAGCCCGAGGCCCTCAGGATCACCAAGTGAGTTGTAGTAACTGGGCAAAACCACCATTTCGGTTGGTAGATAAACAACTGCCAAGATGACAACTGCCGACATCATCACCAACACTGAAGGGGTGGCGAATAGAACCTTGAATCCCTGCATCGCATAGCGATGGAAAGGTTCTTTTTCGGTTTCGTCGTTGGGCTCATGTTGTTCAACAACCTTCACAAGTGAGGCGACCGCGCCGCTTGCGAGCGCGAAGGCTGCGACAACGATGAATGTCTCTGCAGAACCAATAAGCGCGATGCAGAACGTTGCGAGCGCCGGCCCCATAGCAAAGCCAGTTGCAAACACCGCCTCATGGATCGAGTTTGCTCGATCAAGGGTCATGTTCGCGGGCGCGGCAACGTCTGGGACGATTGATTTTCTGGCTGTTGGGCCAGCCGGAGCGACCACGTTTTTCAGGGTTGCAAGAATAATTAGGCCAATCAGGCTCAATCCCCAGAGTCCTGCGACTAACGGCAACAGCAACGTGAGCGTCCCTGTTATTAGCTCTGCCCAGACAGCTACCCGCTTACGGCCGTATTTATCGATTACTGATCCAACCAGTGGGATCACAATAAGCCCGGGTATAGCGGTTAGAGCAACCACTAAACCGGCTGCTGTTGCTGAACCACTGATTTCAAGCGCTATCCATGGAATGGCAATAAACACCATCGAACCAGCAATAACACTGAAAAGTGAAGAAATCTGGGTTAGGACAAAAGGCGCAACTCTCCGCTGCACTTTCACCTCTTCTAGAGACCGAGATCACCTAGTGTGATCGCCGTTAGATAAGGATACCCCGCAGCTTCAATTGCCTGCCTAGCTCCGGTGTCGCGATCCACAACTGTCGCCACTGCAACAACAGTCGCTCCAGCACTAACAAGCGCCTCAGCGGCAGTCAGTGGCGAACCTCCGGTAGTTGAGGTGTCCTCTAAAACAATTACCCTCTTGCCCTCAACGCTTGGTCCTTCAACTTGCCTGGCCATGCCGTGGGCCTTGGCTTGCTTCCTAACAACAAAGGCATCTAGCGGAAGGCTTGACTGGTGCAGCATGGCTGTTGCGACCGGATCAGCACCCATTGTTAGGCCGCCAACCGAATCGATCTTGCCCAAATTATGACTGGCCAAAAGCTCAAGCATGACCTTGCCAATCAAAGGGGCGGCTTCATGGTGCAGCGTCGCCCGCCTGAGATCTACGTAGTAGTCGGCTTCTAGGCCAGAAGAGAGCGTCACTTTGCCGTGAACAACGGCCAGCTGCTTTATGAGTTCAACCAGTCGTGGTTTGTGAATGGATTCAAAGGTCATAGTTAGAGTTTAGAGATGCAAATAGCAACCTGGAACGTGAACTCGGTTAGAGCGAGGCAGGAACGCGTCACCGCGTTTTTGCAAAGAACAAATGTCGACGTCCTTGCAATGCAGGAAATCAAATGCAAGCCAGAGCAATTTCCAGTGGAGGCATTCGAAGCTATTGGCTACAAAATCATTTCTCACGGCCTAAACCAATGGAACGGCGTTGCCTTTGCCTATAAGGAACACCTCGAGGCTACAGACATCGAAACAAGCTTTGACCAACAACCCGAATTCAAAGACGTGCAGGAGGCCAGGGCACTTGGTGCAACTTTCAATGGGGTGAGAGTGTGGTCGCTTTATGTTCCACACGGCAGAGGGCTCGATGAGCCCCATATGCAATACAAGCTCGAGTTTTTAGACCGATTAGCTGCCACTACCGCCGAACAACTCGAAATGGATCCCGGCTTAGAGATAGCGCTGGTTGGGGATTTCAACGTTGCCCCGCTTGACACTGACGTTTATGACCTGAGCATGTTTGAGACACACGTGTCGCCCCCTGAACGTGAAGCGTTTGAGGCATTTGAGCAGATTGGCCTAACCGACAAGCTTCGAGAATTGGTCCCTGGTGAATACACCTACTGGGACTATAAGGATCTCTGCTTTCCTAAGAACAACGGGATGCGCATCGACTTTATGCTCACCTCAGAGTCCCTAACCGATCGAGTTAGAAGTGCCTCGATTGAGCGCGTGGAACGCAAAGGAGAGCTGCCTAGTGACCATGTTCCCGTTGTAATTGAAATTTCCAGCTAAGCCAGTCTGCTTTTTCCGATTTAGCGTCTCCTCCAGAGCACAACTGAACCGGAGCGCTCTGGGCGCTGACCTGGGTTCAGCCTTATAACTCCTTGGTCGCCAGCGGCAAACACTCGGTTTCCTGGCTGGCTCATGACCTGATTTGCAAGCTCACGTTCTAGGTCTCTGACTCGGGTTGAAAGCTCTGCATTTTCATTCACTAACTCGAGGACTCTTTTGATTCCTTCGAGCGATACTCCCTCGGCGCTCAGTTTTGAAACTTCGCGCAGTTTGATGACGTCCTGCATCGTGTAGCGGCGGGATTTTCCCATGGTTCTAGTTGGGCTCACTAGCCCCATGCGGTCATACTGCCGAAGAGTTTGCGGGTGCATTCCGCATAGTTCCGCGGCAACTGAGATGAGAAATAATGGTGTGTCTTCGCTAATGTCCACGAGATCCTCCCTACAACTGTCCTGCGCGGCTAATCAGTGATGCCCTTGGATCCTCTTCTGGTATTTCGCTTTCGAAGACCTTTAGAGCCTCTTCAGCTTTCTTGCTTACTCGGTTTGGAACCAAAATTTCCACGGTTGCAAGCAGGTCACCCTGCCTTCCATCGTGCTGAACACCCTTGCCTTTAACTCTCAGGGTCCTGCCGTTAGGAGTTCCGGGGGACACCTTTAGTTTCACAGGTTCCCCTCCAAGCACTGGCACTTGAATTGTTGCTCCGAGTACCGCCTCAGCAAATGTCACTGGAACTACCACGCGAACGTTGTCACCGTCTCTGGTGAAAACAGGGTGTGGCCTGACCTTAATTGTCACGACCAAGTCACCCGCTTGACCGCCATTGGGCGAGGCTTGTCCTTTGCCTTTAAGTTTGAGCTTTTGTCCGTCCTGAATGCCCGCCGGCACCTTCAGGGTCACCGAGTTGCCAGAGACGTTTAGCTTGACGTTGGTGCCATGAATCGAGTCAATGAAATCAACGCTTGAAGTTGAAGTTAGGTCGGAACCCCGTTGCGGTCCAAAGCCACCAAAGCCGCCGCCGCCTGGAAAACCGCCACCGCCGCCAAACAGGTTGGAGAAGACATCTTCAAAGCCACCGCCACCTCGGCCACCAGCTTGGAAACGTGCTCCGCCGCCCATGGCTCGAACAGCGTCATACTCTTGGCGCTGTTCTTTGTCCGACAAGACATCGTAGGCCTCAGAAATGTCCTTGAATCTAGACTCTGCCGCCTGGTCTCCGGGGTGGAGGTCAGGGTGGTTGTCCTTGGCTAGCTTGCGATAAGACTTCTTGAGGTCAGCATCGCCGACACCCTTTGTGACGCCAAGGATTTTATAGAAATCCTTTTCAATCCAATCCTGTGATGCCATCTTTGCTCACCCCTTATTCGGCTGGTAAGAAAACTGCGACCTTTGCTGGTCTCAGTAGTCGATCTTGAATTTTGTAACCTGGTTCGATTACGTCAGCAACCTCTGCAGCCTTGACCTCTGGGTTTGGGTTCTGAACCAGTGCGTCGTGAATCTCGGGGTCAAAAGCGTCGCCCTTTGCTCCAAACACGGTGAGTCCGAACTTTTCGCCGGCTGCCTTCAACTTTTGTGCAACTGCAGCCATCGGGGTTCCCTCTTGCAGGTCTCCGTGTGACTCAGCACGCGTTAGGTCATCAAGTGCTGGCAAGAAGGCTCTAATGGCTTCTGAAATCGCAGACTGCCTCTCAGCACCGCGGTCTCGCTCAACGCGATTGCGGTAGTTTACGAAGTCTGCCTGCAGGCGCTGAAGGTCCTGAAAGATCTCCAGCTCCCTGTCGACAGAGTCTTTTTCCGCTTCGTCCGCCTCCGGCTGACCTTCCTCTTCTGTTGATTCCAGATCAGGCGAAGTCTCCTCCACCTGATCTAGATCAACTGAGTCTTCCGGTGTTTCCTCTGGAAGCTTTTGGTCTTCAGACATTACTTCTTGTCCTTGTCGCCGTCTGCGTCCTCGGTTGGCTCTTCATCTTCAACAACCTCGGCGTCAACTACGTCCTCATCGGCTTCAGTGCTGGCTTCCTCTTCGCCCTCGGCTGGCTGGTTGGCATAGATTGCCTCGCCTAGCTTCTGGCTTGAAGTTGCGAGTTTCTCCTGAGCTGCCTTGACAGCAGCCGCATCTTCACCGGCAAGGGCTGCCTTGAGTTCGTCAACATCGGCCTGAACCTCAGTCTTGACATCCTCTGGCAACTTGTCGTCGTTGTCCTTGATTAGCTTCTCGGTTGAGTAAGCCATCTGCTCCGCCTGGTTGCGGGTCTCAGCCTCTTCGCGGCGCAGCTTGTCTTCTTCTGCGTGCTCTTCGGCGTCCTTCACCATGCGCTCGATGTCTTCCTCGGAAAGTGAGGATCCACCGGTGATGGTCATTGACTGCTCCTTGCCGGTTCCCTTGTCCTTGGCAGAAACATGCACGATTCCGTTGGCGTCGATGTCAAATGTGACCTCGACCTGAGGAATGCCGCGTGGTGCTGGGGCAATGCCGGTTAGCTCAAAGTTTCCAAGGGACTTGTTGTCCCTCGTGAACTCTCGCTCACCCTGGAAAACCTGAATCGAAACACTCGGCTGGTTGTCATCAGCGGTTGTGAAGGTTTCACTTCGCTTGGTTGGAATAGCAGTGTTTCTCTCGATGAGCTTGGTCATCATGCCACCCTTGGTTTCAATTCCAAGCGCTAGTGGTGTTACGTCAATCAGTAGAACGTCTTTACGCTCACCCTTGATAACACCTGCCTGCAGTGCAGCACCAACTGAAACTACCTCGTCCGGGTTCACGCCCTTATTCGGCTCTTTGCCGCCGAGGAGCTTGGTCACCAATTCGGAGACCGCTGGCATCCTGGTCGAGCCACCAACCATTACAACGTGAGCAATGTCTGAAACCTTGACTCCGGCTTCCTTCACAACATCCAAGAATGGCTTGCGGGTTCGCTCTAGTAGGTCTGCGGTCAATGACTCAAACTGAGCACGGGTAAGTGTCTCGTCTAGGTTGGCAGGACCTGCCTCGGTCAAAGACAGATATGGCAGCTGGAGCTGAGTCGTTGTTGACTGGCTAAGTTCCTTCTTTGCCTGCTCGGCAGCTTCTTTTAGGCGCTGCAGGGCGATCTTGTCCTTTGAAACGTCCACTCCTGTGGTCTCTTTGAACTTGGCAACCAGGTGCTTTACAACCCTGTCGTCCCAGTCGTCTCCACCGAGTTTGTTGTCACCCGATGTTGAACGAACCTGGATGGTTGAGAAGTCATCATCTTTTCCAACCTCAAGGAGTGAAACATCGAATGTTCCGCCACCTAGGTCGAATACCAGAATCAGTTCGTCTTCTTTACCCTTGTCGAGACCGTATGCAAGTGCTGCCGCGGTTGGCTCGTTGATAATTCGAAGCACGTTTAGGCCGGCGATCTCGCCGGCTTCCTTGGTTGCCTGACGTTCTGCATCGTTGAAGTAAGCAGGAACGGTAATAACCGCGTCGGTAACACTCTCGCCAAGATAAGTCTCGGCATCACGCTTTAGCTTCATCAAGATACGTGCAGAAATTTCCTGAGGTGTGTAGTTCTTGTCCTCGACCTTGAACTTCCAGTCTGTTCCCATGTGGCGCTTGACAGATGAAACAGTGCGGTCAACGTTCGTTACCGCCTGACGCTTTGCGGTTTCGCCTACAAGAACATTTCCATCCTTGGTGAATGCGACAACCGATGGTGTGGTGCGGAAACCCTCCGCATTTGAAATAACCTTTGGTTCCCCACCCTCAAGCACTGTTACAGCGCTGTTTGTGGTTCCAAGGTCAATACCTACTGCTCTACCCATTTGTTGCTCCTTCTATTCTTTTTTTGAAAATCCTGATCTTTGTGACGCAAGTTGAGTCACATGCACTCAAGTTTGGAGTATGGCAATTATGTTGTCAAGCTACTTTCCTGAAAGTTGAGTGTGAATGACTCAACTTTGAATTTTCCTAAAAGTCGTCACTCAAAGGTTCCCATTTGTTTGCTTAAAGTCACTAGATTCTTTTTATGACCAACAACGACGTTGCAGCAAAAAAGCCAAAAGGAACATTCTCGTGGGCACTTTGGGACTGGGCATCACAAGCCTTCCCAACTGTCGTGACCTCTTTCATATTCGGGCGATATATAACTAGTGAGTTCTTCGCTCCTGCCGGCTACTCAATAGAGGAGGCCGGCCAATACACCGCCTTCTGGCTTGGTATCTCCGGTGTTTTTGCCGGAGTGCTAATCGCCCTTATTGCGCCGATTGTTGGCCGAAGGGCTGACACATCAGGACGCAAGAAGTTCTGGCTCATGATCAACACCTACTTGTTTGCCGGCACCATCGGGCTGATGTTCTTCGTGGCACCATCGAGTGACTTCTTCGTCTTTGGCCTGGTGCTTCTAGCGGCCGGTGGAATATTCTTCGAATTTGCAACCGTGAACTACAACTCCATGTTGAGCGAGGTTGCAAGGCCTCATGAAAGAGGCAAGATCAGCCAATTTGGTTGGGGTCTTGGTTACATCGGCGGCATTATTTTGCTCGTGATTGCACTCTGGATTATTCAATTCGGTGGGGCAGAGCTACTGGGTATCCCGGACACCGATGCGCTTTCAGTTCGAGTTGTGATGGTAATCAGCATGTTCTGGGTGATCATTTTCTCTATCCCACTTGCTCTGAAGGTTCCAGAAGCCAAGCCAATCGAGGGAACCGAGAGCGAAGGCATCATGTTTGCCTATAAGCAGCTCATCAACTCACTTCTGGTTATGCGCAAAGAAAACCCTAACCTTCTAAAGTTTTTAATTGCCTCAGCCGTTTATCGCGATGGCCTAAATGGCGTGTTTGCTTATGGAGCGGTGCTGGGTGGTATTGCATTTGGTCTGGACCTCACGGAAATCATCCTGTTTGGAATTGCTGCGAACCTAGTGGCCGGAATCGGCGCCTTTGTTGGCGCATTCTTTGAAGACCGGATTGGATCAAGGAAAATAATCTTTGTTTCTCTTATCGGAGTGATTGTCGGTGGCTTGGGAGTCTTTGTCTTCGAAAGCGCTGGAACGATTGCTTTCTTCGGCTTCGGGCTGTTCCTCTGCACCTTTGTTGGGCCCGCTCAGGCAGCTTCTAGAACCATGATGTCTAGGCTTTCTGCAGAAGATAGGCAGGGTGAGGCGTTCGGACTTTATGCGACAACCGGAAGAGCAGTGAGCTTCTTGGCTCCTGCGGCCTGGGCGATATTCGTAGGTCTGTTTTCACCAATCTATGGAATCCTCGGATTGATGTTGATATTGGTGGTCGGAATGCTGCTGCTTATCTCTGTTAAGGCCTTGGCCACCCCGGGGAAATCCCTTTAGATAATCAAGAGCTTTAGAGCGGTTGGTTACCGACATCTGAGATTTTGAAGTTCAGGTGAGACCTGGAAGCAGTAGGTCCTCGCTGCCCCTGATACCTGGAGCCATACTTCTCTGACCCATATGGGTTTTCACTGGCGCTTGAAAGCTGGAAGAAGCAAAGCTGACCTATTTTCATGCCAGGCCACAGCTTGATCGGCAACGTCGCAACGTTTGAAAGCTCGAGAGTGACATGGCCTTGAAAACCAGGATCAACAAAGCCTGCAGTTGAGTGAGTAAGCAAACCAAGACGGCCAAGTGAGCTCTTGCCCTCAAGTCTTGCTGCGATGTCATCGGGAAGTTTCACGTATTCGAATGTCGAACCAAGCACAAATTCACCCGGGTGCAGTATGAACGGCTCGTCCGCCTTGACCTCAAAAGGCCTGGTTAGATCGTCCTGCTGTTCTCTGGGGTCAATGTATGGATACTTGTGGTTATCAAATAGTCGAAAGAACCTGTCCAAGCGGACATCAATGCTGCTTGGCTGCAATAGCCCCATGTCAAGCGGCTCTAAGCCGACTCGGCCCAGTTCGATTTGGTTTTTGATGTCCCGGTCTGAAAGCAGCATGAGATAAAGGTTAGTGACTCAAGCCAATTTTTTTGTGAACAGCCTTCAACCATTTCGGTGCCCACCAGTTTGCAGCTCCGAACAGCTTCATCAGCGCCGGCACCAACAGCGCCCTAACGATGGTGGCATCAAGCAGGATCGCAATGGCGATACCAAATCCAAGCATCTTCATAATCGATACGCCAGACGAGGCGAAGGAGCCGAAGGTAACCGCCAAAATAAAGGCTGCCGCGGTAATAATCCTTCCGGATCGCTGCAGACCAATGGCCACTGAGTCAGGCGTATTCATTCCAGCGTCATGCTGTTCTTTAATTCTGGACAAAAGGAACATCTCGTAGTCCATGGATAAACCAAATGCCACCACCGCAATCATCACCAGCGATGAGGTGTCAATGGCTCCAGTCACAGAATATTCACCCAGCAGCCACTGCAGGTGACCATTTTGGAAGATGTAGCTCAAGAGGCCGAGAATCGCACCAAGTGAAAGCACATTAAGCGCGATCGCCTTTAGTGGCAGCAGCACGCTGCCAGTGAACAAGAAAAGCAGCACATAGGTAGCAATGAAAATCCAGAGCGCTGCAAACGGCAGCGCCTGTTCGATGCCCTGCTGTGAGTCTGTGTAATAGGCACCGCCTCCACCAACAAGTGCTTGCTCATCAATACTGCGAATCAAAACAGTTTGGTCATATCCTGCCGGGCTTCTCGGTTCAATCTGGGTGATGGCATTAATCCTGACCCAGTCGGTTTCTTGCTCAGTTGGAACAATGACGACCCGGCTGATGTCATCGACCGCAGCAACCTGCTCTATGTAATCGGCAACAGCCTCGTCGCTGCCCTTGACCAGAATCTCAATCGGTGATGATTCTCTCCCCTCGAACCTTTCTCGAAGCAGGTTGCTTGCAACAAGTGCCGGACTGTCCTTGGGTAGAACTCGGTCATCCACCTGACCAAAAACGGCATTCGTGGAAAGTGAGAACAGCCCCGACAGTGCAAGCACCACCACAAACAAAATTGGTAGCGGTCTTCTCATGGTGAAGCGGGCAATCTTCTCCCAGATTCCGGTGTCCTTCGGAACCAGTTTCTTTTTGAAAACCCGAAGCGAATTCACCCGGTCTCCAAGCAAGAACAACTGGGCTGGAACCACTATCGCGGCCCCAATAACCGCGAGCGTCACCACAGTGAAGCCGGCAAGTGCGAAAGACTGCAAGAAATACTGTGGGAATAGCCACATCGACAACATCACCACTGCCACCGTTAGGCCTGAAAAAACTACGGTCTTGCCGGCAGTCTCCACAGTTTTGATTGTCGCCTGTTCCACGCTCAAGCCGCTGGCTCGCTCTTCTCTGAACCTATTGACCATCAGCAGGCTGTAGTCAATGCCGAGGCCCAAGCCAAGACCGGTAATCAGGTTCAATGCAAAAATCGAAACATCGGTGAACTGGCTGGCCCCCCAGATCACAAAGAAGGATCCGACGATCGCAAGCCCACCAACAAACAGTGGCAAGCCTGCAGAAACCAAAGAGCCAAAAACATAAATAAGCAACAGCAAAACAATTGGGATCGCAATTATCTCGGCCCGAATCAGGTCGCCCTCGATGGTTTCGTTGATTGCCTTGGTGACAGCGCCATAGCCTGCAATGTGGACCTCAGCGCCCTCGTAGTTGCCGCTGAACTCATCGACAATGACTGCAACAGCATCTGATTGCTTGATGTCGTTGTTTAGATCTACCAGCAGGTAAATAAGCTTGCCATCTTCAGATATCAGCGATGCGGGTGATCCAAGGGTGTAGTAGTTCAAGACCGATTCAACGCCCTCGACTTTGGCCAGGTCTTCACTCAGCGAGGTCACAAGTTCAAAATAAACCGGCACACCCTGATCGTTGATTTCATTGGCATCTCCTGGCAAATCCGCCAGCACAATTACTTCTGCCGGATCTACTGCGAATTCGCTGCCCAGCAGCTCACTAACGGTTGCCGAATCAGAGTTTGGGTTGTCATACCCGCCACCCTTTAGTTCGCCAAACACCTGAAAACCAAAGACGCTGCTGGCTGCAATCAAGCCGATGAAACCAAAGAGCACGAACTTGGCGCGCTTGACGATGAATTTACCCAGGGTGTTCATTGATTCCTTATTTACTGTTGTTGAGCCAGAACCCGAGGGGACTGTGAAATGATTCCTAAATGGCTAGAAAACACATAACTCGTTCTTGGATTTACTTTGTAATCGCAGCGTTGGGATTAGCAACAGCCTGGTGGCTTAATGCAACCGCTGTTATCCAAGAAGCAGACTACCTGACTGCCTGGTTTGGGTCAGCGGTGGATTGGGTGTTATCCCTAGATTTGCTCATCGTAGGTGCTGCCGTAATCACCTTTATGTTGGTTGAAGCCAGGAGGCTCGGCATGAAGCGAGTCTGGCTCTATTTCTTACTCTCCGGCATCACGGCGATGGCTTTCACCTTCCCGCTTTTCATGGCCTTTAGAGAAAGAGCGCTATTAAATAAGCGCCTTGCCGGTGGTTCCATAGAGCGCTTCACATTCGATGAGCACACCGTTGATGTTTGGGCTCCGAAAGACATCAAACCCACGACGCCAATTCTTGTCATGCACGATGGCCGGAACATCTTTGATGAAAAAGACTCCTTCACAGGTAAAACCTGGGAGGTTCTCACCGCTCTTCGCGAAGAGGTTCGCGGTGAAAAGCCAATTGTGATTGCGCTCTGGGGCTTTAGCGACTTGACTCGATTGCGTGAACTAGCGCCCCAGGAGGTTCTAGATCGCCATCAAGAGATTTGGGACTACATGCCCGAGGATTACAAAGACTCTCCGGGTGAATCGATGGGAGACGCTTACGTGTCGCTCATGGCCGATGCCATTATTCCCTTCGTCATTGACCGCTACGGCCTAAGCCATGACAACCAGCGAACAGCGGTCATGGGGTCTTCAATGGGTGGCCTAATGTCTATCTATGCCATGAGCAAGCGACCAGATGTTTTCGGAACTGCGATTGGCTTTTCTACCCACTGGCCATTCGGTGGCGACTTTATGGTTCAAGAACTAACAGACCTTTTGCCAGAAGGCGGCAAGCACCGGCTTTGGACAGACACCGGCACAATCGAGCTTGATGAAAACTACGCACCTTTTCACGCGAGCGCCGTTGAAAAAATAAAAGCCAAGGGTTACCAAGAACCAGATTCACTTGTTGCCGCTACCTACCCAAACACCGGTCACCACGAAAGTTACTGGGCTAGAAGGGTGGCTGAGGCTCTGAACTGGTGGCTAAAGGCTCCGCCCCGGACATAAAACGAACTACATCGCTGTCAACCATCACATCACGGGTGAGGATTGCACGAGTCAGATAGAGCCCCGTTAGCGTTCTTACTCGGCTGAGTGCGACGTATGTTTGCCCGGGAGAAAAGGCACCCCTGCCCATGTCGATCTGAACCTCATCATAGGTTTGGCCCTGAGACTTGTGGATAGTCACTGCCCATGCCAATCGCAGTGGAATCTGCTTGAATTCAGCCAAGGTCACCGGAACCAGCACCTCTTTAGTTTTACCGCTTGACTCATCAAAATCTTCTTCGATTTCGTAGCGAACCTTTTCCCAGGTAGCTGGACCAACTTCTAGCTCTTCTCCGTCGACGTCCACAACCACCAGGCCTGACTTTGGCAATGCCACGACCCGACCAATGGTGCCATTGACCCATCGCCTGACAGTGCCACCGGTTTTGGATGTGCTCGCATCGTCGTTTTTAATGAACATCACCTGAGCGCCAACTTTGAGGGAGAGCTCAATTTCGGCAGGCAGTGCCCTGCCGAAGGACTTCTCCGCTGAAGCGGAGTAGACGGCCTTGAAGACCTTTGGTTCCGTTTCAATAAGACCCATGCGTTGGTGGTTCACCGAGTTCACGGTCTCGTTGATCGTGGCGAGGCGAATCACATCAGAGTGCGGTGGGTAACGGTTTCCTGCCTGGTTCAGTGAATCAAGCATTGCTTGAGTGACCGAGCCATCCCTGATGGCATTCAGAATCTCTTTAAAGTCATCGTCTGATTGCCTAAAGATCTCAGAAAGTTCAAAGCGCTCAAGATCGGTCTGTCGCCAGACATGGGCGTCAAAAAACCAAAGCGACTGGTAGTTCTCGGCGATGTAGTTCTTTTCCTGAGGATCCCTTGGAGGAACAGGGGCCAATTGATATGGGTCACCGAACATGACAACCTGCGCTCCACCGAAGGGTTCGTTCTTTCTTCCCCTGGCAATTCTCAATGCCCGATCGATGGCGTCCATCAAGTCTGCCGAAACCATCGACACCTCATCGATGACCAGCATGTCCAGGGCTCGGAGGATCTCCCTGGTGCGCTTAGAAAGATGTCTGGCTATTTCAACTTCGCCCAGGAGACCGAGTGGAAACGTAAAGAGCGAGTGAATCGTGACACCACCAACGTTCAAAGCCGCAACACCTGTCGGAGCACACACCGCAAAGGACTTCTCGGTGTTTGCGGTTAGGTGTGAAAGCAGGGTTGACTTACCAGTACCTGCACGCCCTGTCACAAAGACATTGCTGCGGGACTGCTCAATGTATTCAAAGAGCGACTCTTGCTCTTGGCTTAGTTCGATAATCAACGTCTTGAGTCCTTGGTGCTACTTAGGCTTTCCAGCATTTGGTTGTAATCCTCGAGGTCTTTATTACCACTTCTGTCAGACGCTCTATCAAGCCTCTTGCGCTCTCTCACGTCTGACCTTGACCACTGAGTGACAACGATCAGAGCTATGACGATAGTGGGTAATTCACCAACACCCCAGGCAAAAGCGCCGCCAATAGCCTGATCCGCAAGAGGATCATCGCCCCAGGTTCTACCCATCGAGCCAAACCAGTCAGCAAGCAACAGGCTTTTTTCATTCATCAACCCGAGGCCAAAGAAAGCGTGGAAGGCCATGGTGCCAATTAGGAGCATTAGCTTTAGCGGATAGCCCGGTTTATGAGGCTGAGGATCAACACCCATGAGAGATTGCACGAATAAGTAGCCGGTAATCAAGAAGTGAATCAGCATCCACTGGTGACCCAGGTGCTCCTCGGTCGCCCATCTAAACAGCGGCGTGTAGTAAAACATCACCAGGGACAGAGCAAAGTTCAGACCTGCAAAAATAGGGTTTGACACAAACCATGCAAACGGTGTGTGAACTGCCCACAGCACCCACTCTCGCATTCCCCAGGAACCGTCTTTTCTAGGTGCCTGCGCCCTAGATAACAGCGTCACAGGTGCCCCCGGCACCAATAGCACCGGAACCATCATCGACAGCACCATGTGCCCGATCATGTGAACGCTGAATAGGTACTCCTGATACGCGTTTAGCGCACCGTTGGTCACATAAAACAAAACCAACATCCCCGAAACAAAAGAGACCGTTCTGACCACTGGCCACTTGTCACCGCGTTTGTGAAGCACCCTTACTCCATAAAGATAAAGCGACGCTGCACCAACGCAGACGCTGATCCACAAAACGTCCAGGTCCCAAACTGTCACCCATGACAATTCGGTCATCTCAGGGGGTAATACATCACCGGTCAAAATCTGAGCCGGTGTGAGTGGCACAAACTCTGCCGCATCAAGTGGTGTCTGCGTCTTTGCAAGGGCCGTGCCCATGCCAATCGCCAGACCCATGACAGCTATTTCAAAAATGGCTAGCCTCCAAAAACTGACGGCTTTTTCCTGAAGGTTTTTTACAACTCCAAGTCGATACCTGACACCAAACAGCCCCAGCACAACCAGAAGACTGGCCTTCAAGAGCAACAGCACTCCGTATTCGCCAAACAGATCATCCGGTTCGTAAAGCCTGATGATTCCCGATGTAACACCAGAAACCGCAACCATTAGAAACGCCACAAAGGCCAAGGTGCTGTAGCGGGAGACCAAGACATGTGTTCGGTCGTCGCCACCTCTGAAAACCGCGTAGAGAGCAATCAGGCCTCCAACCCAGACGCTGATTCCAACCAGGTGCAATAGCAGCGAGTTCACGGCCAACGCGTGTCCGGCATCCGAGGAGGCGTGCCCAGATTCGGCCAGGGGATATAGGCCCGCAAGAGCAATTGCCGCGTTCACAGCGGTCATTCTCCTGCCACCAAATGCAAGGGTGGTCAGACTGAGAAGAACTGCAAACCCAAGGTTCCATGACAGCAGCACACCGAGTTCAATCTCAGTGGCAAATAGCCAGAGGCTTTCAGAGAAAGCCTCTCCGTAAGAAATACCAGATCCTGAGACGCTCAAGTACGTAAGCACTAAGTTCACTGCAGCTGAAGCAGCCCAAAGCGCTGCGGCTCCACTTGCTAGCTGCGACAGCTTCTGTCGCTCTGATTCATTTCCGGCAAATGCTGAAAGCACAAGTGAGCCAACCGCTGTGGCCATGGCAAAGTTCATAACCAGTTTTGCAAAAGGCGCTCCCCAACGAACTACTGGTCCAGGGTCTGCAAACTGAAGCGGGCTTGCTCCACCGGCTAAGAATAAGCCGACAACAACGCTAACTAAACCTGCGGTGAGTGCTACTGCTACCGCTGGGAGAACAAAGTTTGTTTTGGTTTGGTTCACCTACCGAGCCTCGGGAAAAACCGCGGAGTCCTCTCGGCATACTTTTTGTATTGCGGGTATTTGGCGATCAACATCGTCTCTTCGTACTCGGCTTTGTTGGTAAACAACACGTACATCAACATCACAATGATTACCTGTGGCCAGTAGCCGGCATCCAGCATTACGCCAAAACTCATGACCAAAATGCCGAAGTAAATCGGATGTCTTACTCGTGAGTAGATGCCAGTTGTAATGAGCGTTCCGTTGTCCTTTGGCGTTGGCATCGCGGTCAACGAATTTCCAAGTCCAAGGAAACTAATAAGCAGCACTCCCGAGCCAGTGGCAATCAGGCCAAGCCCAATGACTCCAACAACCCCGCTGGCACCACCGTAGGGGGCATCCTGTCTCGGGGAAAGCAACAACAGTGCAATCAGGAGAAACTGCAGGAAGACAAGGAGATAGGAGCGCGATTTGCTGTTCATGGCCCTAAGCCTATTCCAGGCAAAGAAAAAAGCGGCGTCTAATCAAAGACGCCGCTTTCTTGGGAAGTAATTAGATTACTTGACCGCTGCCTTTAGCTTGGAGCCAGCTGAAACCTTTACGGTGTTAGCTGCTGCAATCTGAATTGTTGCGCCGGTCTGTGGGTTGCGGCCTGCGCGTGCTGCGCGGTGGCCCTTGTCAACGCTTAGGTAACCAGGAATGGTGACCTTGTTACCCTGCTTGATTGATGCGCCGATGTGCTCAAACATTGAATCCATTACGCGGCCTACGGCTGCCTGTGACTCTCCGGTGCTCGCAGCAATTGCGGCTACTAGTTCGCTTTTGTTCATGATGGTCCTCCTGGACAACTCGTGGACATTTATGTCTCCATCAACTTATAGCCCTGTTTGACTTGTCAACGCTCTCGCTTCGGCGTGTTGCAGGCTTAGTTTTCCCCTATTTTTAGGGGATGTGAGCGGTTTTGGGGTGAGATTTGATTGGATTTTGACATTTGAAATGGGCAACTCACAATGAACCTGCTTGTGGCACGAGCGAAAACGACGAGATCAGCTATAAATTGGCGTCAAAGCCAATGAATCCGAGGGTGCTAAGTGCAAAGCCTTTCCAGCAATGAAGCGCGTCACCTCGCCCTTGCCAGCCAGGGCATTGACCAGGGCCTAAACACCATCACGGACGTACTGGAAAACTTGAACCTCTTCCAGGTGGACTCGGTGAATGTTTTTGCCAGAGCCCACCTGATGCCAGCATTTACCCGCATTGGTGCTTATGACTTGAAAGAATTTGAGACTTTAGCTTTTGGAGACGGAGAGCTTCCCCAATATCGCGAGTACTGGGCTCACTGCGCTGCGTTGATTCAAGAGGCCGATTGGCCGCTGTTTGAGTTCAGAAGAAACACCTACCTGCAAAAACAAAGTGTTCGGGACGTTCTTTCAAAAACCAACAAGACGGCATCCTGGGTCTTGCAAGAACTCAAAACCAACGGACCGATGACCATCGGAGAATTCGAACACGACCTCAATAAGCGCGGCGGTAGTTGGTGGGGTTGGTCCGAGGTCAAACAAATTCTGGAGCGGCTCCTCTTTGCAGGGGTGGTGGTCAGTGCCGGCCGAATCGGTTTCCAGCGCAGATATGCACTGGCAGAAGATCTGCCGGCTGTTGCAGCAGCCGACCTTACTCCTGACCAGCAAAAACAAGCCTTGCTTTTGAAAGCTGCGAGGTCTCTCGGTGCGGCAACCGAGAGTGACCTAGCGGACTATTTCCGTTTCTACCCAACCGAGGCAAGGCGTCAACTAGAAGAGTTGCTCGTGTCGGGTGATCTGGAACACGTAAGCGTGGAGGGGTGGGAGAAACCTGGCTTTGTGATTCCCGGGCACCTAGAACAGGCTCAATTCAAGATTGATTCGTCCAGGCAGCTCAAGCTACTGAGCCCTTTTGATCCGATCATTTGGAATCGCAATCGAGCAAAGCGCCTGTTTGATTTTGACTACCTGATTGAAATCTACGTTCCAGAAGCCAAGAGAACCTATGGCTACTACACATTGCCGATTCTTTATAAAGATCGCCTGATTGGCCGGGTGGATCTAAAGCATGAAAGAAAGCAGAAGCAGCTGATCGTGAAATCGCTTTGGCACGAGAACCTCAGCAAAAAGGAGCTGCTTGAAATTCATCCGCATCTGGAACAAGAACTCCAGCTCGCCAAAAACTGGATTGGCGCAGAAACACTAATCCCGCCCTCAAAAGGCAACTGGGCCTTTTAGAAAGCGGGAGTTAGGTTAGAAAAGTTTTTACCAGCTTGACTTGGTGATGCCCGGAAGCTCACCCTTGTGTGCCATGTCGCGGAAACGAACACGGCTTACACCGAACTTGGATAGCACACCACGTGGGCGACCATCGATTAGATCGCGGCTACGAACGCGCACTGGGCTTGCGTTGCGGGGAAGCTTCTGCAATCCTAGACGGGCTGCTTCCTTCTGCTCGGCGGTTGAGGTTGGGTCAACCAAAGCCTTCTTGAGTTCTAGACGCTTCTCTGCGTAGCGCTCAACAATTACTTTGCGCTGCTCGTTACGAGCAATCTTTGACTTTTTTGCCATGTGTTTAGCGCTCCTCGCGGAATTCGACGTGCTTACGCACTACTGGGTCGTACTTCTTCAGAGTGATTCTGTCTGGGTTGTTACGACGGTTCTTTTTGGTCACGTATGTGAAGCCGGTGCCCGCGGTGGACTTCAGCTTGATGATTGGACGTACGTCCTTATCCTTGGCCATCTATTTGCTTCCTAGATCTTTTCGCCGCGTGCAACTAGCTCGGTGATAACCGAGTCAATGCCACGAACGTCTATTGTCTTGATGCCCTTCACAGAAAGGGTCAAGGTGACCTTGCGTCCCAATGAAGGAACGAAGTAAGTCTTCTTCTGAATGTTCGGGTCAAAACGACGCTTGGTCTTGTTCTGAGCGTGCGAAACTTTGTGACCGAACTGCGGTCCTGTCTGCGTCACCTGGCAGTAGGCTGCCATTTCTCCTCCTAAGGGCGCGTTTACCCGAAGCTTATGATTTGGGTTTGTGTCAAGCGGTAGCCCAACAACCATGCAAGTTTAGGAGGCATTGCCACCCAAAAGCAAGTCTTGATTACAAATAATCAAGCCGACATGCCACATTTTTCACAAATGCCGAAAAGTTCGATGCTGTGAGCGACATCCTTGAAGCCGAATTTGCTGGCCAGGGCGCTGATTTCGGCCTCAAATCCCTCTAGTTCGAACTCAATTGCCGTGCCGCACTCGCGGCAAATTAGGTGGTGGTGATGCTCATCACTGCAGATGCGATATCGCATTTCAGAGTCTTCCCCTGCCAAAGCATCTGCCTCACCCGAATCAACCAGGTCGGTGAGTGCACGATAAACGGTGGTGAGGCCAAGTTTTTGTCCGGATAGCAAGAGTTTCTGGTGAAGCTCTTGAGCTGAAATGAACACGGCGTCTGATTTCAAAGCATCAAAAACAGCAGTCTTTTGCCAAGTGGCTCTGCGCTTGGTCATGCCTTCACCGCCGTTTTGTCTATGACCCAAGAAGCTCCCCGAGCGATCAAATAGATCAGGAATGAAATCGTTGTGACGTATGGGCTGATTGGAAGCCCACCACCAAGTGCCAATAAAATCCCGCCGAGCATCGACACCATCGCAAACAAAACACTCAGCACTGGAACCCAGAGTTGGCTCTTACTTAGCCGAAGGGCTGCCGCAGCTGGGGTGACAAGTAGCGCGAGCACCAGCAGCGCGCCAACAACTTGAACTGCCCCTGCAACAGCAAGCCCCAAAAGCAGTACAAAAACAATTCCAAGCAACTTTGTCTTCACACCCCTTGCCGCAGCAACCTCAACATCGAGCGTGGCAAACAGCAGTGGGCGCCAAATCAAGAACAACACCACAAGCACAATCGCGCTAATCACGGCCAAAGAAGCAAGTTTTGGATCATCAACGGCAACAATCTGACCCGTAAGCAGGCCGAATTTATTGGCCGCCCTGCCCGGGTAGAGGGCTAGAGCCAGAATGCCGAGCCCGAGCCCAAACGGCATCAGCACCGCCACTATGGAATTTCGATCTTTGGATTTGTCACCCAGCAGCGCAATGATCAGCGCCGCGGTAATCGATCCGACTACGGACCCCAGAACAACATCGAAACCGATGAGTAGAAAAATTGCAGCACCAGCGAAAGAAAGCTCAGAAATGCCATGAACCGCGAAAGACAGTTCGCGGTTCATCACAAACACGCCAACTAGCCCGCCAATCAAGGCAATAAGCGCGCCTGCCCATAGCGAGTTTGTAACAAGTGGTATCAGTCGGTCGTAGTCCGAGAAATTAAAGACATCTGAGAATTCCATTAGACCCACTGCTCATCTTCGTGGTGGTTGTGGTCATGGGCTCCAAGAACAACAATTCGGCCCTGGTTTCTCACAACATCAATCTCGGTTCCGTAAAGCTTTGACAAGACGTCTGATTGCATCACTTCGTCAGTCGTGCCTATTTCGTATTTGCCATGAGCCAAATAAATCACCCGATCAACGTAATCCGAAATTGGGTTTAAATCGTGAGTGACAAAAATAACCGCCGAGCCTTGTTTCTTGGCCTGATCGGCTATCAAGCCGCTTACAACTTGCTGGTGGTTGAGATCCAATGCGCTCAGAGGCTCGTCCGCCAAGATCAGCTTTGGTTTGCCAATCAGAGCCTGTGCCACGCGAACTCGCTGCATTTCTCCGCCGGAAAGCTCCCCGAGCGGGATGTTTGCCATTTCAGTTGCATCGACTTTTGCGAGAGCTTCCATGACGGCCCCCTTAGTTTTGGAGCTGGTCAAAGGTAATCCGAATCTGTGGCCGTCCAGGCCCAGCCTGACGGCATCAAAAACTCTCAGCGGCAGGTGTGAATCAAGAGCCCTGTGCTGCGGGATGTAACCGATGTCGGTGCTGCCCGAACTCGCCTTCTTGCCCATAAAGGTTATGTCTCCAGAGGTCAGCTGTTGCTGACCGAGGATCGACTTCAACAGCATCGACTTTCCAGAACCATTTGCTCCAATGAGTGCGACGAATTCACCCGGTTGAACCTGAAAATTCAGGTTCTCCCAGATGACCTTGTCGTCGAAGGAGAGAGTTGCACCATCAACACTGAGAACTGCTGTCATTTAGTAAATAGCCTCTTGAAGTTCGTCAACAACACTTGCCATCCAATCAAGGTAATCGAGGTCTTCACTTGGAATTGTCTCGCTCAGGCTGACTACCGGGATCCCTGCTGCTTCGGCCGCTCGTATCAGTTCAGCGGAGGCCGAATCTTCGACCTGAACATTTACGACAAGCAAAACAGCCAGTTTGTTGGTGAGCAGGGACTTAGCATTCTCCAACGCGGTCAGTGGCACATCCCGCTCCTCCTCGACCGCATCAGCCAAGGCATCCGGGGTTAGGTTTTCAAAACCGGCATCCTCAAGCATGAGATTGCCCACCCCCTCGGTGGCGATAACGCCTAGACCTAGAGCTCTGTCTCTCAGCGCCTCGACTCGGAGTTCTAGATTCTCCAATTCTGATTCCAAGAAGTCATAGTTAGCGTTCACATCATCAAAAGCTTCTGGGCGAAGCTCGTTAATCGCCTCCACAATCAGCTCAGCAGCAGCCGAAACAGCGTGCAGGTCATACCAAATGTGCTCATTGCCGTGGTCGTCATGCGCGTCTTCGCTGGCTGTGTCGGCATCGGTCTCGTCGTGATCCGCGTCTTCGTCAGAATGGGAATGTTCACCTTCAACTAGCTCAAGAAAGACCCGGTCGCCGGTAGCAGCTGAAACAAGCTGGTCCATAAATTCGTCATAGCCACCACCGTTAGCGATCACCAATTCGGCGTCTTGAACGGCCAACTGGTCTCTGGCGCTGGCCTCATAGGAGTGAGGGTCTTGAGTGACGTTGTCGATTATGGTCGTGACCTCAACCCAGTCGCCCCCAACTAATTCGATAACGCTTGCCCAGACATTGGTTGAGGTCACCACCTGAATCACACCCGTCATTCCCTCGCGCGTCACACTTGGAGAAGGGTTTGGGGTGGCATCTGTGTCTTCCTCATCGCCTGAAAACACCGTGATTGCGGTGATTACCAAAGCTAGCGCTGCAAGGGCGGCCAACACGGACCAAAGAATTTTCTTGAATAAAGGATTCATGAGCGCGATAATAATCCTTATTGACAATGATTGTCAATTGCAATTAGTCAAGTAGCAGTGCTGGTTCCTCAATAACACTTGCCACGTCCTGCACAAACCTAGAAGCAACATCGCCATCAACCACCCTGTGATCAAAGGTTGCACCGATGGTTGTGACCTGACGAACGACAATCTCATCGTCAACAACCCACGGCTTTTTGCGGATTGAGCCGAGGGCAACAATGCCAACTTCACCGGGGTTCAAGATCGGCGTTCCAGTGTCAACACCGAATACACCGATGTTGGTGATCGTGATAGTGCCGTCTCTCATGTCCTCTGGAGGTGTTTTACCGTCTCTAGCGGTTGCGGCAAGTTGTTCGATTGCCACCGCAAGCTCAATCATGTTCATGGCGTCGGCATCCTTGATGTTTGGAACAATCAGGCCCCTTGGGGTTGCCGCCGCAATGCCAAGATTTACAAAGTTGTGGATGATGATCTCAGTGTCAGACCAGGTTGAATTCACCATGTGGTTTCTTCTGGCAGCCCAGATGATTGCCTTGGCCATAATCAAAAGCGGAGTCACCTTCACGCCGGCAAAATCCACCGAGGCCTTGAGTCGCTTCACGTATTCCATGGTTCTGGTGGCATCAACATCAACGAAGATGCTGACGTGTGGGGCAGTGAAAGCGCTCTTGACCATCGCTGTCGCGATGGCTTTTCTAACGCCCTTGACTGGAATTCGTTCTTCTCGCTCGCTGGGAGCATCGGGTGTGGTGAGGTTTTTAAAGACACTTGCCTGGCTCGCATTTGCGATGACGTCTTCACGCGTGATCTCGCCGTGAGTTCCAGTACCTGCAATAAGGGCCAGGTTCACGCCCAGCTCTTTTGCCATCTTGCGAATCGGGGGCTTTGCGACGATTGCATCGGATGCGACGGCAGCGCTCATCATTGCAACTGGTACAGCAGTTGACGTTGCTGCCGGCTTCACGGCCCTTGATCTGCGGCTCTTTGCTTCGCTTGCTTCGCCATAGCCAACCAGTGTTGGAATCTTATATTCGGCTCCAGTGTCAGACTCTTGAGCAGCTGCCGGTGCATCGGGTTCTGATAGAACTGGAATCGGGGATTCACCAGCCATTTTCACTGAAATGATTGGATTTCCAACTTCGACCGTGTCGCCCACGGCAGCAAAAAGCTCGACAACCTCACCTTCGAATGGGCATGGAAGCTCAACTACGGACTTTGCAGTTTCAATCTCACAGATTGTTTGATTGACAGTCACATGATCGCCTGGGGCAACATGCCAGGTGACAATCTCAGCCTCGGTTAGGCCCTCGCCAACATCTGGCAGTGGAAACTTCGCAATTGTCATCTCACCACTTCCTAGTAATCCAAAGACCGGTCAATGGCTTCCAGAATACGGTCTGCATCCGGAAGATACATCTCTTCAAGTTTGGCTGGTGGATAGGGAGTATCAAAACCACCGACCCTAATCACCGGTGCCTCAAGGTGATAGAAAGCCTCATGGGAAATTCTGGCTGCAATCTCACTTGAAACTGAAACATTTGTTGGTGCCTCGTGAACAACCACAGCGCGCGAGGTCTTCTTCACCGAAGCCATGATTGTTGGATAGTCAATCGGAGAAATCGACCTTAGGTCGATTACCTCAATGCTCTTACCTTCTTCTGCACCAATTTCCGCGGCCTGAAGGGCGGCGGTAACCATCGGGCCATAGGCCACCAGTGTCACCTGACTGCCCTCGCGCATCAGTCTTGCGTTGTGCAGGGGAAGTGGCGGAGTGTCCAGGTTCACGGGACCCTTCTGCCAATAGCGGCGCTTTGGCTCAAGAATGATCACCGGGTCCGGGGATTCAATTGCCTGTTGCATCATCCAGTAAGCATCGTTTGGATTCGACGGTGACACAATCCTTAGCCCCGCGGTGTGAGCGAAATAAGCCTCCGGGCTTTCCGAGTGGTGTTCAACCGCACCAATACCGCCACCGTAAGGAATTCGGATAACAACCGGCATTTGAAGCGAGCCCTCGGAGCGGTAGGTGAGTTTTGCGAGCTGACTGGTGATTTGATTGAAGGCTGGAAACACAAAGCCATCAAACTGGATTTCAACCACCGGGCGATAGCCCCGCATCGCAAGACCGATCGCGGTTCCAACGATTGCGGATTCTGCAATTGGGGTATTGAAAACTCGCTTCTGGCCAAACTCAGCGTGTAAGCCTTCAGTGACTCGGAACACACCACCAAGTTCGGCAACATCTTCACCAAACATTAGAACTTTTTCGTCGGCAGCCAGGGCCTTCTGTAGACCTGCGTTTAGGGCTTTGGCTATCGCCATCTCTTTATAGTTACTCATGATCGCCCATCTGGGCTTCGTAGGCCTTGAGCCAAGCACGCTGCTTGTCTATTTCGGGGTGCTGGTCAGAGTAAACGTGATTGAAGATGTTTTCCATGGGTGGATTTTGCAGTGCAAAGGTCTGCTCTCTGATGTCTTTTGCAAGGTCATCTCCTGCAACCTTGACCTCTTCAAAGAAATCGTCCGCTACACCCTGTCTTCTTAGGAAAGTTTCGAACCGCTTGATCGGGTCCTTTGCCTTCCAAGTTTCCACTTCTTCATTGGCCCGATATTTGCTCGGATCATCGCTGGTGGTGTGGGCACCAATTCGATAGGTAAGGGCTTCAAGCAAGAACGGGCCTTCGCCAGCGCGAGCGTTATCCATGTGATGCTGAGTTGCTGCGTAACAAGCCAGCACGTCATTGCCATCGATTCTCATACCCGGAACACCGAAGCCTTCGCCCCTGGTGTAAAGGGGGGCTTTGGTTTGAGTATCAATATGTGAAGAAATAGCCCACTGGTTATTTTGAATGAAGAACACAACCGGAGCTTCGTTGACTGCCGCAAACAGCAGTCCCTCTGAAACGTCACCCTCTGCGGTTGCGCCATCACCTAGGTAGGAAATTACTGCCAGGTCTTCTTCTTTATTGCCGGTGCCGACCTTGCCATCAAGTTTCACTCCCATGGCGTAGCCAACAGCATGAAGAACCTGGGTCGCCAACACAATTGCGTAGTGGTGGAAGCGGGTCTCGTTTGGATCCCAACCACCGTGGTTCACTCCCCGCATCATTTTCAAAATCGAAATCAGCTCAACACCGTGGGTCAGCGCAACACCGTGCTCGCGATAGCTTGGGAAGATGTGGTCCTTGTGCCCGACGCCATAGCCCGAACCGATTTGTGCACCCTCTTGGCCAATGGCAGGAACCCATAGCCCAAGCTGTCCCTGGCGCTGCAAAGCTGTTGCTTCAACGTCGAACCGGCGGATTCGCGCCATATCTCGATAAAAGGTTTTTAGGGTTTCTTCGTCAAGCCCCTCAATGATCTTGCCGTACTTCTCGTAGCCTTTTGGAACGCCGTAGGTTCCGTCGGCTGCAAGCAGTTGCAACATTGGTGGCTGATTTGCTGGGGTCACGCCCCCTAATTTAGCCCGATACTGAAAGAATTGTTTGATGTTGCGATTTCTAATAAGCACGATTGTGAATGCTGTGGGCCTTTGGGTCGCCACCTCACTGGTTCCCCAGGTTCAACTTGTGCCCTATGGCGGCACTGATTTTTGGAATATCGCGGGGTCATTTTTAGTAGTGGGAGCAGTCTTTGGCATCGTCAATGCGATCATTGCTCCAATTATTAAGGTCATCGCGCTCCCGCTCTACATAATCACCTTTGGCCTGATCTCCTTTGTGATCAATGGTGCACTGCTGTTATTGGTTGCTTGGCTCAGCGGCTTTCTCGGCGCAGATATATTTAGCATCGATGGCTTCACCTCTGAGGGTTTGGCTATCGAATCACTAGGTTGGGCGATCTTGGCTGCGGTAATCATGAGTGTCGCCAGCTTCTTCACCCGAGGTGCACTCAAAGTGCTAAAGATCAAGTAGCCAATAACCGACTTTTTCAACACTGACCATGTGGTTCGCCTATAAATACGGCAAAATGGCCTTGTGACTCTTTCTTCGCAACCCCTCAGCCCACTCGATGGCCGCTACCAGCCCCAGGTTAACGAACTTGGAGAGCACCTGAGCGAGGCTGGTCTCAACAGGGCCCGCGTCCAGGTTGAGGTTGAGTGGCTTATTTGGCTCGTGGAGCGAGACCTCCTAAACACCGGTAAAGAGCTCACCGACGCCGAGAAACAAAAACTTCGCTCCCTGGTTTCTGAATTTTCAGACGACTCGGTTTCAGCACTAGCGGAAATCGAAGCCACAACCAGGCACGACGTGAAAGCAGTCGAATACTTCGTCAGAAACAAGCTCAGCAAGATGAGAAGAGACGATTTAGCTGAGCTTGTTCACTTTGCCTGTACCTCTGAAGACATCAATAACCTCAGCTACGCCATCACAGTGAGCGATTCTCTGGAAAAGGTTTGGCTTCCGAAGGCTGAAGAAGCGCTAACCAAAATTACCAAGCTTGCACAGGACCTAGCCGGTGTCCCAATGCTTTCAAGAACCCACGGGCAACCTGCCACTCCAACCACCATGGGTAAAGAGCTTGCAGTTTTCTCCCACAGGCTCACAAGGCAAATCCAAAAAGCAAAAAGCCAAGAAATCTTGGGAAAGTTTTCTGGCGCCACCGGAACATTCGCTGCCCACATTGCCGCGGCTCCAGATGTTGACTGGGCAGCAGAGTCCAAAGGCTTTGTCGAACACCTTGGTTTCACGTGGAACCCATTGACCACACAGATTGAGTCGCACGACTGGCAAGCCGAGCTCTATGCAACTATTTCTCACTTCAACCGGATTCTTCACAACCTAGCGACAGATGTTTGGACTTACATTTCTCTGGGCTACTTCAAACAGGTTCCGGTTGCAGGCGCTACCGGTTCTTCGACTATGCCCCACAAAATCAATCCAATCCGCTTCGAAAATGCCGAAGCAAACTTAGAGATCTCTTCTGCACTCCTGGATTCACTTGCTCAGACCCTCGTAACCTCGAGGCTCCAAAGAGACTTGACCGATTCCAGTGCTCAGCGCAACATTGGCGTGGGCCTAGGTCACAGCCTCTTGGCAATCGACAACGTAAGTCGCGGCTTCGATGAGATTGCAATCAGCGAGGGTGTTTTAATGGCTGATCTCTTAGAAAACTGGGAAGTTTTGGGTGAAGCAATCCAGACCGCAATCAGAGCGGACGTTGCAAGGGGAGAATCAAAGATTTCTGACCCCTACGCACTTTTGAAGGAGCTCACGCGCGGTAAGCGAGTTGGCGAGGATGAGTTGTTGGCCTTTGTGAACGGCCTAGAGGTTTCCCATGTAACCAAAGACAGGTTGTTGCTCCTAAAGCCACACACCTACGTTGGTTTAGCCGAAAGCCTCACCAAGCACCTCTAGTTAGCGAAGTTTGGGCCTGTTGGGATCAGTTTCGTCCGGCTTGAAGCTCAGATCAAGCGTTGCCACAATCACCAATGAAACGATAAATGTCACCAGCGACCAAATGATGGCCTGCTCAATAAACCGGGTTCCGTAAAGAACAATTAGCCCGACAAAAAATGCGGCAACGGTCGACATGACCATGTAACTCTTCAAATTCGCAAAACGCTTCACCCCTAAAGCCTACTTCGCTTGAGGTGTGGAGGATGCGATGCCCCAGAAAACTCCGCTGATGGCAAAATATGCGCCCAGGAATCCGACAGCGCTCACTTCATCCAGAGGCGCAAGCAAAAACAGAACTCCCAGCACCGCGGCGAACACTGCACTGAGCGCAAAATCTCTTCCCACTCCAGTTTTTGGACCAAGGTTTTTGGCCAAGTAGCCTTCCAGAGCAGCAAACGACAAGCCAAAGAGCGCAACCAGCGGTAAAAACACGACCGCCTGAAGGTCCCGGTCCACAAAAGTTGCCGCGCTAAAGACACCGATCAAGACAGATATTGACGCAAGAGGCACCTGTGAGCTGTTTGCCCTCTTCAGAAGTGCCATTCCAATAATGATGAGCCCAAAACTAAGGCCGAACCCGGCCAATACTGCGGTTCCAACAAAATAGGTGTGTGCCTGGCTGAAGGTTACAAAAACCCCGAGCCCGAAGGCGATTAGTGCCCGAAGGCCAAAGACAATTTGCACGGGTCCTAGCTTGGCATATTCACGAAGCGCGAGTACTGACCATGGAAGGCAACAACCACTGTGCCGGTAGGTCCGTTTCGCTGCTTTGCAAGAATCAAGTCCGCTTCTCCTGCACGAGGGTGGTCTCGTTCATAGATTCCTTCGCGGTGAAGAAGCACTACAACGTCTGCATCCTGCTCCAAAGATCCAGATTCACGCAGGTGTGAAAGCTCGGGTTTTTTATCCTTGGCCTGCTCCGCCTGACGGTTGAGCTGAGAAAGAGCAACAACCGGGATACGAAGCTCTTTTGCCAATAGCTTCAGTGCTCTTGAGAACTCAGAGACCTCCTGCTGACGAGATTCAACCTTTTTTCCGCTGGACATGAGCTGGATGTAGTCAATTACGACCATCTTTAGATCCACCTGCTGAGCTAAGCGCCTGCACTTGGCTCGAATCTCTACCAGGGACATGTTTGGGCTGTCATCGATATAAAGCGGTGCGTCGTTGATTTTGCCTCTGACCGCAGCAAGCTTGGTCCAATCTCCCTCGGAGATTGTTCCCTTACGCATGCTCTGAAGGTAAATGGAGCTTTCCGCGCTCAGCATTCGCATGGCGATTTCAGCCCTGCCCATTTCAAGAGAGAAGAAGATTGTCGCCTTGTTCTGCTTCACGGCTGCGTTTCTGGCGATGTCCAAGGCAAATGTTGACTTACCCACCGCTGGACGAGCGGCGACAATTATCAACTGGCCTGGGTGAAGCCCGTGCGTGTAGGTGTCTAAGTCTGTGAACCCGGTTGAAATGCCGGTCATTTCGCCACCGCGGTTCTGGGCCACCTCGATCTCATGAATGGCGGCCTCAAGGGATTCGCTCAGCCCGACATAGTCTTCCTTCGAGGATTGACTGGCAACCTGATAAACCTCTGCTTGAGCCTGGTTGACTAGATCCTCGACCTCACCCTGACTGTCATAGCCAGATTGAGCAATTCTGGTACCGGCATCAATGAGCCGTCTCAAGATTGCCTTGTCGCCGACAATTTTTGCGTAGTAGCCGGCATTTGCAGCGGTTGGCACATAGCTTGCAAGTGAGTGCAAGTAGTCCGAGCCCCCAGCTTTC
Source organism: Aquiluna sp. (assembly GCA_029241985.1). Lineage (GTDB taxonomy): Bacteria > Actinomycetota > Actinomycetes > Actinomycetales > Microbacteriaceae > Aquiluna. The sequence goes on along the minus strand of JAQWUU010000055.1, from coordinate 17,816 downwards.
AGAAGATTGCCGTTCTTATTTAGCTCATCCGTGACGGCGATAACGTCTGTAGGTTCACCGCGCCCAAAAAGAGTGACGATGGAGTTGAAAATTAGCTCGTGTTTGCCGGCATAGAAATCGAGGCCAGTAACCTCTTCGACGACCTCTGCGACAGCTTCTTGGCTCAGCAGCATGCCGCCGAGAGTCGACTGTTCGGCCTCAAGGTTGTGTGGAGCGACCCGTGGGTCAGATGCCTGGACCGGTGCCAACATCGACATAAATTCCTCCAAAACTAGATAAGCCATGTATAGCTTGGGGCAGAGACACTTTGCTTACAAATCAGTCTCCGCCTGTCTGTGGATAACCCTGTGTAAACACGCCGACAAACTCTGTGTAACTCTGTGGATAACTTGTGGATAACTTTTTTCTGCACGCCCAGAGGGCAGTAATTAGCTGGATTTTACCTGTGGATAAAAGTTTATTAACAAACCCTAAACTTGAACCTAAGGGTTGTGGAGAACTTCCCCCAAACAGAGAACAACCCGCACTAAAAAGTGCGGGTTGTTCTTGGTTGAAACCTACTTATTTAGCAGCAACAACCTGAATCTTTACCTGTGCAACTAGGTCGGAGTTCAAACGAACACTCGCCTCGTAGTCACCGGTGGTTCTGATTGCTGAACCGAACTGGATCTTGCGCTTGTCAACCTCGCCAAAGCCGAGTGCCTTGATGGCTTCGGCTAGGTCGGAGGTCTTGACCGCTCCAAAGAGACGACCGTTTGCTCCAGCCTTGGTGCTGATCTTTACGACAACATCCTCGAGCTTTGACTTGATGGCCAGTGCTTCTTCTTCAGTTGCAATGGCGCGTGCATCGCGAGCTGAGCGGATCTGAGTGATCTGCTTCTCGCCGCCGCGGCTCCAGCTAACTGCTAGGCCGTTTGGTACTAGAAAGTTACGTGCGTAACCGTCCTTTACCTCAACGACGTCGCCAGCGGACCCGAGCCCTTGGACCTCATTGGTCAAAATTAGTTTCGACATGTGAATCTCCCTTAGCGTCCAGAGCCGGAGTATGGCATGATCGCCATCTCGCGTGCGTTCTTGATAGCCGTAGCAATCTTGCGCTGGTCCTGCACCGTTGCACCGGTGATACGACGAGCACGGATCTTGCCGCGGTCGGTTACGAATTTGCGAAGAGTAGCGACGTCTTTATAGTCGATAACTTCGATTTTGATGGTCTTTGCCGGCGGAAGCTTGGCGAACTTTGAGTTCATCTGCTTGCGGCGGTCAGCTGACTTTCCTGCCATTTTCTATTTCTCCTAGGTCTTTCTAAAACGGTGCTTCGTCGGTTGGAGCTTCAGCCGGGTTAGCCCAGGCCTCTGCTTTGTTGCCACTCGGCTTATTCTGAGCCTGGTCGCCACCCCAAGGTGATTCGACCTGAGCAGCGCCGTCACGGGCACGTCTGGTAACGCTTGCTGTTGCGTAGCGCAGTGATGGTCCAATTTCATCGATTTCAAGCTCAAGAGATGCTCTCGCTTCACCCTGTGCGCTTTGGTAGGCAGAAGGTGCTTTCAGTCGACCAGTGACCACAACGCGTGATCCTTTGGTTAGTGACTGAGCTACGTTTTCTGCGACCTCGCGCCATGCGGTGCAACGAACCCATACAGTTTCGCCATCTACCCATTCATTGGATGAACGGTTGAAGGTCCTTGGTGTTGAACCGACGCGGACTGAAGCCACGGCAATCCCACCCTGGGTGTAGCGGAGTTCCGGATCGTCAGCCAGGTTGCCAACGATGGTTACGGTAACTTCGCCAGCCATTAGGAGTCCCTTGGTCCTGACGGACGCTTGCCACGTGGGCCACCGCGTCCTGCACGAGGAGGCTTCTCCTCAGGAACGAATTCGATTGGGTTGATGCTAAAGATTGCATCCTCCAGTCTGAGCACCTTGGTGCGCAGAATGCTTTCGTTCAGCCTTAGCTGACGCTCAAGCTCCACAACAGCAGCTGAACTACAGGTCATGTTTATGACTGCGTATAGTCCATCCGAGTGCTTCTGGATTTGGTATGTCATGCGACGTCTGCCCCAAATGTCGATCTTGTCCACGGTGCCACCAGATGTGGTGATTACCGTCAGGAACTTATCGAGTGTGGGAGCTACTGTGCGCTCGTCTACTGAGGGGTCCATAATGACCATCAGTTCATAGTTATGCATCTATAACCCACCTCCTTCGGTCTAAAACGGTCACGGTCTTTCCGTGACAGGAGGGTATTTGCATTTACTTCATTGCCTAGGCAACCTTGAAAGCCTAGCGGTTAGACCACCAGTCAAGCAAGCGTTTTTTGGCTTCATCTGGGCCCAGAGCGCCCTCGTCAAGTCGCAACTCCAGAAGAAAGTTATAAGCCTCGCCCACTTCGCGTCCCGGCTTCATACCCAAGAGCTCCATTATTTGCTGGCCGTCCAGTTCGGGCCTGATGGCATCAAGCTGCTCTTGTTCCTGGAGTTCTGCTATTCGCTTTTCGAGGTCATCGTAGGCGTGAGCTAGGCGATCGGCCTTGCGCTGGTTCCTCGTGGTCACGTCTGCTCGAGTCAAAATATGCAGCCTGACCAGCTGATCCTCGGCATCCCTGACATAGCGTCTGACAGCACTGTCGCTCCACTGCTGGTCTGAATAGCCGAAGAACCTAAGGTGAAGCTCAACCAACCTAGCGACCGCCTTGACGGTGTCGTTGTCGAATCTCAGAGCAGTAAGGCGCTTTTTGGCGAGCTTGGCGCCAACCATATCGTGGTGGTGAAAAGTTACCGCTCCACCGGTCTCCAACCTTCTGGTTGCCGGTTTTCCGATGTCATGCAATAGCGCGGCAAGCCTTAGAACCAGATCGCTTTCCACCCCGTAGTCCCTCTCTAGAGAGATCGCTTGATCGACAACTGTCAGGCTGTGTTGATAAACGTCTTTGTGGTGGTGGTGCTCGTCTATTTCAAGCCTTAGGGCTGGAAGTTCAGGAAGAACCCGTTCTGCGATTCCACTGTCAACAAGCATCTGGAGCCCAGGTTTCGGATCTTTTGCAAGCAAGAGTTTGCTCAGTTCGTCTCTAACCCTTTCACTCGAGATTATTTCGATGCGATCAGCCATTTCTGTCATCGCCTCAAATGCTTCGGGGTCGAGCTCGAAGCCGAGCTGCGCCGCGAACCTGGCAGCACGCATCATGCGAAGGGGGTCATCGGAGAACGAAACCTCCGGTGTTGAGGGGGTTCTAAGAGTTGACATCAGAAGATCACGAAGTCCCTGGTGGGGATCCACAAATACCTTTGAGGGCAGCCTGAGCGCCATCGCGTTGACCGTGAAATCTCTTCGTTTTAGGTCATCTTCCAGGTTGTCGCCAAACTCAACAGTTGGCTTTCTGGAATCCTTGTCGTAACTGTCTGCCCGATAGCTGGTTATTTCAATTTTCTCTTCGCCAATCTGGGCGGCAATGGTTCCGAAAGCCCTGCCGACATCCCAGGTTGCAGATGCCAACGGCTTGATTATCTTCAGAATCTTGTCCGGGTCAGCGCTTGTAGTGAAATCAAGATCTGAGGCTCGCTTGCCCAGGATTGCGTCTCGAACTGGCCCACCAACTAGGGCAAGCTCTTCTCCGGCTTTCTCAAAAGACTCGCCCAGCGTGATGAATAACGGGTTATCCGTATTTTCATCCAGGTTCTTGAGGGCCGAAGCAACATCTTGCATGGGCAATAGCTTGCCACAGTCCCCAAGTAGAGTTGGGTTATGAGTGCCCAGAGCTTGAGAACCGTCAAAGAGGTTTCTGCTGGCGGTTTGGTTATTAGCTCATCGAACCCCTCTCAAGTCGCGCTCATAAGCCACCGCAATCGAGGCGGTGGCAGAGACTGGGTAATCCCTAAGGGCCACGTTGAAGGCTCGGAAAGTCTTGAGCAGACCGCTATTCGCGAGGTTGCCGAGGAAACGGGCATTAAGTGCCAAATTGTTTCCAAGCTGGGTGAAATCAATTACAGCTTCACGGTGGGGAAAAAACGAATCAAGAAAACTGTGCATCACTTCTTGCTCCAGCAAGTTGGTGGCGAACTATCCGCAGAAAATGACCCGACTGGGGAAGTGTTGGATGTCCAGTGGTTTGAGATCAACGAGCTGGATAATGTTCTTGGTCACGCGAATGAAAAGCTAATTTCCACCAAAGCCAGGGGGCTGATGACTTGAAGCGGTTTCTAGCTGTTCTCGCTGCCCTGATGCTGTTACCGTCAATTGCATCTGCTTCGGAGCCAAGCATTGTGCCGGGTAGCAACATAAATGTTGTGGCCAGAGACGCCAGAATCCCAGTAACCGTGGCAAACCCAACAGAAAATGACGTTGAAGTCACGGTCACCGCAATCAGCAACAGCTTTCGCTTAGAAGTTCTGGAGCCTGCGGTGCTTGTCATCCCCGCCCAGTCAAGCGCAGTGGCAGAGCTTCCAATCAAGGCAATTGCAAACGGTCCTGTAGAGATTTCAGTATCAATCAGCGTGAACGATGTTCAAGTCGGTGACGTAGTGGTGGTCGAAGTGAACATCAACTACGACATCGAGTTGTTCTTATTGGTAACTTTTGGAGTTGCAATGTTTGCACTGATAGTCGTCGGTGTCTTCAGAACCACCTCAAGGCTTAGAAAGAAACTCAAGTGAGTGACCTAAATCCATCAGTGACTAGAAGCTCACTGATCATGGCCAGCGGAACAATCGTCTCTAGGCTTTTGGGTTTTGCAAGAGCGGTTTTATTGGCATCTGCAATCGGTGTGACGACAGATGCCGCCGATGCCTTCGGTGTTGCCAATCAGCTACCAAATAACGTTTACGCAATTATCGTCGGCGGAGTTCTCAACGCCGTTTTGGTTCCGCAACTGGTCAGGGCACGGGCTGCTAAGGATGGCGGCAAGGGTTACATTGACCGCTTCGTCACCCTCGCGATCACCGTGTTTTTCGTCGTTGGCCTCATTTTCACAATCGCAGCTCCTTTTTTGGTCGGCCTCTACACCTCGGGCTGGACCGCCGAGCAATTGGCTCTTGCTACTGCTTTTGCCTATTGGTGTCTTCCTCAGTTGTTTTTCTATGGGCTTTACTCGGTGTTTGGCGAGGTATTGAACTCGAGAAGCGCTTTCGGGCCATACATGTGGGCTCCTGTTTTGAACAACGTCGTATCTCTGGGCGGCTTGGCGGCGTTCATTTTTATCTTCGGTGCGGATCCAACTGGGTCTCGTGGAATCAACACGTGGGGCGCAGATCAAATAGCGCTGCTGGCAGGAACTGCGACCCTTGGAGTTGCTGCACAAGCGGCCATCTTGCTTGCCAGCTGGAGGAGAATTGGTCTGAAGCTGCGACTCAACTTCCACTGGCGCGGGTTTGGCCTCGGGCCGGCTATGAAGGCTGCCAGCTGGTCTCTGGCCATGGTGCTGGTCACTCAAATTGGTGGTCTAGTTCAGACTGCGGTGGCATCAACGGCCGCAAGCGGCAGGCAGTCTGGAGTTGTTGTGGCATCGATTGCTGCATTGGCAATCGCCTGGCTGATCTTCATGCTTCCGCACTCAGTCGTAACAGTTTCAGTAGCAACCGCCTACTTCACAAGAATGTCGCAGCACGCCGCAAATAAGGACATGCAGAAGTTCAAGAGCGATCTGACAACGGGGCTGAAGGTAATTGGTCTTGTGAGTGTTCTTTCAACTTCGGTGTTGATAATTCTGAGTTACCCCGTGGCCAGGGTATTTGCTGGCGAATACCCGGCAACCGTGGCTCTTGGAAACGTTGTCGCAGCCTTCATGATTGGGCTGGTTCCATTTAGCTTCGTTTACATGATGCAAAGGGCATTTTTCGCCCTTGAAGACACTCGCACACCATTTTTCTTCACGACAATTCAGATTTCTATTCACATCACCGGATCATTGATTCTCGGCGCCACAGTGGACAAGCAGTGGCTGGTTGTTTCGATCGCCCTGCTTACTGCTTTCTCTGTTTCGGTTCAAGGCCTTATTGCCTACTTGGCATTGAAATCCCGAATCGGAGGCCTAGAGGGGTTTGGGGTTGGAAAGTCTCTAGTCAGCTTTGTTTTGGCAGCAATCCCCGCGACAGTGGTCGGAATCTTGGTATTGCAATTGCTGGGCGGGATTTCGGAGGGCTCATTCGTGCTAGACCGGGTTGTCACCTCGGTTATAAGTGGGTTTGCAGTTGGAATCGCAATGCTTTTTACCTACCTAGGGTTGCTGTGGTTGTTCAAGTCACCAGAATTGAGAGAAGTTAGTAAGCAATTGGGCGCTAGATTTGGCAAGAAGCCCAAGTAACCACCACCAGCGTTTATGGAATAAATAGACAGGCGTCTATGTTTGAAACAGCGATATGAGAAAAGAGCAGAATGCGTGAAGTAGTAATCATCGGTTCCGGCCCAGCAGGCTACACCGCAGCCATATACGCCGCCCGAGCACAACTAAACCCCCTCATGATTGCTTCGAGCGTTGAGCCAGGTGGGGAGCTTATGAAGACCACCGAGGTTGAGAATTACCCCGGCTTCCCTGAGGGCCTAATGGGGCCAGATTTGATGGCTAACTTCCAGGCGCAGGCGGAGAGATTCGGGACCGAAATCTTGTTTGATGATGTCATCGAGGTAGATCTAACCGGTGACATCAAGATTCTAAAAACCGGGGGCGGCCAAACAATCGAAGCCAAGACCGTAATCATTTCAACCGGAGCTGCCTATCGAGAACTGGGTCTGCCGCGCGAAAAAGAGCTCAGCGGTCACGGAGTTTCCTGGTGCGCCACCTGCGATGGTTTCTTCTTCCGCGAAAAAACCATTGCAGTGGTCGGAGGCGGCGATTCAGCAATGGAGGAGGCCAACTTCCTCACAAAATTTGCTTCGAAGGTCTACGTAATTCACCGTCGCGATTCCCTGAAGGCTTCAAAGATCATGCAGCAGCGTTCTTTCGACAACGAAAAGATCGAGTTCATCTGGAATTCGGCCATCACAGAACTAAAAGGGTCCCCGAAACTTGAAGCCGTCGAGCTCGAGGACACCGTCACCGGTGAAAAGAGTGAGCTGAAATTGGATGGCCTCTTTATCGCGATTGGAAATGACCCGAGGGTTGATCTGGTTGAAAAACAGGTAGAAATTTCAGAAGAGCGCTTCATCAAGGTTGACGGAAGAACTTCAAAGACAACTCTGCCCGGCGTATTCGCTGCTGGGGATGTCATTGACCCCACCTACCGCCAAGCCATAACCGCAGCCGGTTCAGGATGCGTGGCAGCCCTTGATGCAGAGCACTACCTCAGCTCTAAATAGGACTAAATAGGAAAGGTTAGGAAAATGAACGCAGTAGAGACAACCAAGGCAGCTTTCGAGGCAGATGTCCTCAAGGAGGACAGGCTCGTAATCGTAGATTTCTGGGCAGAGTGGTGCGGTCCATGCCGAATGGTGGCGCCCGTGTTGGACGAAATCGCTGGTGAGCACTCCGCTACCGTCAAAATCGTGAAGGTGAACGTAGATCTCGAGGGCGAACTAGCGCAGGACTACAACGTGACTTCAATTCCTCTTCTTGGCGTCTTTCAGGGCGGCAAACTTGTCAAGCAGCTGGTTGGTGCAAGGCCAAAGGCGGCAATCCTGGACGAAATCAAAGAGTTCCTTCCTGCCTAAAGCCTTTTCACCAAGGCTCACGGTCAACTAAACTTTGATTTCCTAGATACGGGAGTCCTGAATGACTAAAACGCACGCTGGCGGTGTTACCAATTTTGATAGTTGGAAGCATGCTTACGCCGCGCGCGCGGAAAACCTTTCCGTGTCAGAGGTTAGGGCGCTGTTTTCAGTCGTTTCCAGGCCAGAGGTAGTCTCGCTTGCCGGGGGTATGCCCGACGTAGCTGCTCTTGATCGTGACCTAATCGAAAATGCCTTTGCTTCGATGATGGCTAATCGAGGAAATTACGCACTTCAGTACGGTGGCGGCCAGGGAGATCTTCGCCTTCGCGAACAAATTCAAGAGATCATGGCGCTAGAGGGTGTTCATGGTTCTGTGGACGACATAACTGTAACCACTGGCTCACAGCATGCCCTAGAGCTAATTGCGGACCTATTTTTAGACCAGGGTGACGTAGTGCTGGTCGAAGCGCCCAGCTACGTTGGTGCCGTTGGTATTTTTCGTCATAAAGAAGCTCACATTGAGCATGTTTTCACGGATGAGCATGGGATTTCACCCACGGCCCTAGCGGAGGCAGCAGATCGGCTCGCAGCCCTTGGCAAAAAAATAAAGCTTCTCTACTTGGTTCCGAACTTTGCTAACCCAAGTGGCGTCACCCTCACCGCAGAACGCAGACTCCAGGTTTTGGAGGTCTGCAAAGAGCGCGGCATCCTGATAATCGAGGACAACCCCTATGGGCAGCTCTATTTCGAGAAGGAGCCCCCCAAGGCGATTCGGTCTCTCGACGACGAAAACGTCGTCTACCTTGGCAGTTTCTCAAAAATTCTGTCTCCGGGGCTCAGGGTTGGTTACGCCTTGGCTCCTCCTGCAATCAGAGAAAAGCTGGTTTTGGCAAATGAATCGGCAATTCTGTCTCCGGCTAGCTTTGCCCAGATGTTGGTTAGCGAGTACTTATCGATAGCCGACTGGCAGAAACAAATTGCAACGTTTCGAGACCTCTACCAAACCAAACGTGATTCAGCGCTTTCGGCTGTTGAAAAGTTCTTACCCAAAGTCCACACCACCAGACCTGATGGTGGGTTTTTCCTATGGTTAACAATGCCCGAAGGCCTCAATAGCAAAGAGATGTTGCCACTGGCTGTAAACGAGCTGGTTGCCTACACACCTGGAACTGCCTTCTTCGGGGACGGCAGGGGAGCTGAAAACATCAGAATCTGTTTTTCTCACCCAACCGCGGAAAACGTTGGCGTCGGTATTGAGAGGCTTTCCAGGGTTCTGAATCAGCAGATTGAGCTCATTGAAACCTTTGGAAAGACTGACTAGTGGATGAATTCAGAGTCCTGGTTCTTGCCGGCGGCATCTCTCATGAGCGCGACGTATCACTGAAATCAGGACGTAGGGTGGCCGATGCCCTTACTGAAGCGGGCGCACTGGCAGAAATCAAAGAGCCTGATGGCGAGCTGATTGGACATCTGATGGCAACCAGGCCTGACGTTGTTTGGTCCACTCTCCATGGCGCAGTTGGTGAGGACGGAACGCTACAAGATTTATTGCAGCTCGCCGGGATCGCATTTGTAGGTTCCGACTCTGCCGCCGCAAGGCTTGCCTGGAACAAGCCAATTGCGAAGGTTTTGCTATCCAGAGTGGGAATAAGCACGCCTCAAGCAATTACATTGCCGAAGTCCAGTTTTCGGGAACTTAATGCCGAATCTGTTTTGGCAATGATTGGCACCGAGCTTGGGTTTCCAGTGAGTGTGAAACCTGCCAAGAGCGGTTCTGCTCAAGGTTTCTCGAAGATCGAAGAGCCCGCGACCTTTGCCAAGGCCATGATTGATGCTTTTGCCTATTGTGACCAGGTGATGATCGAGAGGTTCATTTCTGGGACTGAGTTAGCAGTCAGCGTCATCGACCTAGGCGACGGGCCCATTGCCCTTCCGGCAGTTGAAATTGTGCCTGAATCAGGTGAGTTTGGTTACAACGAGCGCTATACACCGGGACAAACCAGCTACTACGTGCCGGCACGGCTTGACGCGTCGATCTTGGATGAGGCCGCCAGAATAGCGCTCTTGGCTCACAAGACTTTGGGCTTAGCTCAACTGAGCCGGGTTGATATCATCGTTGACGGTGCTGGAAAAGTATGGTTCTTAGAGGCAAACGTAACTCCCGGAATGACTGAGACCTCGTTACTGCCTCAAGCGGTCATAGCCAAGGGGCTAAAGCTTTCCGACAGCTATCTCGCGCTGGCGAAACTGGCTAAAAACTAGTTTTTGCCCTTGATGTCTTCAATGATTCGGCGTAGGTCCGCAAGATTTCCGAATTCAATCACCAACTGACCTTTTTTCCTACCGATGTTTATTTTCACAACGGTATTCAGGTGGTCAGCCAAGTCCTCGGATAACTCCTTGAGCATATCCTGCCTGCCACCGGGGGTAATCTTTGCTTTGCCCGGCTTGGCCTTGGCACCAGACACTATTTCTTCCAACCCACGAACCGAGATGCCCTCGCGAATTACTCTCGAGGCGAGCTCTCGCATCAGGCTCTCATCAGATGCCCCCAAAAGCGCTCTCGCGTGACCCGCACTTAGGACACCGGAGGCCACTTTGTCCTGAACATCGAGAGGGAGCTTCAACAACCGCAAGGTGTTGGTGATCTGCGGCCTTGAACGGCCCAGTTTGTCAGCAAGCTGGTCTTGTGTCGTACCAAAATCCTCAAGCATCTGCTTATAGGCGGATGCCTCTTCCAGTGGATTTAGGTTTGCACGGTGAATGTTTTCAAGCAGCGCGTCTCGAAGCATGTTCTCATCGGCTGTATCGCGAACGACCGCAGGAATCGCAGCCAAGCCGGCTTCTATTGAGGCCCTGAGTCGGCGCTCACCCATGATGAGTTCGAATCCTTCGCCACTTGGGCGCACCACAATCGGTTGTAGCACTCCAAATTCGCTAATCGAGTGAACCAGCTCAGCAAATGCCTCTGCCTCGAACACACTTCTGGGTTGCTGGGGATTGGGAACGATGGTTTTGGGATCCAGCAGTGCAAGCCTTGCACCAGGAGCGATGTCTACCTGAACAGGTGCTGCAGCGTCAGATCCAAAAAAGACGTCTACGGCATTTCTATCACCCTCGGGGATAAGTGAGCCGATGCCTCTGCCTAGCCCACCACGGCGTTCAGGTCTCTTTTTTTCACTCATTTAGTGTTCCCCTCGTTGAGCAAGTTCAATGGCGGCTTCTTGATAGGCAAGGGAGCCGGAGTTCTTTGGATCGAAGGTGATTGCAGTCTGACCATAGCTGGGGGCCTCAGAGAGCCTCACAGAGCGCGGTATGGTGGCGCCCAGGGTCTCTTTAGGGAAGTACTTGCGCACTTCATTCGCAACGTCGGTGCTTAGGTTGGTTCGGTTGTCAAACATGGTCAGCAGTATTGAGCTGACCTGCAGAGCAGGGTTGAGAGCCTTTTTTACTCTCTCAATGTTAGAAACCAGCTGCGTTACACCCTCCAGGGCGTAGTACTCGCACTGAATCGGAACCAATACCTCGGTTGCTGCAACCAGTGCGTTTACAGTCAGTAATCCAAGACTCGGTGGTGAATCGATAAACACAAAATCGACCCGTGGCTCTGAGGTTTTTACATACTCTGCCAGCGCCTTTGCCAGAACCTGCTCACGATTCTGCACTGTCACCATGTCAATCTCAGCTCCGGCCAAGTTGATACTGGCTGGTAGACAGAAAAGATTAGGGTGCTCGGGGCTCTGCTTAACTAAATCAGCAACGGCGTCGCCGTCCACCAAGACCTCGTAACTACCAGGAATGCCATTGTGATGTTCAACGCCCAGAGCAGTCGACGCGTTTCCCTGAGGGTCGAGGTCCACCACAAGCACCCTCATGCCTTTCGTGGCCAACGCTGCAGCCACGTTCACAGCGGTGGTGGTCTTGCCTACCCCACCTTTTTGATTGGAGATCGTGATAATTCGAGTCTGAGCAGGGGGAGTGAGAATCGCCTGGTCAACCCGGCGGGCTCTTTCAGCGTTGAGGGTCATCTCCCGCATGATTGGAGCTTGGATTCCAGAGGGGTTAGTCATTTGACTCCTCCTCCGATGTTTCACGTGAAACATGATCGATTTCGCCTTTGGTTATCCCTTGCCAGCCAATTTGCTCCGGTGACTCTTCTAGGCGATTGTTCGGGTAGCCCAATCCAGGCGTCACGGTAGGTTTTGTTACCGCCGTCGCCTCTGCTGGTCTGTCGTTATTCATTTCCCTCAAGCCTTTAGCCTAATTCGAACCACGGTTGCAGTCTCAGGAGCTTTCCCCAAACCAAGTGTAAGTATCTCAGGGACACCAAACCCGAGCAGTTCCAGTCTCCCGGAAGCATCTTCGATCTCCTGAGGTGCCTTGCTCCCCTTCAGAGCGAGAATGGTTTTTCCGTCGGCCCCTCTGATTAGCGGCGACAGCAGCCGGACAAGTTTGTCCAAAGCAGCAACCGCCCGAGCGGTCGCGACGTCAAAGTCCGTTCTTTGTAGGTCCTCGGCCCTTGCCCGAACAACTTCTACGTTCGTTAGACCCAATTCAAAGATTGTTGCCGACAGCCAATTCGATCTTCTTTCCATGGGCTCAACCAGGGTGAATTTACAATCCGGAGCCGCGATTGCCATGGGTATTCCAGGAAGCCCTGCCCCGCTGCCTATGTCGACAATCGCCTGACCCGGCTTTACCAATTCGGATAACAGTGCGCTGCTGAGCACGTGTCTGCTCCATAGTTGGGATAGCTCCCTAGGGCCCAACAACCCGAAGGTGTCTGAGTCACGCGCCAACAAAGATACATAACGGCGAGCAACTTCGATTCGATCGCCAAAAAGCTCTTTTGCAAAAGCTGGCTCCGATTCAACAGATTTTTGCTCGTTCAAACCACTACCGTTTCACGTGAAACATTTAGGGCTTGCGAACGACAATGTGGCGGTCACGCCCCTGTCCTTCGGACTCGGATACATACCCGGCCTCAGAAACCATGTCGTGAACCTGCTTGCGATCGTAGGAAGTCATCGGCTTCAAGTGCTGCTCGCTGTCAGTCTCTTCGGCCTTTTCAATTGTGCGCTCAACGAGGTTTTTAAGCTTGTCGGTTTTGGCCTGCCGAGACCCGGCAATATCCAGAATTAGCCGGCTCATCTCGCCGGTCTTCGCCTGAACTGCTAAACGAGCTAGTTCCTGGATCGCTTCAACGGTCTCTGGGTCAGAAATCTTCCCCAGGTTTGAGTCGCCTTCGCTTTGAACGCTGATGTAGACGCGCTCCTTCTTAAACTCAATGTCCAAGTCTCCGTCTAGGTCTGCAACGTCGAGGAATTCCTCAATAAAGTCTGCAGCCACTTCGCCCTGCTGTTCTAATTCTTTTTCTTCACTCATTTAGTTTTTCTTTTTCTTGTTTCGCTTTTTGCTGACGGGTTGGTTGCGCTGTTTGATCTCTGGTTCCGGCGCAGCCTCCTCGATAGCTGGGGTGGTCTCTTGTTTGGGCAGCTTGCCCTTGCGCTCTAAGCGGTCCTGCCTGGCCTGGTGAGCTGGTGATCCGGGTGTTGGCATGTTCCTGATGACAATGAACTGCTGGCCCATAGTCCAGAAGTTTGATACCAACCAATAAGTCATCACGCCTAGCGGGAAAGTCAATCCCGAGAAAAGGAAAACCGCAGGAAGTGCATAAAGCATTATCTTCTGGGTCTGCATGAACTGGCTGTTCTGAGTCGCAGGGTTTTGGTTCTTAGCCATGATCTGCTTCTGAGTTATGAACTGAGAGGAAGACATCAGAACAATCATCACGCCGGCAATGATTTTCACATTGAGTTCGTCAGACCCAAAGAAGGTGTCCGACAGGCGTGCACCGAGAATTTGAGCTTGTGAAAAAGACTCCGCTAGATCCGCATTTAGAAGGCCCACTCCGGCCTCATTACGCTGCGCAACATTCAACACAAAGAACAAGCCCATGAAAATCGGCATTTGCAAAAGTAGGGGGAGGCAAGAGCTTAGGGGGTTTGAGCCAGTTCGCTTGTAGAGCTCCATTTGCTCCTTGGCAAAACGCTCCCTGGATTCACGGTCTGTTTTGCCCTTGTACTTCCTCTGAAGTTTCTGAAGTTCGGGTTGAACCATCATCATGTTTCGCTGGCTCTTGATCTGCCTAACGAAAACAGGAATTAGTGCCGCGCGGACGACCAACACAAGTCCAACAATTGCAAGCACCCAGGAGGCGCCGGAGTCAAAGGAGAACCCAATCGAGCTAAAAAGCGTATGGAAGCTCACCAAAATTAGTTCGATGAGCCACTTAATGGGCCATAACAGATCCACGATTACCTCTTAATTTCTGATTTAGCGGATGTTACAAATCCTAGCTGGCTAATTGCGATCCAGCTCGGCGCACGCTTAACCTCGTCAACCCCTCCGGGCGACCATGGGTTGCACCGAAGAACCCGCCAGGTGGTTAGTGGTATTGCCTTCAAAACCCCGAGGTTCTGAAGAGACTTTAGGCCGTAAGACGAGCAGGACGGATAGTATCGGCAAACATCTCCGTAAAGCGGTGAGATTAGTTTTCTCCAAAACAACACAGGCGCAATTAATAGGTTTCTAGGTAGAAGTAACAGAAACTGAAGCAACCTCATTGATTCACACGCTTCAAAAGCTCGGATATCTTCTCTGTCAGCTCATCGAACGCTAGCTCGCTGGCTCCAGCACGATATCGAATCACGGCCCGCACGGGCTGGAGAGAATCTAAGTGGGTTGAGATGATTGCTTTGGTTCTTCTTCGCAGCCGATTCCGGACTACAGCATTTCCAACTGCCCTAGAGGTGACTATCGCGAATGCAGCGATCGACGCAGGTAAGAAGTGAATCGTGGCGATCTTGTTGCTCGAGCGCCTGCCGGATTTAATTACTTGGCGTATGTCAACGCCAGAGGTGAGTCGGTTAGGCCTGGCTAACAACTGCCCTCTAGGCGCTTAGTTCGGTGCGGCCCTTGCGTCTGCGTGCGGCTAGAATTGCGCGTCCGGCACGGGTACGCATGCGAAGACGAAAACCGTGGGTCTTTGCACGGCGACGATTGTTTGGCTGAAAGGTGCGCTTGCTCACTTTAGAAACTCCCTGGGTCTGTTGGGAATTTCATCCCAAAACAACTTCAATAAGATACGCCGAAACTCCAAGATAGTCAAGGCTTACCGGGTGCTAATCCAAGAAAATAATCTCTTCTCACAAAAATTACAAAATCCGTGACGCGACACGCCGAGAGAATTTGATATCTGGTGGCCCTTTCCAGTTAGATGTTCAAATCAAGAAACTGGGGAAGTTCACTAAGTTTTCCACAGGGGTTCAATGTTTTTCCACAGGCAGCAGTTTCTGTGTAAAACTCTGTGGATAACTATCGATGTATGAGGAAAAGGATTCAAGATGGCCGACGTCGCTCTCACAACAATGTGGAGCAACTTGGTGACCAAAATGAGTGCGGATCCGAGAGTAACACCCCACCTCAAAGGACACCTAGACCTAGCTATCCCAAAGGGCGTCCTAGACCAAACCCTCTACCTAGAGGTTCCGAATGATACGACTCGATCAATGCTTCAGCAGCGGCTTCGGGAGTTATTGCTGGAGGCACTTAAAGACCACAGCGAGTTCGGTGGCCCGAGTTCTTTTTTAGTAATCACAAATGAGGACTTACAAACCCCAACGCGAATCGACATCGCGATAGAGCCAGAGCCGGCCATGTTTGATCGGGACCCAGCGACAGGGCCAGTGGCGCTTACCGGGGCGTCTGGTCTCAACCCGAAGTACAGCTTCGACAATTTCGTTACCGGAGGGTCGAATAGATTCGCACACGCGGCCGCATTCGCAGTGTCAGAAGCGCCAGCGGAGGCGTATAACCCACTTTTTATTTATGGCTCAAGCGGTCTCGGGAAGACTCACCTACTCCACGCAATTGGCCACTACGCCATGCATCTAAAGCCCAGGACCAAGGTGCGATACGTTTCCAGCGAGGAATTTACAAACGATTTTATTAATGCGATCCAAAACAATCGCCGCGCGGAGTTTCAAGCCCAATATCGCGACGTAGACATTCTTCTAGTGGATGACATTCAGTTTTTGCAAGGCAAAGACCAAACCCAGGAAGCCTTCTTCCATACATTCAACAACCTTCATGACCACAACAAGCAGGTTGTCATAACGTCAGACCTACGACCCAAGCAACTTGAGGGTTTTGAAGAACGAATGCTGTCGCGGTTTGAGTGGGGGCTAATAACAGACATCCAGGCCCCCGAGTTTGAAACTCGCGTTGCGATTCTCCGCAAGAAAGCCGCCGCCGAACGAATTGATATTCCAGAACAAGTAATCGAATACATGGCCTCTAGAATCTCTTCTAACATAAGAGAGTTAGAAGGAACCTTGATTAGGGTTACCGCGTTTGCGAACCTAAACAGGCAGCCAATAAACATGGACCTGATTCAGACGGTTCTAAAGGACACTTTCTCAGTTTCTGACGACACCAGAATCACTCCGCTGGAAATCATTGCCGCCACATCGAGCTACTACAAGATCACCCAGGAAGAAATCACGGGCTCAGGACGACAAGCAGCTATCGCACTGGCAAGACAAATCGCGATGCACATATGCCGGGAACTAACGGATTTGTCGCTGCCTAAGATTGGTACGCATTTCGGCAACAGAGATCACACAACCGTTATGTACGCGACGAAAAAAATAAGTGCCCAGATGCGAGAACGCAGGTACATCTACAACCAGGTGTCCGAAATAATCCAGAAAATAAAAGACAACCACAAATAGTTTTCAATAAAACCTGTGGATAACTCTCTCGAAATACCCCTAAAACTAAGCAACAAACAGCTAATAACTACTGGAAACCAGAAATAGCTCTTATCTAATTACACAGGCCCTGCGGTTGTCCACAGACTTATCCACAAGGCTGTGTACAAGTTACACCGTTGTAGTTAGTAAGTAATAAAAGGAGAACATCGAGTTATCCACTTATCCACAGATGGTTATTAAGGATTATTAAAGATATTAAATAATTATTATTTTGCCGCTGAGTTCGCGTTTGTCATTCTTTAGCCAACTTGTGACAAGATAAAAGCCACACGAATTAGAAAGCTGCTATGAAATTCCAGGCCGATCGAGAAGTTCTAAGTGATGCAGTTTCATTTCTAGTTCGTCTCTTGTCTCCGAGACCCCAATTGCCACAACTTTCCGGCGTGATGATAGAGGCCACAAAAGACGAAGTCCACTTGTCAATTTTTGATTACGAAGTCGCAGCAAAGGTAAGAATCGCCGCTGCTGTTGAATCCCCAGGAAAAGTGCTTGTTCAAGCAAAGCTAGTGTCCGAAATTATTAGCAAACTTCCAGGCTCTTCTGTTTCATTGCACCTGGACGAATCAAGACTCCAAGTTCAATCTGGAGCGAGCAAGTTTTCGCTGTCATCAATGTCCACAACGGAATATCCAGATGCACCTGAGATCCCACCCGCTACCGGCAAGGTGTCTGCGTCTAAATTCACAAACGGTGTATCGAAAGTTGCGAATGCAGCGTCACGCGAAGAGGTAACACCAGTTTTGACGGCTGTAATGATTACTGCCGACACCAAGGAACTAACGATGGTTGCGACAGATCGCTTTAGAGTTGCCGTCAAGACGCTACCTTGGTCGGGTGCATCCTTAGACCGGCAAATCTTGATTCCTGCTCGAGTTCTAAATGAAATCTCGAAGACTTTCAGCCACGATGGCGAATTAGAAATTGGTTTCGGCACGGGTGAAAAAGACATGGTTGGCTTTTCGAGCGGCAACAAGTCCGTGGCTACGGCAACGATTAAGGGCAAATACCCGGCTGTGTTGCAACTCTTTCCTGAGGGGACCTCAAGCTTCGCAGTTCTAAATAGCCATGATTTACTGGACGCAACAAGGCGTGTAGCGCTTGTCGTAGACAGAGAAAAGCCGTTGCGATATAAATTTTCAGAAAACGAGCTCTCCTTAGAATCGATCGGCTCCGATGTGGCTGACGCATCCGAGCAATTAGCTTGCAGCCTCAAAGGAGAAGAGACCTCAGTTTCTTTGAGACCTCAGTTTCTTACCGACGCGTTGATTGGTATAGAGGCAGAGGCAGTGAAAATTGGCTTCACCGTCAATCCGAATAATCCAAATAAGCCAGGCCCAGTGCTAA
>JAQWUU010000054.1 GCA_029241985.1 Aquiluna sp. | reverse complement strand
GTCAACTCCTGCTCCGGTGAACTCAACAACGCGCTCGAAGTCAGATGCAAGTGCTGGTACAACTACCCAGTCCTTACCAACCTTCGCGCTCATTCTCTGACCCTCGTAGCCCTTTGCATAAAGTGCTACGTAGCCCTTGAATGAACCAGCGTTTACCTTCTGATCGCTTGCAACTGGAGTGGCAGCTTCCTTTACGTCCACTACGACCTCAAGAACGCTCGCAAATGCTGTCTCGTTCCACGCGGTTGAAGTTACGTCAGTGGTTAGGGCAACCAATGAACCGAACCGGTCGAAACCAGCTGAGTCTGCCGTAATAGCTGGATCAATTGCATACTGAGATGCGGCTGCAGACAGGGTCGCTGATACAGCACCTGGGCCAGCAATGTCCTTCAGTGAACGAACGAAGACAACTGCTTCACCGTTCTTATCGAACTTCTTGCTGGTGGCACCGGTAACACCGTTCACCAACACAGAACCGTTTCCTTCAACGGCAACTGAGTTAGCGCCTGGAGTTGCAACTGGGTTTCCCCACTTGTCTGTCAGGCGGACTGTCAATGCGTAGGTAGTGTTTACAACTAGCTCTGCTGGCATGTCCCAGCTAAAGGCTAGGTTGGCTGCAGTTAGCTCGTCTTTCGGGAAGTAAGCCTTCAGCAATGTGCTAACGGTCTTTCCACCAGAGGTAACGGTAACTGCGTGACCGGTTGTGTTCACCATGTGAGCAATTGCCTCAACTGAGTAAGCGCCGTATTCGTTTGTGTAGATTACGATGCTGTCTTCAGCGTAGATGCCCTGGACTGAGTCGTAGAACAGAACGCCATCGGCAGCAACTGTTACAACAGCACCAGGCTGACCAACAGCGGTTGCATTCTGTACTGAACCAGAGATGTCTGCACCTGATACTCCACCGATGCCAGACAATGCTACTGCTGCTGCAACTGCGGCTTCAGACTCATCGCCTACAACGAAATCTTTGTAGGTGATTGTGGTCGCGTACGCGTCAAGGACAGTGATTGTTGCAGTGTCTGTCGAGTTGTATACGTTCACAGTGATCACGCCAGATGCGGTTCCAGCTGGTGCAGAAACTGATGACTTAGTAACACCCTCAAAGAGAGTTGCCTGAACCTGGCCTGGAATTGCAGCGGTAGCGAAGTTAGCGAATGTGAATGAAACCTCACCATTGACAACCGTGCCGGTCTCACTTAGGAGAGCCTTCTTTTCAATTCCACCGATCTTCGCGACTACGTTTACAGACAAAGCACCGGTAGCGGTCGCGCTAACCGGGGCACCGAACTGATCCTTAGCCTTGAAGGTAAGGGTTGGGTTCGCACCTGAGACATAGTTACCAGGAACTGCAGAGAACGAAGTCAATGCAGCGTCTGCCCAAGTGATTGTTACTGTGTCGGCCCCAACCCACTCACCATTTACATCCAGAGCGGTCACGACGACAGTTAGTTTGTCATCTTCGGCTGCTCCAGCATTGGTTAGAGTGAATGACGCCTTACCGGTGGAGGTGGAAGTTGCGTAAGCAACAACAACATCATCGGTCTCGGCAAGAGTTGAGGTGGTTCCAGAAACAACAGCTGTCGAGTCTGCATCTAGGTTAGTTGCAGTTACGGTCGCCTTGAAGCGGATTCCGGCCTTCTCGATAGCATTTGCGGACACAGACACAACTACAGTCTCAGTTCCGGTGCGGGCGGTCACAGTGTCAGATGATTCATCTAGATTCGATGTTTCAGTAACAACGGCGTCAACCGAAGTTACACCTGCGATCAATCCGTTGCTTAGGTTAGCAACTGGAGATGCTGCACCAACAGCGACATACGTGTTACCGCCAGTGGCCTTGAAGTATGTCTGAAGCGAGTAAACACCTGACGCAAAGTTCACCGCTGCTGGAGTAGCAGCGTCATCGTCACTCCAGCCCGCGAAGGCAAGTTTGCCAGTTGCAGCGACAGCAGTAGTTGCAGGTAGCTTCGTTACGTTAGCCCCAGCTGGAGTGGAATTTACGTCTAGGTCGTAAGCAACTCCATCCTTGAACAGAGTGGCGGTAGTGTTTGCATCAACAGCAAATGGGTTGATTGATGAACCGTAGACAACCTTTCCAGTGACCGCAGCTGCCCCACGAGCGAGAGTCTCGATTGTGGTGGAGGCTGTAACTGCGCTGATTGGGTACAGGGTCACGGTCTCAACTGCAGATGCGTTTTCAAACGAACCAACTTTTCCAGTTGTCCCTGCTGCTGCTGCATCAGTGTCTGTCACTGCTTGGACCGTTAGAGAAACTGTTGAGGTGCCTGCAGCGTCAATGTGGATTGTCGAGAAGACGTCGTCGCTCTGACCGCTGTTTGCAGTCCCCTTGACGCCGGCTCCAACAACTATCTTTTTAGCGTTGGTCACATAGGACTTTGCGGTGGAGTCATAAACCACGTACAGTGCCACGGTATCTACAGTTCCTAAGGTAGTCGTAGCATAAGTTTGTGAAGCAGTGGTTCCGTTAGCAGAGGTGTCGCCATCCGAATTGTAAACAAGGAAGCCGGGGTTTGCAGTGCCATTGTCGGTATCAATTGTGATCTTGGCCCCAGAAGGGTTTGTCACAATGTAAACAGCTTTAGCAACTGGTCCCTCCAGGGTGGCTGAGACACCGGTCGTGGCACCCTGAGTAGCCGGGTTCAGAGTTCCGGTCATTGTGAGACCGGCTCCGATTATGGAGTTGTTCGTTGCAGCGGCAATTGTGCCGCCATCTGGAAGCAATGTGATCGGACCATTGTTATCCGCGTTCGCCGGAGCGCCAACGAATAATGATGAGCCGAGAGCCACAATTGCACCAAACGCTAGACCCTTACGGGTTAGGTTCTTAGACATATTGTCTCTTTCTTTCTTGGTTTACCCGAAACCTTGTGATTCCAGGCTGTAAGAGCGTGATACCACCAACCAAGCAGGAGATATCTAACCCTTACGTAGATAGGTAACCAGTGGGGTGAGCGCTTGGTTACTAGCAGGGACTCAGGTATAAACGGGCAATAAAAATGTCTGTGCGGACAATGAGAAGCGCCGGTAGTTGGGCCGCCCTAAGGTCTTAGTACGGGGTACGGACTAGCTGTCCGACCAATACGGATGGGGGTCCGCGATGGATTTAAAGACAGAGCTTGAGCAGACAGTCAGGATGATCGGACTGTTGGCTGCCAGTGACACTGGCAACGAGTTGTGCCGCAGGTTAGCAACCGACGAGGTGTTTGGTGCCGGAACCGTCGGGACACAGATTTATGCACTCACCAATGCTGGCCGCTGGCAATCACTTGGCTCCTACGGGAAAAACGGTTTCGGCAACCAAAACCTGAGTCAGTTCGATGAGAACCTGTTGACCCTGGCCGCCAGGAGCAAGGGCGTGGAGGTTGGCACCCTAGAGGTGGACGGGGTTGAGTTAGATGCTGTGGCCGTGGCTCTGCTGCGCGACAGTGTTCCAGTTGGGGCGCTACTCAGACTTTCGACCCCGGGGGCATATGCGTTCGTGCCCACAAACGGTTCACTAAGAGCGGTCCAGGACTCCGGGGGGCTGTTCCTAGAATCCATCGGCTACCAGAGCGTGGCTAGAAGCGCAGAACCCAAGGAAGCTTCGCCAGAGGATCTCACTGAGCGCCAACACGCAATCTTGATTGAAATGGCCCATGGGAAAACCAACCTGGTGATTGCCAACGAAATGATTCTTAGTGAGTCGACCATCAAGCAGGAGTCGGTGAAGATATTCCGAGCCTTGGGCGTTGGCACCAGGCAACAGGCAGTCCTGAAAGCAAGAACACTTGGGCTGTTGCCTGACGGCATGGAGTTGATGATCTAGTTCATCTTCTTGTCTTGACCGCCAACTTGAGCCGGTTGTCCAAGCTGCCACGGCGGTGACCGCCGAATCACCTGGTGGTGATTACGTCGGTCCTTAGGAAGGACCCGTTCAGGTAAAGGTGAACATAGATGCGGTAACCAGCGCCGGTCTTGCGGGTCAGACGTGAGTAGCCGTAGGACTTGTAATTAGCAATTGGATCCTGAACCAACCACTTGCCGGCAACCTTTGCTGAGAGCTCTTGCCCCATTAGGTCCTTGGTGTAGAGGGCGAGGTAACCCTTGGAGGTGCCGACTGTGACTTTACCGACCACCGTGATCGGGAGATTCAGGGTCACGGTTCTGCCGAAGGTGTCTGTGGACAGGATCTGCAGGGTGTGCTGGCCGGGCAAGATGGTTGCCGGCAGCGTCAAACTTGATGCAAAGTTACCGACACCATCGGTTTGAACCTCTCCAACATAGGTGGGGTCGGAAAAGACCCAAACACTGACCTTTGTCAGTGGCCTAAGGCCGGACCCAGTCAGCTCTGCCTTTGAGGCAATTTGGAAGTTGAGGGTTAGGTCTTGCTGAACCTTTGTGATCTGACCATCGACAGCCTTAGCACTGACCTCTAGTTGCCAGCCGCCGCCGCTAGCGATCAACTTGTCCTTGGGGGCATCGGCAACAATGGAGATCTTGTCGGTGCTGCCCTCGACCTCACCAATCGGTTTGGTGACCGGCGTCGCCGGTGGCTTTGGTGTTAACACTGGGTTCAGAACCGGACTGCTGCCGCCAGAATTGGAAGGTGCTGGGTTTTGAGTCCACAGTGCATAAACAGTGATGTTGGCCGAAACCCCGGGGCTGTAGGGGAAGCTGACCTTGGTGGCAACATCATTTAGGGTCGTGCTCCAACCATTGAAGGTGTAGCCGGACCTGGTGGGGACCGTAGGTTCACTGATGCTTGCTCCGGCAATAAAGCTGGCAGCGCTTACCGAAGACCCACCGTTGGAACTAAAGGTGGCGGTGTAGGTGGTTGGTGATGCAGCCACAAACTTAGCTACGTTTTCTGAAATCCGTCTAACACTAGATCCAGCGTGATGCCTGGTATTCGGCGTGCACGGTTCGATAGGTTCCAGACCTGCCCCTAATCACCAGTGACTCGGTGCTGATGATTTCACCTTTTTTCCTAACGCCTGACATCAGCGCGCCATCAGTAACTCCGGTTGCAACAAAGAAGGTGTTGTCTGATGAAACCATGTCGTTCATTTCATAAACGTGATCAAACACCAGACCAGCTTCCAGGCCACCTTGTTTTTCAACCTCGGTTAGCGGATGCAGGATGCCCTGAATTGTTCCACCAAGCGCCCTAATCCCACAGGCCGTGACAATGCCCTCTGGAGAACCACCGATACCCGCACAAATATCAACTCTTGAATTTGGTCTTGCCGCCAAAATGCCCGCTGCCACATCGCCATCTCGAAGCAACCTGGTGCCGGCTCCGGCAGCGCGAACTTCTTCAACCAACTCGGCGTTGTATTCGCGATCCAGAATCGCGACCACAACCTCACCAACATCTTTCTTGGAGGCTTTGGCGTATTCCTTGATGTTGTCCTGAATGCTCTGACGAATGTCAATAACCCCAACACCCACTGACCCTGCAACCAGTTTGTTCATCTTGAAAACAGCTGAAGCATCGAGCATTGAACCTCGGTCGGCAACAGCAATCACCGATATGGCGTTCTGCCTACCGGCTGCAGTAAGAGATGTTCCATCAATCGGGTCAACGGCAATGTCAACCTTGGGTCCAATGCCGGTTCCGACCTTTTCACCGTTGAACAGCATCGGTGCTTCATCCTTCTCGCCCTCACCGATAACAACTAGGCCTTCGAAGTTCACAGTTCCCAAAAAAGCCCTCATGGCATCAACCGCAGCACCATCAGCCGCATTCTTGTCGCCGTGGCCAATGAACGGATAGGCACGAATGGCAGCGGCTTCGGTTGCTCGCACCAGCTCCATTGCTAGATTTCGATCTGGGTGGAGGGCTGGGATGTTGTCTGGGTCCATGGCTAAAAGATACCCCGCGACAGTCCTGGTTTCTTAGTTTTTAGACAATCTGCCGGCTGACGCTACCTGATGCAAAGAAGCAACAGGTAGTCGACAACATGCGCCTCAAGCTCTGCTCTTGATTGCCCTAAATACTTGCGTGGGTCGACCATTGCGGAATCAGAACTCAACGACCTTCGAATTGATTCGGTGAAGGTTTTGTTGAGCTCGGTGGAAATGTTGATCTTTCGGATTCCAGCCTCAACCGCGGCCACCAGTTGCTCTCTTGGCACACCGCTGGAACCATGCAAAACCAACGGAACAGGCACTTGCGCTGCAATTTCACTAATTCGCTGCAAATCCAGATTTGCTTGCTTTTCAACCATGGCATGAGAAGAACCAACAGCTATGGCCAGCCCATCCACGCCGGTCTCTCTCTGAAAACTCACTGCATCTTCAACACTTGTTTTAACGCCCGGCGCGTGAACTCCGTCTTTTCCGCCGATTTCACCAATTTCCGCTTCAACCCAGACGCCATTCGCATGGCCTTGTTCGACAACCGCGCGGGTTTCACTCACATTTTGTTCGAAGTCTAGGTTCGAGCCATCGAACATTAAAGATGTAAATCCCAGTCGAACCGCCTCCGTGACGAGTTCACGATTTGTGGCATGGTCCAGATGAACGGCGATTGGTGTGGCGGAGGCGGCTGCAATTTGCAGTAGAGCCGATCCAAGCGGGGCCAGTGACCCGTGATACTTCACAGCATTCTCACTTAGCTGCAGCACCAGACCAGTGCCCGTGATTTGGCTAGCTGAAACAAATGCTTCAGCATGCTCAAGAGTCACCACGTTCAAGGCCAAAACACAATTCTGGGTTTCCAGAATGTTAGAGGTTGAAACTAGTGGCATTAGGCTTCCTCAACTTCGGCTAGCAGCTTGGTAACTAACTCAGGACTAAAGTCTCCCGCGACTGGGCTGAGGATGCTCGCTGCGCTCAGCGCGCAGGCAAAACGCAACGATTCTGATTCCGAAGCTGGCCCCAATCTAGCCAGTGTCGAGACAAAACCCGCGGTCAGCGCATCGCCGGCCCCTGTTGGGTTGCCCTGCTGCTTAGGTGCTCGAAATCCAACTCGCTGCTGGGAGTGAAGAACAACCCCCTGTTCGCCGAGTGACAAAATCACTCTCGAACCTTGCTGTCTGAGCATTGCTATGGCGGGGCCTTCAGTCAAAGCTGTGGCTGCAAGCAGTTCCTCGAGATTTGGCTTGAGGTAATCGGCATGCTTGCTGGCAGCAATCAAGTATTCACCGGTTGTGTCTACAACCAGAATTTCCGATTTTTGCTTTATTTTTCCCAGAAATTTTGAGAAACGGTCGACCGTGACCGACGCTGGAACTGATCCTGTCACAACAGCAATTGAGACTGTGTCGAGCGTGCCCTCCAGGCGCTCCAGCTCCGATTCGCTTATTGGGGTTGCCGGCTCGTTGAAGACACTGACCTCTTTGCCAACAACTGCAACAGCGGACCTGGTTTCGGCTTGAATTTCTGTTTCTACCAGGTTGACTTGCAGCTCTTCCAGCCTCTCTCGAATCCAAGCGCCGGAGGCACCGCCCAAGGGTGCGTGAAGCACCGCGTCTGCCCCCAGCTTTTTGAGAACTCTGGCGACGTTGAGGCCCTTTCCCCCCGGGGACCTTGTTACTTGCTGCACCCGATTGACCTGGCCAAGCCGAACGGTCTCCAGCCCATATGTAATGTCAACAGCAGGTGACAGGGTGATGACGCCAATCAAATTAGCCGCTCCCATGCCAACAGGCCTGCACCTATTGAGCCAGAGCCTGAAGGCAGTTGGGATAGAACCAGCTTGGGCCGTCGGTGAATTGTAAGTTTTTGGTCGAGAGCTTCATTCAGTTTCGCTATCAGATCTTCACCGGCCTTCGAAACACCACCGGCTATCACAATCAGCTCCGGGCCCAGCAGTGCTGAAATGTAAACAAAACTGGTGGAGAGCACGTCTACAAACTCCTGCACCAGCTCTGCTGCCACGCGCTCACCTGTTCGAGCTCGGTCGAAGATTTCCATGGCGCCCAAATGCTCTTGAGTGATAGCGAAGTAATTTCTGGAGAGAGCACCGCCACTAGCGGTCATCTCAAGGCAGCCCTTCAGGCCGCAAACGCAAGGACGTTGATTAATGGTCGGCGTGTGCCCAAGCTCCCCGACTGCTGGATGCGGGTGATAGACCTCGCCTTGCAATATCACGCTCGCCGCCAGCGCGGTTCCAATTGCAACCACCACTGCACTCTTCGCATCCTTGGCCGCACCAATGCGATTCTCTGCATGGGCGATTCCCGTCACATCGTGCTCGAGCGTGACGCGTGTGCCGACCTTGGCCTCTAATAGGTCGGCAATGGCTAGGTCTCGCCAACCCAAGGTTCCGGAGTAAATGGCAATTCCATTTTCTGGATCTACCAGTCCGGGGACCAACAAACCAACTCCTGCGACTGAGGCTGTCTGTTGGTATGACTTAACAAGATCAGTGAGCGCTTTGATCGCCTCTAGTCCCTGCGGATCACCCTGGGGTGTTGGGGTTGATCGGGGGTCTGAGATCTTCCCGGACCTGTCAACCAAGGCAGACTTTATGGCGGTACCGCCCAAGTCAATACCCAGCATGAGGCTCATAGTTTGAACCTTAGTTCAGAACAATAGAACGCGCCAAGCCCCTCGGGTTGTCGGTATCAAGGCCACGTCCCTGGGAAATCGCTACTGCAACCCGCTGGGCCAGGACCAAGTGGACCATAGGGTCCAGTTCGGACGTTACTACCAGGGCACCGAGGGCGCTTATGTTCTCTTCCAGTCCTGCCGGCGGAGTGCCAAAGATCCATACTGCTCGCCCTGGTTGGGCAATTGAAATTGGTCCGTGGCGATAGTCCATAGCTGGGTAGGCCTCGGCCCAAAATTGCGAACTCTCGCGAGTCTTGAGGGCCGCCTCGTGAGCTAAGCCGACGGTCCAGCCAGTGCCCAGAAATGAAATTTGCTCGCAGTCAAGCAGCTGCGGGTCTAGAGGGGCACCAAGGATTTCGCGACACTGCGCGGGAAGATCAGACAAGTCCTGCCCCAAGTGTGTTCGCAGCAGGGTGAGCACAGCGGTTGCGTATCGAGTCTGGAGAACGCTCTGTTCGTCAGCAAAATCAATAAGGATTGTTTCGTCAGCGTTTTCGGTGACTGGGGAACCGGCCACTGCCGTAATGATGACTGTAGGAGTTCCAGAAATTTTCGCCAGCAGGTCCACAACTTCAGTAGTGGTGCCGCTGCGCGAAATGGCAACAATCTTGTCGTACTTCCTGTGAAGAGGAAATTCATTTGCTGTGAACGCATCTGATTCGCCCATTCCTAGGCTTTCGCGCAAGGATGCGATAGTCATCGACATGAACCAGCTGGTGCCGCAGCCAACAAAAGCAACTCGCTCTCCCGGTGCGGGCAGTAGATGAGCCACGGTCGGATAGAAAGCCATTGTCTGCTCCCAGATCTCTGGCTGGGAGAAGATCTCAGTTTCTGCGTGTGTGGTCATTTTGAGTCCATTTCTATTAGCTGCTGAAATTCTATTTTGAAGCTTACTGCTGTATTTGACTAAAAAACAACCAAAAATCATCACAATTCAATCAACTTAAATTCGATATTTCCTGAATTGTCCATGAAATTGCAACAAAATTGTCATTTTTTGCCGATTTATAGGGCTTTTTAGTTTTGATTGATTTTGATTGTAACCAAGTTGTAATAATCAAAAGTAGTCAGCACTTAATGATTCGGGTTAGCATCGAGGCAGGCTCTTCATAAACCATGTTGAGTTTTTAAATGAATTGAAAGGAATGCAATGGCAAAGATCTCACTCCGTCGCGGAGCAGCTCTTGCGTTGACAGGTTTGCTAGCCGCCGGAACACTCGCGGGCTGTGCTGCTGATGCAACAACCGACACTGGGGGAACCACCGATAACGGCTCTTCCGCATCGGCTGAATCAACCACTATTCGCGTTGTAGCAGCACAGTACACCGATGACATGCAGCCTTACTACGACGACCTAGTTATGCGTTTCGAGGCAGACAACCCAAACATCAACGTTGAGGTTGAGGTAGTCAGCTGGAACGACATCGACCAGAAGATCAAGACCATGGTCCAGACCAATGACCTTCCTGACATCGGAAACTTGAACTATTTCTCGTCCTTCGCAGCGGATGGCCTGCTTTACACAGCAGACGAGCTTCTTCCTGCAGCAACCCTGGACGACATGGTTGAAACCTTCATCGAAAACTCTAAGTACGAAGGAACTGCTTACGCGGTGCCAGACTTGGCATCAGCTCGTCTGTTCTTCTACAACAA
Source organism: Aquiluna sp. (assembly GCA_029241985.1). Classification (GTDB taxonomy): domain Bacteria; phylum Actinomycetota; class Actinomycetes; order Actinomycetales; family Microbacteriaceae; genus Aquiluna. Next base: position 6,433 of record JAQWUU010000054.1, on the reverse strand, counting down.
AGACATTTTCGATGCTGCTGGTCTAACCAAGGCTGACATCGTCACCTGGGATGGCGTTCGAGCTGCCGCTGAGAAGATCAAGGCTTCGGTGCCTGGAGTAACACCACTGGCCTTGCCACTTGGACCAGAAGAAGCTCAGGCTGAGTTCCTTATCTGGGCTGCTTCTAACAACGGTGGTTACTACAACAACGGCGCTTGGGACATCACCAGCGCAGCCAACGTAGAGACTCTTGAGTACCTACAGGGTCTTGTTGCTGACGGTCTAACCAACCCATCACCTGCAACCTTCAACCGCACCGACGGTGCATTCGCACTGTTCGCACAGGGCCAGGTTGGAATGCTAAATGGTGCGATCTTCCTTCCAAGCGTATTGGAAGAGCAGGGTTCAACCATTAATTACGACATCGCACCGTTCCCAACCAACCGTGCCGATGGCACCAGCATCACCCTTGGTGTTCAGGACTACTTCTTCGGTTTCAAGAACGAGGGCGAGACCAACAAGGCTGCAGTGCAGGCGTTTATGAGCTTCCTGTTCGAAGCTGACAACTATGCAGGCTTCCTAGAGGCCGCTGGTGGATTCTTGCCTGCAACCAAGAGTGCTGGTGAGGCAATGAGCAGCGATGAGGCCTTGGCCCCATACATCGCAGTTCTACCAAATGCTGTGTTCTACCCAGGTGCAGAGGCCAGCTGGCCAGCTGTTCAGGGTGAGACCCAGCAGACCATTGGTCTAGCAGTTGCTAAGGGTGCGGACATCATGTCGATCCTAGAAGGCATCGCTTCCAAGGCTGAGTAGCACTCCCTAGGAGTAATCCAAGGACTGGGCGGGGCCAATAAATTATTGGCCCCGCCTTTTCCTTAGCCGCTAAGTTTGAATCAAATACATAGGACAGAAGATGACCACCAATACTGTTGCTCCGCCGTCCAGGCGTCGGAAGAAGAGCCTGATTCAAAGGTTCCTAGCTGGGCCGCTGCCTTGGATTACGCCGATGTTGATACTGATCCTGGCCATCGTTCTGTGGCCGGTCTACGAAATGGGCAGAACTTCGGTCCTGGAGATATCTGGTTCGGGCGTAACCAAAGGATTCGCAGGCTTAGAGAACTACCGCGAACTTTTTGACAATCCCAACCTATTGGGCGCAATCTCTAGAACGTTTTTCTGGGTTGTCACCGTTGTCGCAATCACTATTTTTATCTCGCTGTTCTTGGCTCAGCTTCTAAACGCAAAGTTCCCAGGGCGTCGGTTTGTGCGTTACGCACTGATTGTTCCCTGGGCTGCGTCGGTGATTATGACCGCCACCAGCTTTAGATGGATGCTGGATGGTTACTACGGAATCTTGAATCGCATCCTGCTCGACCTGGGATTGGTCGAAGAAGCGATTGACTGGATGGGGTCGGCTGAAACCTCTCTGCCATGGTTGATCATTGTTGCCGTGTTCGTGTCGCTTCCTTTCACAACGTTCGTGATCTTGGCGGGTCTGCAGACTGTTCCCGGCGAGGTGTACGAAGCGGCAAAGGTAGACGGGGCTTCCGCAAGAAAGACTTATTTTTCAATTACCTTTCCCCTGCTTAAAACCTCGCTGTTTATCGCAACTGTGATCAATTTGATAAATGTCTTTAATCAATTCCCAATCATTTGGGTTATGACTGGTGGCGGTCCTGGCTACACCACCGACACCACGACGACTTTGATGTACAAGCTGGCATTCCGCAGCCAAGAGATCGGCCAGTCGGCCGCATTGTCGGTCGTGAACTTTGGCATCATCTTGATCTTCGTCTTGATCTACATTCGAGCGACCGGCTTCGGAAAGAAGGAAGACTGATGAGCATTTCAGCAAAGCCGAAGGCGATGACCTCCCCGTCTAGGGCAAAGGCAAAAAACAAGGAACTTGGCAAAAAAGGCTTGCTAACCGTTACTGGTTTTGCAGTGGCCTTGATGTTCTTACTGCCTTACATACGAATGATGTTTACCGCGCTCACCCCCAATGATGAGCTCTACCAAATTCCTGCAGACTACTTTCCCACCCGGTTGGAGTGGTCGAACTTCATCACGGTCTGGGAGTCTGCTCCGATTTTGCAGTACCTGATCAACACCGTCATCATCGCCAGCGCCGCAACCGTTGTCGTGCTGTTGGTATCGGTTCCAGCCGCTTACTACCTTGCGCGCTTCCGGTTCAGGACTAGAAACCTAATTTTGCTGCTGGTCCTTGCGACACAGATGTTCGCTCCCACCTCCATGGTTATTGGCATTTACCGAGAAATGGTTGCCTTGGGATTGGTGAACACATACTTGGCCCTGATACTTGTCAATGCTGGCTTCTATCTAGCTTTCTCAGTCTGGATTTTGAGCGGCTTCTTTGCCAGTATCCCCTACGAGGTTGAGGAGGCAGCCATGATCGATGGCTGTTCCAAGGTCTCGGTGCTTTGGCGCATCACATTGCCTTTGTCCCTTCCAGGGCTCATCACCTCCACCATCTTCACATTCATAACCGCTTGGAATGAGTTCGTGGTGGCGCTAACTTTGACAAGCTCTGTGGAAATAAGACCGCTGACTGTTGGAATCACTGGGTTCATCGGGCTCTATGAGGTGCAGTGGCACTACGTTTTTGCCACCTCACTGATTGCCATCATCCCTGTGGTAATTCTGTTTATCGCAATTGAGAAGTGGTTGATCAGTGGTCTGACTGCCGGCTCGATTAAGTAGGCTTTAGAAATGAGCCGGAACGAGCGCATCAACAGAATTTTGGAGCTAGTTTCCAAAACTGGCGCGCTGGATGTGGATCAGGCTGCTAACTCTCTCAAGGTCTCCCTTGCCACGATCCGAAGAGACTTTGACGAACTCGCGAATCGACAGTTGGTCACTCGGACACACGGGGGTATCCAGGCAAGCGGTGCTGCTTACGACCTGCCGATTCGCTACAAAACAGCCAAGGAAGACCGAGGGAAGCAACGCATTGCAAGAGTTGCGGCGGCCATGGTTCAAAGAGGCTACCGAATAGGTGTTAATGGCGGCACTACGACCACCGAGCTGGCTAGAGAGCTTGCCTCGAGTCATAGACTGCACCCCAGTGATGGTGATATCGGCCTGACAGTTGTCACCAACGCCATCAACATTGCGACGGAAATGGTGATCCGCCCCCACATCAAGATCGTGGTCACCGGAGGCGTTGCACGACCCCAGAGCTATGAATTAATTGGGGATTTTGCTTCCAGCCTGCTAGATGGACTGGTGTTAGACATCGCCTTCTTGGGCGTGAATGGTGTCGATGCCGAGGTGGGAGCGACAGCTAACCATGAGGGCGAAGCCAAGATCGACCAGCTCATCGCAGATGCGGCGAAAAAGGTTGTTGTGATCACTACCGCCGACAAGATTGGTCATCAGGCCTTTGCAAGAATATGCAAACCCGGAGAGATCGACATGATCATGACTGACGAAGAGCCAGAACCAGCGGTGCGCAAAAGCTTTGAAGAACAGGGCGTGGAAATAGTTGTCTGCTAGAGCCATTGCGAATCTTCACCTGTTCGATGGTGAGCGAATCATCTCTGATTCTTGGGTTGTAATCGACGGAGTGATTCGTGATTTTGGTCAGGGCGAAGGCTGGAAGAAATACGTAGGCAGCCCGGAAGACGGATCCGGCAAGTTCCTAACCCCAAAACTGATTGACACCCACGCCCATGGCGCGGTTGGTTTCAGCAATGACAATGGACTAGAACACATGCTGAAGGTTATTGATTTTTATAAGTCCAATGGTGTTGGCAAGACTTTCTTGAGCCTAATCAGTGCCCCCATTGAGCAGATGGTGACAATCATTGGCGTTGCGCATGAGATTGAAGACCCGGCATTCCTAGGCCTTCACTTAGAGGGGCCATTCTTGGCCGAAGAGTTCAAGGGTGCTCACGACCAGCAGGTTTTGCATGCTCCAACAGATTTGGAGTTGGACCAGATCATCAGCGCATCGAAAGGGATCGTGAAGTCCATGACGATTGCCCCGGAGCTGTTCACGTCACAACAACTTGAAAAACTAAAGGCCGCCGGAATTGAGCCATGCTTTGGTCACAGTGCAGCAAACTACAGCCAAGCCAAGGAGTTCTTTGGCTCTGTCGGCAAGATTATGACGCATGCTTTTAATGCCATGCAGTCGATTCACCATCGAGCGGCAGGCCCTATTCCCGCTGCACTGGAAGCTGCTGCCTTCACCGAGCTGATTGCAGATGGGGAGCATGTCCACCCCGAGGCAGCAAGATTGCTGAACCCCGAAAAAGTGATCCTGGTCACTGATTCAATGGCTGCAACCGGCATGCCGGACGGTGACTACAAGCTTGGTTCAATGGACGTGCGGGTTGTGGATTCTGTTGCCAGGACCCATGGCGGTTCTATTGCTGGCTCCACGTTGCTGCTGACCAAGGCAGTCCAAAACTATGCCGGTTGGATAAGCGATCCAGCTGCAGCATTCAAGGCTGCGACTACTAACCCAGCAATTGCCTACGGCCTAGATGAACCAAAGCTTGATGCCGGGTCCAACAGCTGGCTGCTATGGGACACCGAGCTGAACCTGGAAGAACAAGGCAGCTAACTAGGCGTCAGTGAGCCTGAAACTGGATGGGGCCTCCAGTAAAGCTTCAAATGGAAGCTCTGCCGCCCCTAAAACAAGCAGGTTGGACCCAAGTGCTCCCTTGCGAATAACTACTCTTTCCGAGGCCGCCGCCAACGCGCCCTGCTTCATCTCCGCAATCAATTGATCTGGAGCAAAGTCAAACAGCGATGTCAGGAAGCCTCCCAAGACCACAACTTCCGGATTAAATATATTGACGAGGGTGCTAATGCCGTCGGCTAGCGAGCTGACCTGTTGTTCAAGGAGCTTTCTCGCCTTTGTCGACTCAGTGGAACGGATTTCAGCATCAAGCTCTTCATCGGTCGCAACATACAACCGAAAGATATCTAGCAGGTCATTCCTACGCACCAGCGCCTCCAGCGTTCCCGAGAACCCGGAATAGTCCAGCTGCTTTGAGCTCGAGATGCGAATGTGGCCGAGCTCGCCAGCATACCCAGCAGCGCCCGTTATGTTTCTACCGTTGCTGATAACTCCACCTCCGATACCGCCGGAGCCAGCAAACAGAAACACAGCATCATTGATGTCCTTGGCTGCACCGAATCTAGATTCGGCCACGCAGCCCAAACTGGCATCGTTAGCCAGGTAGACCGGTAGACCGGTTGATTGGCTTAGAGAAGCGGCGAATGCCTGTTCCACCCATCCGAGTTGAGGCGCAAATCTGATCACGCCATCGGAGCTGCGGACCTGTCCGGGTACCGAGACCCCGACACCGACGATACGAGTGCCCGGTTCAAGTTGCTTGCGCATGCTGTCAATCATTTCGGCAGATACTGCGATCGAGTCTTGGGCGGTTGGGTGGGACCGCATCAGTCTGCGCTCCTTGGAAACCACTCGGCCAGACAGCGCAACCGCTGCCACCGTTGTGGCATCGATTTCCGGGTTCACCGAAAAGGCAACGATGTTGTCAGCTGCAGAGACAGCCAACGACGGACGGCCAACTCCGGTTGGGGCCGCTGTCTCTTTTTCAACCAAAATTCCAAGTTCTGAGAGCTCCGCAACTAAGTCGGAAACGGTGGAGCGGTTCAATCCAGTTGTGGCAGTTATTTTGGATCTCAGGATTGTGCCCTGAAGGTGCACCAGTCTTAGAACTGTTGAGAGGTTGTGCTGCCTGACGCTTTCGCCACTTTGACCTTTGTGAGCAGGTAAGGGCTTATCAGCGCTCATGTCGATTACCTCTTTCTCTAGGACTAAAGATACTTGTTGTTTAAAACAACAAATAGATAACGTTACTTATTCGTTAGCAAAAACTAGATGCTTCTGGTTGCAATAATTTGTTGGGTAATACAACATAATAAATGAGCCCGATCCGGGCCTATTCGGGGGAAGCCCTCTCGGGTAACGAATCATCAAAATGGAAGGTACCGACTAAATCATGAAAAAGTCTTCATTATTTTCAATCTCGGCACTTGCAGCAGTAGCAGCATTGACGCTCGCTGGCTGTGCTGCAGAGACCGCAGAAACAACTGAGACCACCAGTGCCGCAGCCACAGAGACCGTCGAGGCGACAGCTGGCCGTGCCTGTGTGATCTTGCCAGATGCTGACAGCGGAACCCGCTGGGAGCCAGGTGACCGCCCAGCTCTAGAGAAGGCTCTGACCGCAGCTGGATACGAAGTTGACATCCAGAACGCTCAGTCAGACACCGCAAAGTTTGCAACCATTGCTGACCAGCAGCTAACCAAGGGCTGTGGAGTGATGCTATTGGTTGACTACCAGGGTGCTGGAGTTTCTGTAGCTGAGAAGGCGAAGGCACAGGGCATTCCTGTTATCGCTTACGACCGCCCAATTGCTGGCGCTGACTACTACCTATCATTCGACAACGAGG
>JAQWUU010000053.1 GCA_029241985.1 Aquiluna sp. | reverse complement strand
AAAACCATGCCATTTTGCCCAAAGCTAAGTTTTGGGTTTTCCACAGCGACAAAAACCAGTTATGCTGTATCACTGTTGCGGGTGTGGCGAAATTGGCAGACGCACCAGATTTAGGTTCTGGCGCCGCAAGGCGTGGGGGTTCAAGTCCCTTCACCCGCACAAAGAAAAAGGGATCCGAGAAATCGGATCCCTTTTTCATTTAACTGCAGTTAGCTTTTACTCACCTTGACCGTGTTTGCAGCATGGTCAATTTCAATCTGGTACGGACCTCGCTTTATGAGCTCTCTAGATTCAGAGCCCGTGGCCGAAAGCCCCAGAGTTTTTGCCAGCGAACTGAAGAATTCCCGCTGGGACTTTTCCGTCAGTTGTGTCCCCTGGTACCAGGCGGTGGATGAGCCGAGATTACGTTTTGCTATTGCCACGCTTCCTGCTCCCTGGCCATCTTTGAACTCAGCAACCATCTCGGCACCATTTATCCTGGAAAGCTCCGCCCACAGCGTTGCCTCCATGCCGTTGGAGAGCGAAACTGATTTTTCTCGCATTGGATAGAACTCCTCGATGTAAACACCGATGACATCTTTCACAAGCTTGCCGCCGTAACCATTGAGCTTGACCCGCAGTGTGCGGTCCGCGATGTTTGAGAAGTAGCCCACGACGAGGTTTCCACCTTGCGTTGCGTAATCAGTAAAGGTCTTCTCTTCGGATTCTGAGAGCATGTGAACCATCGGCATCAGAACCACCTTGTAGTGCCTTAAGGTTTCTGCATCAACGTCTGCCGGCACAAAGTCAACCTGGATGCCCTCTTTGTATAGGGCTCGATACCATGCGGCAACTGTCTCCGGGTAGCTCAAGTCCTTAGTTGGCAGGTTGGCTTGCATCATTGCCCACATCTGCTCGTAGTCAAAGACCATTGCAACTTCAGCCCTATCGGTTGGATAGTTGGCTAGGTCTGGATTCTCGCTCAATAGCTTGCCAAGCTCCGCCACTTCGCGATAGACGCGGGTGTCTTCACCGGCATGAGGAACCATCGATGAGTGGAACCTTTCGGACCCGGCTTGGGACTGACGCCATTGGAAATACATCGATCCTTGAGAGCCCCTCGCCACAAAACTCATAACGTTGCGCTTTTCCTGCCCTGGAGTCTTCGCGTAGTTTCTCGGCTGCCAGTTAACCGCTGAGCTACTGTGCTCCATCAAGAGCCACTGCTTGCCATTGGCAAAGCCACGGGTCAAATCGCCCATCTGAGCCAAGTCAATGTGGTTTTCGATATCGTGCTGAGCCAAATAGTGGTCGGTGGACACAAAGTCCACTTCCTTTGACCAGGCAAAGTAGTCCATGGCGTGAGTGAACTTCATGGACATGAAGTTTGTCGTTACCGGGTTTACGCTGTCGTACTTCTTGATTATGTCGCGTTCTTGCTTGAATAGGTCAAGTGTGATTTCAGAGGTAAATCTCCTGAAATCAATCTGGGCACCGGGGTTTGGGTGTGTTCCATCTGGCGTTCTTTTTGGCGCTGGGATCTCATCCCAAGCGTGGTAGCGCTGGGACCAAAAATCAGTTCCCCAGGATGCGTTTAGGTCATCGAGTGATGAATACCTGTTCTTGAGCCATTTTACGAAGGCATTTTTAGAAACATCGCAGTAGCAATATGCGTGATGGCAACCGTATTCGTTATTCACGTGCCACATCACAACCGCTGGGTGTTTGGCATACCTGGAAGCTAGCTGTTCTGTGATTTCTGCGGCCTTCTTAATGTAAACGGGGCTCGCTGCACAGTACGCCTGTCGGCCCCCGAATTCCATGCGAACACCGTCAAAATTTACCGGCAAGACCTCCGGGTATTTCGCGGACATCCAAGCCGGTGGTGATGCAGTCGCCGTTGCAAGGTCAACAGAAATACCGCCTGCATGCAAAAGGTCCATAATCTCATCGAGCCAACCGAATTCGTAATTGCCCTCTGTTGGCTCTAGATTTGCCCACGAAAAAATGCCGAGCGACACCAGGTTTACGTTCGCCTTCTGCATCAGCTCAATGTCCTGTTTCCAAACCTCTTTTGACCACTGCTCGGGGTTGTAGTCGCCTCCGAAGTAGAGTTTTTGACTGTTCAGCATTAGATTGCCTCGATTTCTATTAGTAGGGCTGATTCTGGAAACAAGATTGGAGGCCGGAGGCCAATTTGACTTAGAGCTTTTCCGGTTAGCACGACACCGTCCAGCCAGCCAGGTGCTGTCCGTTGCTGGAAAACAGGCTTACCAGCTGGAAATACTGCTTTCACCGAATAGTTCTTTTCCAGGTCAAGGCCGTCTATAACTATTGAGTTGGGACGAGAACCTGCCTGCGCCTGGAGGGTGACATATGCAAAAAGAGCTGTTGCTTTGTCTTTTGAAACGACCCCGTGAACAAATGTTGAATCCAGATCGGTTTCCATCCTGACAACATCACCTGAGTGCAGCAGTCCACGGTTTTTCTTGTAGTAATCGGCCCAAGATTTCAGGGCCACTTTTTCCTCCGGGGTAGTTTTTGTTATGTCCCACTCCAACCCAGCATGACCGAAGAGCGCTGTGACGGCCCTGAAGCCTAGGGTGTGTGTCCTACCGGTGGTGTGAGAGGTTGTCGGCCCGATATGACTGCCTAACATTTCAGGAGGAATGCCAATTTGGGTGTAGCGCTGAATGTACTGACGCTCCAGCGCATCATTGCAATCGGAAACCCAAAAACGATCTACAACTTGAGCCATGCCGAGGTCTATTCGCCCCCCACCAGAAGCACAGCTTTCGATCTCGAGGCCAGGGTGGTTTTTCTTCAAGTCTTTAAAGAGCCGGTAAATAGCTTCAGTCTGGGTGCGAACTGCAGCCCGTGACTGGTGTCCTGGGTCAACAAGCGGCCTGTTGTGATCCCACTTGATGTAAGAGATGTCGTTATCCCGAAGAACCGCATCTGTTTGATCAAAAACATGCTTATAGCAGTCTGGGTTTGAAAGATCTAGAACTAACTGACCCCTGCTCACTGCAGGCACCCGGTCACCTACGCTGAGTATCCAATCCGGATGCTCCCGGTAGACATCGGATACAGGGTTCACCATTTCACCTTCAAACCAGAGACCAAACTCCATCCCGTTGGCCTTCACGACTTCAATCAGTGGAGCGAGACCATCAGGCCAAACATCCTTTGAAATAACCCAGTCCCCAAGCCCCGAGGTGTCATCGCGACGAGAACCAAACCAGCCATCATCAAGAACGAATCTCTCAACCCCTATTTGCTTGGCTACCTTTGCAAGCTCCGTCAGCTTCTCAAGGTTGTGATCGAAATAAACTGCCTCCCAAACATTCAGCGTCAAAGGCCTTGGGCGAATATTCGTCGGATGAGTCTTTCTTGAACGCAACCAGCCATAGGACTTTTGGGATAGCCCATCGATTCCGTTTGGGGAATAGATGGCTACAACCGAAGCGTTGCTATGAGACTGCCCGGGCGCCAGAATAACTTCGCCAGGGAGCAACAATTCACTGGCTGAAATCGCTTTTCTGCCTGATTGGAGTTGCTCAATCGTGTGTTTTGAGTTTCCGGAAAATAACAGCCCCATCGACCAAATCTCTCCAGATCTGAAGTTTGCACCCTTGGTCATGGCAAGCTGCAAAATCGTGTAGTCGTGGCTTGTTCTTCCCTCGCGCACTTCTCGAGACATAACACCAGCTTGAATTTCTCGGCTGACCGGTTGACGCTCTTTTACCCAGCGCCCTGCGAAATCCATCGACTGCTGAGCTCGATCCGGGAGCGGCAGGTAATTGGCGAGATCGTCAACCGTGTAGTCGGATGATCCGAGGTTTGTGAGCGTGTGAGATAGCTCGATTACTCCAGCTCTGAGAAGAGACAGCTTGGTCTCAATTTTGAGAGCGGCAACTTCGTCAACGCCGGCGATCTCAAGAGTCGTTTCCGTGGCGCTGTAATCCTGCAGCCGAAACAAAGGAGCAAAATCCAAACCGTTTCTGTGCCCCTGCACAACCGGAGCACCTGCAAAACCCCTGCCTTGCTCCCGCCAAATACCTGGCTGATCAGGAAAGTCAGTTTCAGCATGAGCACTTGGCTCCTTAGCTGCGAGCAGAAGGTCATTGAAATTTGTCGATGGGCCAAGATCCTCACCCCAATGCAAAACTTGAGTCAGCTCTTCGCTGACACTCACAAGCAGGGAAACACCATCTTGACGAAGGTGAACGAAGTTAGGAGCTTTCAACTTGAATCCAAATCTCTTAGGTTGACAACACTCTAGTTTGACGACAACTGGGTGCGGCTTTTGGGCTGCACCCAGTTGTCTACTCAATTGCTATTTTCAGTTTTTGCTTCAGCTCAAGTTTGCACTCGGACTGCTTGTCCGCTCGCCCTGGACCTTTCTATAGCTTCGGCCCAAATGGTCATCTGCCAGATAGATCAAAAACGAACTGTCTCAATAATCCCAAACTTTTCGAACAAATAACGACAAAAGTAATCATTTTGTTAATAAATATCTGAACAGTTCTCGGATTTACCAATACTCTGTAGAGATGTTTTTGAAGGGGAGCCGTGTTAGCTGCGCAGCGTAAAGCACTTATTTTGGATGAGGTATCACTAGCAGGCGCTCGGAAAATAAGCGACCTGGCAATCAGTCTGGGAGTTTCGGAAGTGACCATTCGCAGGGATGTTGAGTCGCTTGCAACCCAGGGTCTAGTTGACAAGGTGCACGGTGGTGTAACGGCAAATTCACTCTCGTCTACCGTTGAACCCCCATTTGCCTTCAACTCGCTCAAGGAACAGAACGCTAAAGATTCCATGGCGCAACTTGCAGCAGCAATGGTTAAACCTGGGCAGGCAATAGCCCTGATGGGTGGCAGTTCTGTCTACGCACTTGCAAAGAGGCTCCGTGATGTCCCTTCAATAACTATCGTCACTAACTCGGTTCCAGTGTCTGACTTCTTTGCGCAATACCCGAGAGCCGATCAAACTGTAGTACTGACCGGTGGAGTCAGAACGCCAACTGATTCACTCGTTGGCAACATCACTACCGAGGTCTTTGCGCGGTTTAACTTAGATTCAGTGTTTATGGGAACACACGGCATGGACACGGAATTCGGTTTCAGCTCGCCAAACCTTGTTGAAGCAGACACTAACCGCGAGGTAATTAGGCGGGCTGTCAAGTTTGTGGTACTGGCAGACCACACCAAGTGGGGAACCCGAGGGTTTAGTTCCTTTGCTGATCTTGCTCAGGCGGACACGGTAGTCACCACAGTTGGCATCGAGAAAGAGGCCTTGACGACATTGCGCAAAAAAGTAGGCCAGGTTTTGCTGGCTAGTGGTTAGACATCTTTAGCGAAAGCATGTGACTTCCAATGGGTTTCCCAAACCTGACAGCCACATTTGCTAGATGTCCCTGCTGAATAAAGCCATATTTTTCATGAAGCGCAATTGATGCATGGGCGCCGCGATCAGCAATCACCGCGATGATCTCTTTGATCCCGCTGGCCTTGCAGCTGTCAAGCAAGGCCATCAGTAACTGACTGCCGTGCCCTTTTCCTGTTGCGGGCGCAGACAGGTAAATGGAGTTCTCAACAACTTTTAGGTAACCAGATTTTTGGCGCCAAGGTGACACATAAGCAAAACCGATTACTTGGCTACCGCGAGTAAGAACCAAAAACGGCAATTCGAACTTCTTTGCCATTTCATACTTTTCCTGCCAATACGAAAGCTTTAGAGGCACGTCATCAAAAGTAATTGCTGTGTTGCGAATGAAGTAGTTGTAAATATCCTTGATTGCAGGCAGATCACTTTCCTCAAGGTTTCGAATTAGGACCTCAACAGCTTCGGCCGGAGGTTTCTGACGGCTCCGACGCACCATTGCCCATCTGGTTTCGCTGTCAACCACTAGCAGCTCCAATCGATTGGATCTAGCCCTGCTTGTGTAAGGAACTCATTTGAACGAGAAAAGGGCTTCGATCCGAAAAACCCTCGATAGCTCGAAAGCGGGGAAGGATGCGGGCTTTCGATGATTTTGGAATCTCCCAATTGGTCTTTGAGCGAGATTGCCCTTTGGCCCCAAAGAATTACTACCAGGTTGCCGCGATGCACTTTTTGTAGAGCAAGAATTGCCTCGGCAGTGAAGTCTTCCCAGCCAATGTCGAAGTGGGCCGCCGTCTGACCTCTGATAGTGGTCAGGTTTCTATTGAGCATCATCACTCCCCTGTCGGCCCAGACCGAAATGTCCGCGTCAACGACCAGTTCTTGACCCAAATCCTCACGAAGTTCTCTAATAATATTTCTCAAGGTGGGTGGAAGTGGATCTGTACCTGGCGGAACGCAAAAAGAAAGCCCGGTGGCATGACCCTTTGATGGGTAGGGATCCTGACCCACAATCAGAACTCGATAGTGCTCAGGCGGATAGCTGAATGCTCGGAGAATGAGCTCCTCGGGGGGAACCACTTCCTTTAGCCCGCGCAGTTTTTCAGCAATCGAGGCTAGAGCCTCGGATTGATTGGGCAGTAAGTCCTGCCATCCCGCGTGAAGTTGTTCGAACATTACCTCCATTAAACAGTGCGATGATTGATTGAGCAAAGGAGCTTCCATGCAAACACCTCAGGACCTGCTTATATCTGCACATGAATTATCCGGTGAACTCATTTCACTTCGACAAAAACTCCATGAAAATCCTGAATTTGCCCTTGATCTTCCAACTACGCAGAAAACTCTCCTGGATCACTTAGCAGGCTTGGGCGAAATCACCCTCGGTAAGAACCTCTCCTCCATTGCCCTCCACATAAAGGGCGCAAACCCTGGCCCCACAGTGCTGCTGCGCGCCGACATGGACGCGCTGCACGTTACCGAAGAAACCGACCTTACCTTCGCATCTAAGAACGGATATATGCATGCCTGTGGTCATGACCTTCACATGGCTTCAGGAGTTGGTGCTGCAAAATTGCTGTTTCAAGCAAGGGACGGCCTATCTGGTGATGTCTTGATATGGTTCCAGCCTGGTGAGGAGGGCCACCACGGTGCGGACATCATGATCGATGAGGGCATGCTTGAAGTCACAGGCAGCCGACCTATTGCCGCCTACGGGCTGCATGTCTTCACGTCACTTCCTCTTGGGATAATTGCCTGCAAACCTGGACCGCTAATGGCTAGCGCCGGTGACCTAAATGTCACTTTCCATGGTTCCGGTGGACACGGTTCAATGCCCTGGCTGTCTAAGGATCCCGTGGCCCCAATGGTGGAGGCGATTTCTGCACTCCAGACCATGCTCAATAAACAGTTCGACCAGTTTGACCCCGTGATCTTGAATGTGAGTTGGATCAGGGCTGGCGATGACGCCACCAACAACGTGATTCCAGATTCAGCAAGTTTCGGAGCAACCGTCAGAACTTTCTCGGAAACCAACACAAAGAAACTCCACGAACTTGCACCGAAGTTGATTCATTCGATTGCCGAAGGCTTCGGGCTAACCGCATCCGTCGAGTTCAGCCAGGCAACAAGGGTTCTTGTGAATGACAAGACCTCAGCAGACATAGTTGCCGCCACAGCAAAAGAACTGGTTGGCGAAGCTGGCTACATGAACATGGAACATCCCATTGCCGGAGGTGAGGATTTCGCCTCGATCGTTCACGAAATACCTGGGGCATTTGTTTTTGTTGGAGCATGCCCTCCAGCTATTGATCACGCTCAAGCTCCGACAAACCATTCCGCAAGAGCCCTGTTTGATGACTCAGTAATTCCTTTGGGGGCTGCGCTATTGGCTTCATTGGCAGTTGCGCACTTGAGCTAAAGTTACTTTGGGTTACGCGAGCATTTGCTTGACTTCCAAGTGACCTAGATAGTTGTAACAACGAGCCACCCAACTTAACTGGAGAAAAAAATGACCGATGCAGCAACCTGGGGTTTTGAGACCCAACAAATCCATGCCGGAGCTGTAAGCGACCCAGCAACAAACGCTAGAGCGGTGCCTATCTACAAGACAACCGCCTACACCTTTAATTCTGCCGAGCACGCTAGAAACCTCTTTGGCCTGGCCGAGTTTGGAAACATCTACACCCGAATCATGAACCCAACCCAGGATGTAGCGGAGAAGCGTATCGCGGCTCTAGAAGGCGGCACTGCAGCCCTGCTGCTCTCCTCAGGCCAGTCAGCAACCACGTTTGCGATTCTCAACATCGCTCAAGCCGGTGACCACGTGGTTTCCAGTTCTTCAATTTACGGAGGAACATACAACCTTCTGAAATACACCTTGGCCAAGCTGGGGATCGAAACAACGTTTGTCGTGAACCAGGACGATGAGAACGAGTGGAAGGCCGCGATCCGCCCGAACACGAAATTGCTTTTTGCTGAGACCATTGGAAACCCCGCAGTCAACATTTTGGACATTGGCAAGGTCGCGTCAGTTGCTCACGCAGCAGGACTACCGTTGATTGTCGATAACACCGTCGCGACCCCATTTCTGATCAAACCATTTGAGCACGGCGCGGACATCATCATTCACTCTGCGACCAAGTTCCTAGGTGGCCACGGAACAGTTGTTGCTGGAGCGATTGTGGACGGCGGAAAGTTTGAATGGTCAAAGTCCGATAAATTCCCAGGCCTTACCACTCCAGACCCTAGCTACCACGGTGTCGTCTACACCGAGGCATTGGGCGATGGCATTGCCTTCATAATCAAAGCTAGAGTCCAATTGTTGCGTGACATTGGAGCTGCAATTTCACCGGACAGCGCATTCTCTTTGATTCAAGGACTCGAAACACTGAGCCTGCGCATGGAGCGTCACGTTGAGAATGCTTCGAAGGTTGCCAAGTGGCTTGAGGCACATCCTCAGGTTGCGAGCGTGAACTACGCAGGACTTGATTCAAGCCCACACAACGAAGCACATAAGCACTACTGTCCAAAGGGCGCTGGAGCGATTGTGTCCTTCGAAATTGTAGGTGGCGTCGACGCAGGCGTGAAGCTAGTGGATGGTGTTGAACTGTTTAGCCATGTGGCAAACATTGGCGATGTCAGGTCGTTGATCATCCACCCGGCCTCTACCACTCACTCGCAACTCAACGAGGCTGACCTGGCTGCTGCTGGAGCAACTCCAGGGCTCATCAGGTTGTCAGTTGGTCTAGAAAGCTACGAAGACATCATTGCCGACCTGCAGAAAGGTTTTGCAGCGGCAAAATAAATGGACTTTCAAATAGCTGAAGACTCTGCTCCCTCGGAATTCATTTCCGAGGAGCAGCGTCGTCAGTTAGTGGGAAGACCTCCTGCAACCGGAGCCTGGAGAACCGGTGACGATCCAGGTAGTAGAAAGTTCACTGCTCCTTTTTCGCTTACCTTAGAATCCGGAGAGGAACTGAAGCAAGCGGTTTTGTCCTACGAAACCTGGGGTTCACTAAATTCCGATAGCAGCAATGCAGTTCTAATTCTTCATGCATTGACTGGCGACAGCCACACCTCCGGCTCCTCCGGTCCAGGTCATCAAACGGCTGGCTGGTGGAATGGGTTAATTGGTCCAGGTTTAGCGCTAGACACGGATAAATACTTCATCGTCACGCCTAACGTTCTAGGTGGCTGTCAGGGCTCCACGGGGCCTTCATCCTTGGACCCTCAAGGTCAGGAGTATGGATCAAACTTTCCCCAGCTGACAATTCGAGATCAGGCCGCCGCTTTCGATTTTGTTGGTGAGCAACTTGAAGTTTCTACTTGGCACGGTGTGATTGGTGGATCCATGGCCGGTATGCACGCCCTAGAGATGGCCATCACAACTCCCGAAAAAGTCAGAAAGCTTGCCATACTTGCCGCGCCGCCATACTCAACTGCCGATCAAATCGCACTAAACACAGTTCAACTGGAGGCGATTAGGTCAGATGCAAATTTTGCCGCGGGAAATTACTACGAGGCTAAGCCGGGCTTTGGCCCGCATCGAGGTCTCGCGCTCGCTAGAAGAATGGCGCTGCTGAACTATCGATCCCCCAAAGAGCTCAACGAAAGGTTTGGCAGGGCCTGGCAGTCCCAGGTAAGCCCGCTGTCAAAATCCGGGAAGTTCGCCGTTGAGAGTTACCTAGATTTTCATGGCAATAAATTCGTTAGGCGTTTTGATGCCAACAGCTACATCGTCCTGGTGAATGCCATGAACTCACATGACGTTGGAAGGGATCGCGGGTCTGTGGAAAAGGCTCTTGCTCTGATCACTGCACCGACTCTTGTAATTGGAGTAGACAGTGACCGGCTCTTCCCAGTTTCTGGTCAGCAGCTAATCGCCGACAACGTTTCAGGCACAGTTCATGGCGGTGGTTTACAGGTAATCAAATCTGAATTTGGTCACGACGGATTTCTGATTGAAATCGAAGCGGTCGGGAAGCTCCTGGCAGACTTCTTGGCCTAGAGTGTGAATCGTGAATTTACTACAATCTAAGATCGCTGTCTGTTTCTTTTTCTTTTCTGGCGGTTCTTCAATTGCTCTTTGGGCAGTACACATTCCCCTTATAGAAGATGCCGTTGGCATTACCTATGCCACCCTTGGGGCGCTCCTAATGTTTTCGGGCCTCGGTGGGTTTGCCGCAATGCAGGTTTACGGCTGGATTATCGATCACATTGGAGCCAAGACCGCAACCGGTCTTGGCGGAATAATAGTCGGGCTCTCGCTTCTAGGCCCAGCCTTCGCGAACGATGTGTGGTCACTTGGTTTTGCTATTTTCTTTCTGGGTTTTGGTGTAGCCGGAGTAGATGTCGCTATGAACGCGGCAGCCTTGCAGGTTGAAAAGGTCAATAAGAAAGCAATATTTACCTTCTTCCACCTATTTTGGTCGGTCGGCGGATTGTTTGGCGCAACCTTTGGATTCGCGACCATCTCAGCGGGATTTGTGCAATCGCAAACCCTCAGCATCACCGGCATTGTCCTCAGCCTGACCGGAGGTTTGGCGGCATTGTGGCTACTTCCAAACGAAGTTGTGGCAACCAGAGAGAACAAGACCGAGAACAAGCAGTCAGCGATAGCGAATAAGAGAGTTTTCCCTTTTGTTATCCTCGCCGGCCTCATGGCAGCAGCCGGTGCCATCATCGAGGGTGTCGCCCACGACTGGTCCGCTCTTTACCTAGCGGACATTCAAGGTGTGACTGTGGCGCTCGCGGCCTGGGGGCTTGCAGCATTCAACGTCGGCATGATTCTTGGTCGAATCTTCATTGACCGAATCGTGGAAGTAAAAGGCAGGGGATTCATAATCAGCTGGGGATCATTGCTTGGAGGGATTGCTATCGCAGCTCAAGCTTTTGCTCCAAACTTTGAAACATCTATCGCGCTGTGGTTCTTCCTAGGTCTGGGTATCTCCGGCGTGGTCCCTCAGATATTTGCAGCTGGCGGTGAGATTGGTGAGGCGTCTCACTCGGGTAGAAACATGGCACGCGTTGTTGGCATTACATACATCGGTGCCCTTGCTGGACCGTCGGCAATTGGGCTCTTGACTGCACTAGTTCCACTAAACGTCGCAATCGGCTGGGGAACTATTCTGGCTGTCTTTATCCTCATTGCTAACCCAAGGCTAGAAAAACTGCCTAAATGACAAAGCTATTCTCACCAATCACTATCCGTGAGCTAACAATCAAGAACAGGCTATGGGTTTCTCCGATGTGCATGTATTCCTGTGAAGGTCAGGACGGCATTGTTGGTCAATGGCACCTTGTCCACCTTGGTTCTAGAGCTATAGGGGGTGCCGGCATGGTTATAGCTGAAGCAAGTGCAGTTAGCCCCGAGGGGCGCATTTCCCCTTGGTGCCCAGGACTTTGGAGCGATGACCAGATAGCGCCCTGGAAAATCATCACAGATTTCATTCGCCAGGCAGATTCGACCAGCTGCATACAGCTGGCACACGCGGGTCGAAAGGCCTCTACCCACCGAGCTCAATCGGGTAGTGGCACAGTCTCTATTGCAGATGGTGGCTGGGAAACATACTCCGCCACTTCCGAGGCCTTTGAAGGGCTTGCTGCACCCAAACAACTTGCGGGTGAAAAGATTGCTGGCATAGTGGAGGATTTCGCTCAGGCAGCGTTGCGTGCTAAAAAGGCCGGGTTCGATGCGGTGGAAATCCACGCTGCCCACGGCTACCTAATTCATCAATTTCTTTCCCCTGTGACCAATAAGCGCCAAGACGAATATGGTGGGTCACTAGAAAATCGAGCAAAGTTGCTGCTGGAAACTGTCACGGCAGTTCGAGCGGCCGTGGGCGAATCGATGCCGGTCATGGTCCGCTTCAGTGCTACCGATTATGTCCAAGGCGGTTGGGACCAAACCCAAACAAATCAGGTGGCGAGTTGGTGCAAGGATCTCGGAGCAGACCTCTTCGACCTTTCCTCGGGAGGCCTCGTCACTGGAGTTCAAATACCTGTCGGCCCCGGCTACCAGGTCACATTCGCCAAAAGCACTTCCGCTGCGACTTCAGCAGATGTTGCAGCCGTTGGACAAATAACAGAGGCTCATCAAGCCGAGGAGATTCTTAGGTCGGGTGAGGTGGACGTAGTACTGGTGGGCCGAGAGTTTTTGCGCGATCCGTATTTCGGCCTCAGGGCCGCGAGTGAACTGGGCGCTGAGATTGACTGGCCCGTTCAGTATCAGAGGGGTCGCTGGCCTAGCGCCTAGTGGCATCCTCAATCTCACCGACAAGTTCTTCGATGATGTCCTCAAGGAACAGACATCCAACCACTTCCCCGGATGCGCTGAAGCTTCGGACTATGTGGGCTCCACTCTTACGCATTTGAGCAAGAGCATCTTCCAGGTCCGTAGTTTCCGGTATTGAGATCATCGCCCGAAGCCGCTTTGAGGGCAGCGCTTCATTCATAACGACCTGATCGTTGGTGAGCCCGTCCTTGATGTGCCAGTAGCCAAGGATGTCAGCGTGCGGTCCGATTACCGGGTATCGGCTGAAGCCGTGCTCCGCGACAGCTTGCTGAAGGTCTGCAGGAGTTGAGACAAGTGTCATTGCCACCAGAGACTCAATAGAAACTGCTACATCAGCGACCTTCTTTTCAGTGAACTCAAAAGTCTTTCCGATCGCTCCAGAGCCATCGGCCAGCGTTCCCTCTTTTTGGCTGGCAGAAACGATTCCCTCAACTTGTTCGAGGGTAAACGCTGTGTTCGCTTCGTCCCTTGGGCTAAAACCAAAAATTCTCAAGATGAGGTTCGATACCTGATTCAAAAACCACACCAGAGGCTTCACGAGTTGAGCGATGAAGTAGAGGGCGGGTGTCAAGATCAAAGCTGTGCTGGTTGGAATCGAAATCGCGATATTTTTCGGCAACATCTCGCCCAAAACCACGTGCAGGTAGGTCACAAGAACCAACGCAATGACAAAGCCAGTCACCGCAGATGCAGCCTCGCCGACCCCGGCTGCCTTCAAAGGAATTTCCACCAGGTGGTGAATCGAAGGCTCCGCAACAACCAGAATCAAAAGCGATGAGACCGTTATGCCAAGCTGAGCGGTGGCCAACATGAGTGAAACTTTTTCCATTGCGCGAAGTGTAATTTTTGCTGCCGGGTTGCCAGCCTCCGCCTTGGGTTCTATTTGCGCGCGTTTTGCAGAAATCACCGCAAATTCAGCGCCGACGAAAAAAGCGTTGGCCGCGAGCAAAACTACAAACCAGACCAAGCCCATCAGATCGCTAGACATCGAGCTGCTCCCCGGGTTCAAACTTTATTCTGTCGACCCGCCGGCCATCCATCTTGATGACTATGAGCTGTCCTTCAGGGATAACAACTAGGTCTCCAGTTTTAGGTATTCGTCCTAGTTCACTCATCACAAAGCCAGAGACAGTGTCGTAATCCTCATCCTCTGCTATTTTGAGGCCGAATTCTTCCAGCTCCGCTGGCCTAGTAAGCCCGCTAAAAGCCAAAGACCCGTCTGCATATTGCAAGAGGTCAGAGCGTTGACGGTCGTGCTCATCTGAAAGCTCACCAACAAGTTCTTCAACCGCATCTTCTAGCGTCACAATTCCGGCTGTGCCGCCATACTCGTCGATGACAATTCCAAACTGAAGCCCCCTGCCTCGCAATTGGATAGTCAGGCGGTCAAGGGACATTGTCTCGGGGACTCTCACCGGCTCAACCATGAGCGCACTAATCGGCACCTGTCCTCGCCTTTCGACCGGAACTCCAATTGCGCGCTTAAGGTGAACCACACCGACAATGTCGTCGGTATCCTCACCAGTCACTGGAAATCGCGAATGTCCAGTTGAGCTGGCTATCTCGATCAGGTCCAGCGCTGTGGCTTCTCTCTCGAGTGAAAACATCTTGGGACGTGGCGTCATAATGTCGCTTGCAACAAGCGTGCTCATGGCGAGTGTCTTTTCTAAAAGCTTGGCTGTGTCTTTTTCTAAGGACCCCAGCGTTGCACTTCTTCTCACCAAAGACGTGAGTTCATCTGCAGTTCTTGCGCTAGAAAGCTCTTCTCTTGGCTCCACGCCGAACTTTCTAACCAGCCAGTTACCGTTGTTATTCATGAATTGCACCAGATAGTGGAAGGTCCAAGTGAAAGCCAACTGAAAACCAACCACCATTTTTAGCACCCTCTTTGGTGCTGATAGTGCCGCATTTTTTGGAACCAATTCACCTATCAAGAACGAGAAAATGGTCGCAATTGTCATGGCCAGAATCACTGAAATTGTGCTGAAGGATTCCTCACTGAAACCAAACCCAGACAGCCAAGGCGTCAAGAGTCTCGTCAGGGCCGGCTCGGCGACGAACCCCGTCAGGAGTGTCGTGATTGTGATGCCGAGCTGAGCGGAAGAGAGGTGAGTTGACGTTTTTGAGATGGCACGGATTGGAAGGTCAAGACCTTTTTCGCCACCGTCTTGATCCGCAAGTAGCTGGGCCTTGTCCGAGTTGATGATTGAGAACTCGCTAGCAACGAAAAACCCAGTTCCAATTGTCAAAAAAATGGCAAAGCCAAGCATCAGATAGTCGTTCAAGACGCTACCTTGTGGTTCTTATGTTTATCAGGCTCCATTTCGTTTAAAACTATAACCATTGAAGTGGCTAGACTTAGAGTGTTTTTAGTAGGTTTTTTCGTTCTAAGGGGCAGCCTTGTCAGGCAGCGATTTCAATAACTCTGATCAAGACTTCGGCGCAAACCAGTGGCTCGTAGCCGAAATGTACGCCCAGTGGCTAGAAAACCCAGATTCTGTCGATCAATCCTGGCAGCCGATTCTTGAGCAGTACCACCGGGCGAATCAGTCCCAGCTAGACGGAAGTCAACCTGCCACAGGTTCAATTGCTGCCATCGATACCGACTCGACCGTGGTAACCAAATTCGACCCAGACGCTCCGGCCCCACCAACAGAAGCCATCACAATTCCAGTTGCGAAAACAGCTGATGAGGCCCCAAAGAGTGCTCCGGTGCCAGCGGACCTTCCGTCAACAGAATCTTCCGCCATCACGATTGATGACTCCGATGAGCAGCCTGAGGTAAAGATCCTCAAGGGCATGGGTAAGACTTTGGCTGCAAATATGGATGCTTCGGTGTTTGTGCCAACCGCGACCAGCGTTCGCCAGGTTGCAGCCAAGCTCCTGATCGACAACAGAATTGTCATCAACTCCCACTTGAAAAGAACCCGTGGTGGAAAAGTTTCCTTTACCCATCTGATTGGCTACGCAATCGTGCAAGCCCTGAAGGAGTTTCCTTCCCAGAATGTTTTTTATGACGAAGTGGATGGCAAGCCGGCCGTTGTAACGCCAGCCAACGTAAATTTCGGGCTTGCGATAGACATTCCAAAACCTGATGGCACTCGAGCGCTACTGGTGCCAAACATCAAGCGATCTCAGAACATGAACTTTGCGGAGTTTGTTTACGCTTACGAGGAGATTGTCAAAAAGGCTAGAGACAATAAACTCACAGCCGAAGACTTCAAAGACACCACAATTTCCCTGACCAACCCTGGTGGAATTGGAACAGTCCACTCTGTTCCAAGGCTCACCAAGGGCCAGGGCTGCATCGTTGGAGTTGGAGCGCTCGACTATCCGGCACAGTTCCAGGGGATGTCTGAGGAGCAACTTGCGATTCAGGGAATTGGCAAAATAATTACCGTTACCTCCACCTATGACCACAGAGTTATTCAAGGTGCTGGCAGTGGCGAGTTCCTAAAAATTATTAATGAACTACTTCTGGGGGAAAGAGACTTTTACGAAAAGATCTTCGCCGACATGCGAATCCCCTACTCTCCGGTTGTGTGGGCAAGTGACTTCCATTGGGATCTGGCCGATCAGTCCGGCAAGAACACCAGAATTCAGGAATACATAAATGCTTTCCGCGTCCGCGGTCATTTGATTGCAGACATCGACCCACTGGAGTATGTCCAGCGCTGGCACCCAGACCTTGACATTCGGTCCTATGGGCTAAGCCTCTGGGATCTCGATAGGACTTTCAAGACTGCTGGCTTTGGTGGACGCGTAAAGGCCAAATTTAGAAACATGCTTGGAATCCTCCGGGACTCTTACTGCCGAACAATTGGCGTGGAATATATGCACATCCAGAACCCAGCTGAAAGAGTGTGGTTCCAGGAAAAATTAGAGCGCCCGTATCAGAAGCCAACAAAAGAAGAGCAGTTTAGAATTCTTGCGAAATTGAATGAGGCCGAAGCTTTCGAGACTTTCCTTCAAACAAAATTCGTCGGACAAAAGCGATTCTCGCTAGAGGGCAGTGAATCACTAATCCCGGCATTGGATCAGATTTTGCAGGCTGCTGCCGATGCCGGCATGGATGAAGCAGCAATTGGCATGGCTCACCGCGGACGCCTAAACGTTCTCACCAACATTGCTGGAAAAACCTACGGACAGGTTTTCAGAGAGTTTGAAGGGTCCAGTGAGACTGCCACCCTTCAAGGCTCTGGAGACGTGAAATACCACCTCGGAACCGAAGGTGTGTTTACCTCGGGACATGGAACTCAGATAAAGGTTTCACTGGCGGCCAACCCATCGCACCTGGAAGCTGTTAACCCGGTTCTAGAGGGAATCGTAAGGGCTAAACAGGACCGCCTTGGGAACCCAGATACCTTCCCGGTGTTGCCGATACTCATTCATGGTGACGCTGCCTTCGCAGGTCAAGGAGTGGTTTTCGAGACTCTCCAGATGAGCGAGCTTGAGGGATATAAAGTTGGCGGAACAATTCACGTAATAGCTAACAACCAAGTTGGCTTTACGACTCTTCCAAAAGACTCAAGAACTAGCCTGTACGCAACTGATGTCGCCAAATCGATTCAGGCACCGGTATTCCACGTCAATGGCGATGACCCAGAGGCCGTGGTTCGAGTTGCACAGCTTGCATTTGAATATCGCCAAGAATTCAAAAAGGATGTCGTCATTGACATCGTTTGCTACCGGCGCCGTGGCCACAACGAAGGCGATGACCCTTCAATGACGCAGCCAATGATGTACAACTTGATTGAAGCCAAGCGCTCAGTTAGAACCCTCTACATGGACAACTTGATTGGACGTGAGGACATCACCCAGGAAGAGTTCGATGCCGTAAACGCAACCTTCCAGCAAAACCTAGAGCAGGCCTTCATCGATGTTCACGATGCCATGACCGACGCCGTTGGCCTGCAGACCAGGCCCGATGGCATCGGAACCACGGCCAGTGAGAAGCAGGAACTGCTCCGTCAGACTGCAATCACCCAAGAATTGGTTGAGGCCATCGGCAATGCCCATGGCAACCAGCCAGATGGTTTCAGTGTGCATCCAAAGCTTTCGCAGCTGCTTGAAAAGCGCGTTGAAATGAGCCGAAGTGGCAACATTGACTGGGGCTTTGGAGAGCTGCTGGCCTTTGGTTCGCTTTTGGTAGAAGGTGTAAATATTCGCCTCGCTGGCCAGGACAGTCAGCGTGGCACTTTCGTTCAGCGTCACAGTGTCTTTTACGATCGCAACACTGGACAAGAGTGGACCCCGCTGCGCTACGTCACCGAGCAGCAGGGCAAGTTTCAAGTAATCAATTCGCTCCTGAGTGAATATGCAGCCCTCGGATTTGAGTATGGCTACTCGGTAGAGCAGCCTGAGGCTCTTACGCTCTGGGAAGCTCAGTTTGGTGACTTCGTAAACGGCGCGCAGACGGTTTTAGATGAGTTTATTTCCAGTGCTGAGCAAAAGTGGGGCCAGCGATCATCGTTGGTTATGTTGCTTCCTCACGGGTATGAGGGACAGGGTCCAGATCATTCTTCGGCAAGAATCGAAAGATTCCTCCAGCTCTGTGCACAAAATAACATGACCATTGCGCAGCCGTCGACACCCGCGAGCCACTTCCACTTGCTCAGGCGTCAGGCTTACACCTCGCCAAACAGACCCCTAGTTGTATTTGCTCCGAAGTCGATGTTGCGTCTAAAAGCTGCAGCGAGTTCAGTTGAGGACTTTACGACAGGAAACTTCAGGCCGCTGATTAACGACCAGCAGGACCTCGATCCGGCAAACGTTAAAAGGATTTTGTTCTGCTCGGGCAAGATTTACTGGGACCTTTTGGCCGAAAGCCAAAAGCGTGGAACAGGCGACACTGCAATTGTGCGTCTCGAGCAGCTTTACCCAACCCCCGTTGAAGAGATGAAAGCAGCAATAGCTCAGTTCCCGAATGCAGAGCTTAGGTGGGTTCAAGATGAGCCAACAAACCAGGGTCCTTGGACATACATTGGTCTGTTCATGCCGAAGTACGGAGTGAACTTCAAAGTCATTTCTCGGCCGGCATCGGCATCCCCTGCCACCGGATCATCAAAGCGTCATGCAGTTGAGCAAGCCGACCTGGTAACCAGGGCCTTTACGGACTAATGAGGCAGATACGGGCCGTGATCCTAGGCGACGAGCTCCTGACTGGAGCCGGAGACCCAAAGGGCATCGGCTGGCTCGGTCGCGTTCAAGCCAGGCTTCCTCAAAGTTCCGACATAGCGGTATTTGCACTACCGATGATTGGCGAAACGACGTCTGACATGCAAATCAGGTGGAAGACTGAAGCGGCCATGCGGTTCTCACCGGATTCTGAGAACTATCTGGTCTTAGCGCTTGGAGCCCACGACATTCAAGCTGGCATCACAATCTCCAGATCACGCCTCAACTTGGCATCCCTCATGGATGATGCGATGCGTGAAGGTATAAAAGTTTTCGTAATGGGTCCTGCCCCAACTGGGGTTGCCGAGTTTGATGCAGAGGTGAAACACCTCTCGGATGGATTCGCGGACGTAGTGAAAAGACGGCAGCTGCCATACGTGGACTGCTTTGGTCCGCTGGTCAATCACGAGGGCTGGCTCGAAGAGGTTTCAAGTCATCCAAGGAAATTACCCGGCCAAGTTGGCTATGGGCTTATGGCCTGGCTGGTGCTAAATCGAGGATGGTTCGAATGGCTTGGGATATCCGAGACGGACTAATCGTGCTGCTGCAATCCACGAATACGGTCCATTACACGATCTGCTAATTCTGCCGCGGGAGCCTCATCGCAAGACCGCTGAATAACCTGATTGAAAATAACCTCAATGTCATAGTGGCTCTCACAGGAGTCGCAGTTTGCAAGGTGTGCGGTAATGGTCTCTAGCTCTTGCTCGTGCAGTTCTGAATGCAGATACTCATGCACACCAAGCTTCACCTCTTCGCAATCCACTCTTTTCACGATTTCTCCTCCGCACCGGTGTCGTAGCCTTCTTGCTTTGCATAATCATGCAACAAAGTTCTTAGTAATTTCTTCCCGCGATGCAAGCGAGACATTACGGTCCCAACCGGAGTGTCCATCACTTCAGCAATTTCCTGATACGGCAGCCCCTCAACTACTGCGTAGTAGACCACCATTCGAAATTCTTCAGGAATCTGATCAAGTGCATTCTTGATTGCTACAGATGGCATGTTTTCCATGGCCTCAATTTCGGCACTTCTGGTGGAGCGGGCAGTAATCGATTCGCCCTGTCCAACTTGCCAGTCCTCGAGGTCATCGAGGGCGGTTTTTGCCTTGTCTTTGGCTTTTTTGTTGTAGAGGTTGATGTGAGTATTGGTCATAATCCTGAATAGCCACGCTTTCAGGTTTGTTCCCTGCTCAAATTTTGCCCAGGCCACGAATGCTTTGGCGAAAGTCTCTTGAACTAGATCTTCAGCATCGCTGGGGTTTCTTGTCCACCTGAGGGCTGCACCGTAGAGCTGAGGCATTAACGGCAGGGCCTGCAGCTCAAAGCTCTTGATTTTTTCTGATTTTTCTAGGGTCATTTGTGTAAAAGTCTAACCGCGACTCCAGGTTGTTCTTATGTTTAGGGTTCAATTCGCCTCATGGCTTGTACCTTTGCTTGTATCTTTGACTGAATGACTGACATTGAGCTTTGGAGCGCACCCCAATCCGATGGGTTCACTGCCTCTATAAATCTTCCTGGCAGTAAGTCTCTAACCAACCGTGAGTTAGTTCTGTCTGCTTTGGCAATCGATGAGACAACACTTCTAAAACCTCTGATTTCAAGGGATTCTGCACTGATGATTACCGCCCTGACGGCGCTCGGCACAGAGTTCACCTGGTCAGGCAAGGACCTGCTGGTCACACCAAATGAATTGACAGGCCCTGCCAACATAGACTGCGGGCTGGCCGGCACAGTAATGCGCTTTGTTCCTCCGGTGGCAATGCTTGCCAAAGGGGAAGTATTTTTTGACGGCGACGAAGGTGCGAGAAATCGCCCCATGGGAACAACCGTAGAATCCCTGCGCGCTCTGGGTGCAAAGGTAACTACTACGACCGGCAACCTGCCATTCAGTGTCACTGGAACTGGATCTGTGCCCGGTGGCAGTCTTGAAATAGACGCCTCGGCCTCATCGCAATTCGTATCAGGACTGCTTCTTGGGGCGCCGAGATTTGATGAAGGGCTTGTTCTTACTCACAGAGGAGCAAGCCTTCCTTCGCTACCTCATATTGAGATGACTCTTGAAACCCTCCGGCACCGCGGTGTTCAAGCCCAAACACTCTCAGATTCCAGCTGGCAAGTGCTCCCCGGCAGTATCTCAGGCGGTCAGGTAGCGATTGAGCCGGATCTTTCCAATGCCGGCCCATTCATGGCCGCCGCAATGGTTTCAGCCGGCACGCTAATAATTCCTAACTGGCCTGCTACGACCACGCAAGTTGGGGATCACTATCGAATAATCCTGCAACGGATGGGTGCTCACATCGAAGTCCAAAACGGCTCGCTGACTATCTCAGGGACCGGAGACATCAAGGGCATTGAAATAGACCTCGGTGCCGCAGGTGAACTCACTCCGACTGTCGCTGCCCTCGCAGCACTAGCCTCCACCCCCAGCAGGCTCAACGGTATCGGCCACCTGAGGGGGCATGAGACCGATCGCCTAAAAGCGCTGGTTGCTGAAATAAATAACCTCGGTGGAAACGCCAAAGAGCTAGAGGATGGCATTGAGATAACACCCGCGACGCTCTCTGCTGGCACTTGGCGCACCTACCACGACCACCGGATGGCAACCAGTGGAGCAATTATTGGGCTCAGGGTTCCGGGGATAAAAGTTGAGAACATCGCGACAACATCAAAAACCATGCCAGATTTTGCCAACATGTGGCATGAAATGCTTGGTAGCTAGTGGACTGGGAAAATAATCGTTTTGATCCCATGGACCTAGACGAGGACGATGTTCGCATCAGGCCAAACCCCAAGGGCAATAAACCAAGGACCAAAAGGCGGCCCGACTACAGCGACGCTCCACTTGGAATGGTGTTAGAGGTTCATCTTGCCCGCTACCGAATTCTCACCGATTCCGGACATGAAATAACGGCAACATTGGCCAAGGAACTTCGAAGAGAGGGTTGCGTAATTTGCGATCGAGTTCGACTTGATGGCGATGTTTCAGGAGAGTCCGGAGCCCTGGCGAGAATCGTTGGAATTGAGCCGAGAAAGAATATCCTTTCCAGGTCCTCCGAGGATGGTGAGTCTCTAGAGCAAAACATCGTCGCAAATGCAGACCAGCTGGTTATCGTAATGGCATCGGCTAACCCCGAACCAAGGTCGAGACTGGTTGATCGATATTTAGTGGCCGCGTTCCACGCCGGCCTAAAACCAGTTTTACTAATGACAAAGTGTGACCTGAAGGACCCGAAAGACTTCATCGACAGCTTTCTGGGTTTCGATTTGGAAATTATTCAAACCGCTGAGAATGCGCCCAATTTGGAGCAGCTGAAGACGATGCTCAAAGACCAAACTACTATTTTCGTTGGCCACTCAGGTGTTGGAAAAACGACTGTGATCAACGAGCTGGCCCCAGAATACAGACGGGCCGTTGGTGTGGTAAATAAAGTCACGGGCAAAGGTAAGCACACTTCCAGCTCCGCTCATGCCATTCGGGCTCAGGGTGGATGGCTAGTCGACACTCCAGGAATTAGGAGCTTTGGGCTCTCCAATATCGATGCATCCGAACTTTTGAAGGGGTTTAGTGACCTGAGCGAGGCCAGTGAAGAATGCCCAAGGGGTTGCTCTCATCTTTCAGGCTCTCCGGACTGCGCGCTTGACCAGAAAGCAGAACTAGGGCAGCTGTCGGCACTGAGGTTAGATTCATTTCGTAGGCTTCTAGACTCGCTCTCGTCGGTAGATTAGGAATCAACATGAACGATTTAGAGCTGCTACAAGTTTTGGCCAACGCGGCCGATGAGATATCGCTGTCTCGGTACCGGTCTCTAGACCTGAAGGTTGAAACAAAACCTGATCGAACACCTGTAACAGACGCCGACCGCGCGGTTGAGACCAAATTGCGGGAACTAATCAAGTTGTACCGGCCCAATGACACAGTGATTGGCGAAGAGTTTGAAAACATTGGTGTGTCAGAGCGCAATTGGATTATCGATCCAATTGATGGAACAGCCAACTACCTTCGAGGAGTTCCGATCTGGGCAACCCTAATTGGGCTGCGCATCGATGGGGAAATGTACACCTCGGTAGTGTCAGCGCCAGCGCTGGGGAGACGCTGGTGGGCTGCCGCAGGCAAGGGTGCATTTACCCGTGACATAGATGGCTCGGTTCGAAAGCTAGCCGTTTCTGGAATCAGCGAACTTGAGAACGCGACGCTAAGTTTCAACTCGCTAGAGCAATGGCGCGACGCTGGCTTGCTTGCTAAATTATTGTCTCTGTCAGTCGATGTCCAAAGAACCCGTGCCTATGGTGATTTTCTAAGCTACATGTGGGTTGCCGAGGGCGCCATAGAAATAGCGTCGGAGCACGATCTAAAGATTTACGACATCGCAGCCCTCGTGCCGATCATCAAAGAAGCTGGCGGTGAAATCACGGACCTCGATGGACCAATCACAGACTCTACTTCCTCAATCGTCGCGACTAACGCCTTGCTTCACGGCAAGGTCCTTGATGCGCTCAAATAGTCAGGGAAAACCTTGACCGATAAGCGCGTTCAGTTCTTGGCGATCATCACCATTGCGCTGCTGGCCTTGAACATGAGAACGGCCGTCGGGTCATTTTCGCCACTGGTTACGTATATTCAAGAAGAAATCTCACTCCCCATAGTTACGATTGGCCTGCTTGGCCTAGCCGCTCCACTTGCCTTCGCGGTCGCAACCTCACTCGCCAATCCTCCGGCGAGGCGGTTCGGAGTTGAAAAAACGCTAATCGTAACCTCGATGCTCATTATTGCGGGACATGTTTTAAGGGCGCTGGCTTGGGATTCAACGGCCCTTTTTGCAGGAAGCCTGATGTCCCTTTTGGGAATGGGAGTTGGCAACATCCTTATGCCTGTTTTGGTGAGAAAGTACTTCGCTCATCGGGTTGGGTTAGTCTCTACCATCTACATTTCACTTACGGCGGTGAGTGCCTCTGCAGGCTCATTCTTGGCGGTTCCATTGGCTGATTTAGGCGGGTGGAGGTTTTCCCTGGGTCAGTGGGCGCTATTTGCAACGCTCACCCTCATGCCGCTATTTGC
Source organism: Aquiluna sp. (assembly GCA_029241985.1). Taxonomy (GTDB): domain Bacteria; phylum Actinomycetota; class Actinomycetes; order Actinomycetales; family Microbacteriaceae; genus Aquiluna. The sequence goes on along the minus strand of JAQWUU010000053.1, from coordinate 79,989 downwards.
ACTTAGGAAAAACTCCGTTCCAGAGCTTCCTGAAACTGGAACGGCAAAGCAAAAAGCCATCTGGCGTTCCCCAACCGCATGGGCGATCTTCGGCACCCAGGGCATGACCTCAATTTTTGGCTATGTGAGTTTTGCCTGGCTGCCACTGCTTTTGCTCGAACATAACTCCGTGTCCGTTTCTCAAGCAGGCGCTCTGCTGTCTCTGTTTGCAATCCTTGGACTACCGGCGGCGCTTTTGGTGCCAAGCCTTGCAGTGAAGTACAGAAGATCTCACGCCCCCATAATCTGGTTTTCCAGCTTCATGGGTATGGCCGGAGCCATGGGGATCTTGTTCGCCAGTAACTCCTGGCTCTGGTTCTTTGTCGCCGCCCTTGGTCTTGGGCCGACGATGTTCCCGTTGGCTCTGACTCTCTACAACCTCAGGTCTAGACATCGAAGCACGGTGTTGGCGGTTAGCGCCTTTGGGCAGGGCATGAGCTACACCGTCACAACAGTGCTTGTTTTTCTCGTTGGCATAATGCGAGAAGTTACCGGGGGCTGGGAATTCACTCTTTGGTTATTTTTCGGAGTAGCTCTGCTGAGCGCTCTGATGGGCATTCAAATCGCCAAAAACCACTTTGTTGATGACGAGCTAGCTAGCTAGCTACAGCCAGCGATCTGCCTGGTGCTCGGCTGAAACCATTCTCACGGTTCCAGACCTTCCCCGAATCACCAATGACTCCGTAGTAATAACGGTGCCACGCTTTTTTACACCGGCGAATAACGGGCCATCAGTGACGCCCGTTGCCACAAAGAAGGTGTTATCACTGCTTACCATCTCGCTCATTTGGTAGGTGTAGTCAAATTTCAGACCAGCATCGATGCCAAGTTGCTTTTCTTCATCCGTCCCCGGGGCCAGAATGCCTTGGATTAGACCGCCGAGCGCCCTAATGCCACAAGCTGTCACGATAGCCTCGGGAGAGCCTCCAATCCCGACACACATGTCAATTCTTGAGCTTTCTCGAGCTGCCTGAATCCCTCCTGCGACGTCTCCATCTCGGAGAAGCCTCGTGGCTGCTCCAACGTTGCGTATTTCATCAATCAACTCGCGGTTGTATTCCCTATCCAATACTGCTACCAGCACTTCATCCACCGGCTTGCCCGCAGCCTTGGCATAAGCTCTGATGTTTTCTGAAATGGGCTTTTCAATGTCGCATACGTCGACACCGGCAGGGCCAGTGACGAACTTGTCCATTTTGAAGACGGTAGACGCATCGAGCATCGAGCCCCGGTCGGCCGCAGCAATCACGGAAATGGCATTTTGCCTGCCTGCGGCAGTCAAGGAGGTCCCATCAATCGGGTCGACCGCAATGTCTACCTTGGGTCCGTTTCCATTTCCAACAATTTCGCCGTTGAACAGCATTGGCGCATCGTCCTTCTCGCCCTCACCAATAACTACAAGCCCCTCGAAGTTCACAGTCCCGAGGAACGCTCTCATAGCATCCACTGCAGCCCCGTCAGCAGCATTCTTATCGCCTTTGCCGATGAATGGGTAGGCACGAATTGCAGCTGCTTCAGTGGCTCTCACAAGCTCCATAGCAAGATTTCGATCAGGGTGAAGGGCAGGCAAGTGTTGAGTCATATCTCAAGGATATAGAGCCTGCCTGAAAATTCTTGATTTATTCACTAAGTTGCATGCCAACATTTTCGCAGCGTTCTAGAATTCCAGCCGCGAGCGCATCGATAGATTCAGCTGTGCTCTCTGCAGATCCTGATGTTGCAAGTTCATTAGCTAACTCAGCGATGTCAGCTGCCAATTCTGTTGAGAGTAAGAAATCAACCTGATTCCCAATCAAATCATCTATCTGAGCGATAACTCCGGAATCAACCAGCCCGCTTTCGTAAGCGTTGCCCAAACCAATCATCGAGGAGCTCAGCGCCTTGCAGGCGGCTGCATCAGCCGCAGTGGCCGCAACTTCTTGGACACTGCAGCCTGATGCGCCCATCAGCACGGCGACAGACAATGCCCCGAGGCGAATTGGATTCATGGTTCCAAGCATATTGGCTCGTAGCTGAAATACTGCGTAACCGGGACTAATCGACAGTCTCCGCTCGTTACACTTCACTAGAGATGTAACGTCAAACACGCTAGGAAGCAATGCGAATTTATAACAACATCACCGAAGTTTTTGGAAACACCCCGCTTGTTACTCTCAATAGCATCACCGATGGCGCAGCCGCCACGGTTTTGGCAAAGCTTGAGTTCTACAACCCATCCTCGTCAGTTAAGGACCGCCTCGGCATCGCTATGGTGAATGCGGCTGAGGCCTCTGGGGAGCTGAAGGCAGGTGGCACAATCATCGAGGCTACCAGCGGCAACACAGGCATATCCTTGGCAATGGTCGGAGCTGCCAGAGGCTACCGAACAATAATTGTTATGCCCGACTCGATGAGCCTAGAACGCAAGATTTTGACACGCGCATACGGTGCTGAGCTTTACCTAACACCTGCAGCTGAGGGAATGAAGGGTTCGGTTGCAAAAGCCGAGGAACTAGGTGCCAATATCGAAGGCTCGGTCATGATGCGCCAGTTTGATAATGCCGCTGGTCCTGAAATCCACCGCCAAACAACAGCCGAAGAAATCTGGGCTGACACTGATGGCCAAGTAGCTGCAGTAGTTGCAGGCAGCGGAACCGGCGGAACAATAACCGGCACATCGCAACGGCTAAAAGAACTCAACCCAAGCATCAAAACCTTCGCCGTGCAGCCGGCAGCATCACCACTTTTGACGGGCGGTGAGGCAGCTGGACACCCGTTGGCCGGCATCGGACCTAACTTTATTCCTTCGGTCTTGGACATGAAAAGTTACGACGAGGTCATCAGCGTCGAGAACGCAACGGCATTTGAATATGCCAGGCGGGCCTCAGCAGAAGAGGGAATTCTTGCTGGCATCTCTTCTGGAGCAGCCCTGTGGGCAGCAAGAGAAGTTGCGAACCGACCAGAATTTGCCGGCAAGCTAATCGTTGTGATTGTGCCCTCCTTCGGCGAACGTTACGTCTCATCGACTCTCTACCGTGACCTTCAAGACGAATACCAGAGCAAAGGTTGAGTATCAAAGGTGACATCCGGGCTGGCCTGGAACGTGATCCGGCAACGCTGACCGCCTGGGAGCTATTTTTCACCTCGGGTGGTTTGCACGCTATTTGGATATATCGCCTGGCGCATAAGCTCTGGACACTCAAGCTTCGAACGCTTTCAAGAATGTTCTCCAACCACGCGAAATTTTTCACCGGTATTGAGATTCACCCTGGCGCAGTTATTGGTAAGCGGCTAGTAATCGATCACGGCATCGGCGTCGTAATCGGCGAGACTGCTGTAATTGGCGATGATGTGCTCATCTATCACGGTGTGACACTTGGTGGGAAAACTCTAGATGCCGTGAAACGCCACCCCACCGTTGGAGACCGAGTAATAATCGGAGCAGGCGCAAAGCTAATTGGAAACATCAAAGTTGGTAATGATTGCGCGGTAGGGGCGAACGCAGTTGTAACTAAGGACATGCCTCCCGGCACAGTTGCTGTTGGCGTGAATGCCAGGCTGCTAAATCTAACCGGGGACGATTTCTACATAATCTGATTTACCCGTGTTTTTGACATACATGCACGACCAGTCATCGCTGATCGCTACTTGGCGTGTTCCTTGAAGGCCCAACTTCTTGAGCTCTTTCCAGGTCACATCTCTAGACAGGTCAGTGTTAAGGTGCGGTTTTTTTGGATAAAAAATCCAGAAAGTGAAACCCTGATCCCAGAAGCTCTTCAGTTCTTTGGATATTTTCTCAATATCAGAAATCAACGTCACAAATATGAAGGCACTCGGTGCTGTCAGGGACTTACTCTTTGCAGCGAGGTCTGAGAGAGTGGTTTCTTTAAGAATCAGGTCATCCAATGCAAACCCTGCCGGAATCTGATGTGCTGCCACCTGCTGCCCTACTTGAAAAAACATTTTTGACGAGTGTGTCACTATTTTTCTCCTCTAGCTTCTTCAATCAGCAATCGCTTTTGTTGCACTAGCTTGCGAATCAGCTCATCTGGAAGCACCTCATCGATTCCAAATTGGAACCCGCCCTTGGATGTCTTGAATGAATCTAAGTCCTTAGCCAGCCTAGAAATAACAATTGAGGAATGCGGAAAGTAACTCAGGTGATTCTTGAAAGCGGCATAGCCAGCAATTACCTTGCGGTTTTCAATGATTGCGGGCATTGCATAGGAGATGCCCTCTGTGGCAGTGGGAGCCAGCTCCAGAAGTTTTGATCTCAGACGGCCAAGACCGTCTCGCTTGGCTGGCTCAAGTTCCGCGAGGTAGGCATCCACATCTTCAGAAGACATAGTTTTAGGCTACAGCCTCCGGTATTTTTCGCTTGCGTTCAGTTCCACCAGCCAGATAAAGACCTAGGGCAATCAAAGGAAGACCAACTGCGAGCCCGACGGTAATAGGCTCATTGAGGAACACGATTCCAAGCGATAGGGCAACCGCCGTGTTGACGTAAGTAATCAAAGTCGCCTTTACTGGGCCAACCTCTTGAATCAACATAAAAAAGATAACGAAGGCAAGTGCCGAACAAACAAGACCCAACACCACCAGTGCCAACATGCTTTGAACTGTGGCCTCCGAAAGCTCAGGTCCTATAACAGGAATCGCAAATGGCGAGTAGACCGTGGCTACGAAAGCCATACTGACGCCGATCACGCCAGCACTAGGAACATGGTTTAACTTGCGGTTGGCGATGATCGGGGCAATCGAATAGCCCACCGCGGCAAGAATTACCATCAGCACGAAAACTGGGTTTACGGCCCCCAGGAAGGAGTCAATTCCCACCAACACAACAACGCCCAAGAAACCGATGACCATTCCAGTAAGGGACCTTGGCTGCAAAGCTTTGCGGTCCTTCAAGAAGATAGCCAAAATGGCCACCGCAAAAAATGGAACCGTCGAAATCAATAGGCCTGCAAGCCCCGAAGAGATATTCTTCTCGGCTTCAGTGATCAAGAACCATGGGCCGACCATTTCAATGGCTGCAAAAACTAAGACGTACGGCCATGCTTTCAAGGCTGGCTTGAGCCCACCTGTGAAAGCCGCATACGGGATCAACACCGCAGCCCCCAAAAGCGTCCTTGCGAAAACAATTGACGGAGTTGAAAAGCTCTCTAGAGCCAAGGCTATGAAGAAATACGGCAGCCCCCAAAAGAGGCCAGCCATTGAGAACAGAATTAGACCTCTTTTAGACACTTGGTAATGCTATCCAATGGCGGACTTTTTAGCGCGAGTTAACTGTTGCAAGAAATCATGACAAGTGAACCAATCCAGAAACCTGCCGATACTTCCGCAAACCTCCACCCTCTCGTTGGTGAAAGATGGAGTCCTCGAATCTTTGATACCTCTTATGCTCTTGACCAAAACCAAACACTAAGTCTTGCAGAGGCTTTTCGATGGAGCCCCTCCTCCAGCAATGAGCAGCCGTGGCACGTTGTTCTTTTGCACAAAGAGACTGCGCTGTTTGAAGAGGTTTCGGCGACCGGCCTTGGTGGGTTCAACGCCTCTTGGGCGCCAAACTCATCGGCCTATGCCATCGTGCTGGCAGACCAAAAACTTGACGGAAATCCTCGTGACATGGATAAAACTTACTTTGATGCCGGCCTGGCCGCTTCTCAACTTGTTACCCAAGCCGAGGCAATGGGCCTCAGAGCCCACTACATGGGAGGCATCAACCGGGATGAAATTCTCAAGACTCTTCAAGGCCGTGACCGTGAAGTAGTTTGCGTCATAGCAATTGGCAAGCAAGGCAGCCTCGCCGGGCAAACCGATGAGCTTATTGCTCGTGAAACAACCCCGAGAGAGCGAAAAGACCCCGCCGCTGTTTACACAATCGACGGGGTACTTAGCTAAGAACTAATTACTTTTTGCTTGCATTCTTTCGAGCAGAAAGATTGCGAGCTCTTATGTTCGCATCGAGCTCAAGCTTGCGAATCCTGATTGCATCGGGGGTTACCTCAACACACTCGTCTTCGCGGGCAAATTCAAGTGACTCCTCAAGAGAAAGTTTCTTCGGAGGAGTTAGGCCAACAAAGTTGTCCGCAGAAGCAGCTCGCATGTTGGTGAGCTGCTTTTCCTTCGTGATGTTGATGTCCATGTCCTCTTGACGGGCATTTTCTCCGACGACCATTCCCGCATAGACCTCAGAGGTTGGCTCAACGAAGAACGCTCCGCGCTCCTGAAGCGCAATCATCGCGAAGGGAGTCGCAACTCCTGCTCGGTCCGAAACTAGCGATCCATTGAGCCTGGTGATTATCTCTCCAGCCCATGGCTCGTAGCCGGCGGCCAGAGCGTTGGCAATGCCAGACCCCTTTGTGGTGGTTAGGAATTCAGTCCTAAAGCCAATGAGGCCTCTCGATGGCACTTTGAATTCCATTCGAACCCAGCCGGTTCCGTTGTTGGTCATGTTAAACATTCGACCCTTACGAGAAGCAAGCAACTGTGTGACAGCCCCCAGGAACTCTTCGGGAACATCGATGGTCAGCTCTTCAACAGGCTCATGAACTTTGCCATCTACCCTCTTAGTTACCACCTGAGGCTTTCCGACCGTGAGTTCGTAGCCCTCGCGTCGCATCTGCTCAACCAAAATAGCCAGCGCAAGCTCACCGCGGCCCTGCACTTCCCAAGCATCTGGACGCTCGGTCGGGAGCACTCGAATAGAGACGTTTCCGATTAGTTCACGATCCAGGCGGTCTTTAACAAGCCTCGCGGTCATCTTGGAGCCCTTGACACGACCGGCCATGGGAGAGGTGTTGATACCCATAGTCATGGATATCGCTGGCTCGTCAACCGTGATTGGCGGTAATGGCTTTGGGTTATTCAGATCGCAAAGTGAATCACCAATCGTGATGTCCTCAATACCTGCGACAGCAACAATGTCACCGGCTGAAGCCTTTTCGATGCTCAATCTTTCCAGTGCCTTGGTTCCAAGAAGTTCAGTGATCTTCACTGTTTGCTGGGAACCGTCTTGACGAATCCAAGCAACCTGCTGGCCTTTTCTGATTTCTCCGTTGTAGATGCGAAGGAGAGCCAGTCTGCCCAGAAACGGAGAGGCGTCAAGGTTTGTAACGTGGGCTTGAAGAGGAGCTCCCTCTTCGTAGGATGGGGCCGGGATATTGCTCAAAATTGCTTTGAACAGCGGCTCTAGGTTTTCCGAGTTTGGAAGAGTTCCATCCGCGGGTTTTTCCAAGGAGGCGATTCCGGCTCTACCTGACGCGTAAATCACAGGAAGGTCAAGAATGGCATCGACGTCTAGGTCTGGAATCGAATCGTGCAAGTCAGATGCTAGGCCAAGAAGCAAGTCGTGGCTCTCTGCAACGACCTCGTCTATTCTGGCGTCCGGGCGGTCAGTCTTGTTTACGACCAAAATCACGGGAAGCCTGGCCTCCATCGCCTTTCTCAGCACGAAACGCGTTTGCGGCAGTGGGCCTTCAGAGGCATCAACCAAAAGAACCACACCATCAACCATGGACAATCCACGCTCAACCTCGCCACCGAAGTCAGCGTGACCAGGGGTGTCAATAACATTCAGGACGATGGTTTCCCCATTCGCCGCTGGACCCCTGTAGCTAATAGCAGTGTTCTTCGCAAGAATTGTGATTCCCTTTTCACGCTCTAGGTCGCCAGAATCCATGACTCGTTCGTCCATGGTTCCGTGGGATGCGAAGGAGTCAGTCTGCTTGAGCATGGCGTCAACCAGTGTGGTCTTACCGTGGTCAACGTGTGCCACGATTGCTAAGTTTCTGAGCGCGTTGTTTTGCTTTGTCATTAAAAAACCTTGGGTAGAAAATGTGCGGCCGAATGGCCAGAGGCTAGTCTACGGGCATTCGGCCTAAACTCTAGGGATATGTCTAGAAATTCTCTGCCCTATCAGGAGGCCTTGGCGGCAGCCATTATGACAATTGAGGACCTAATAGCCAAGAAATCCACCCCGGTGGTAATTATCGACGGCAGGGCAGGAGCCGGAAAATCAAGATTTGCAGCCGACTTACTTGAAGCATATTTCAGGCTAGAAACAAGGCTGCCAAAGACGATACACATGGACGATCTATACCCCGGCTGGCAGGGACTACGCGCCGGCTCTCTATATCTGAATCAGACGATCCTGAATCACGTTGCCGCCGGAAGGGAAGCCCACTGGCAGGTGTGGGACTGGAGCAATGACGAACGAGGTAATCCCTGTGAAACTTCTAACGGTTGGAGAAGTTTCGAAGGTGGGAATTTACTTTTGGTGGAAGGCTGCGGCGCGTTGTCTTTGCACTCAGCGGAAATAGCTGACTTGAGCATTTGGATAGACAGCGATTTAGAAACTCGCCGCAAAAGATTCAGTGATCGCGACCAGGGGCAATTTGATGAGCATTGGCACCCTTGGACAATTCAAGAAGACCAGTTCTATGAAGCAGAAAAATCAAGAGAACTTTCTGACCTCCGTGTCAAAAACTAGACCCTGTTCGCTCTCCAGGTTCTTATCCCTGCAATTACGCTCAGCAAAATAACCACTATTGCTATCACGTAAACAGCTGATCGAACTGCGGGAATTGAGTATGTAAAGTAGCCCGCAAGGGTTAGCCCGCAACCCCAGAGCGTTGCACCCACAGCGTTGGCGCTAAAGAACTTGTAGTAATTCATCTTGCTGATTCCCGCGAGCGCCGGAATGATAACCCTGCCCCATGGGACAAACCTAGCCACAACAATCGACCACCAGCCATAGCTTTGATAGAACTGCTCGGAGCGGACAATGGCTTTTTGGAGCCAGCTGCCCTTGCGCTTGTCTAGATAAGGACGGCCATAGTGTCGTCCGAGAGTGTAGCCGACCTGATCGCCCAACCATGCGGCTATGCCGACACCAGCAACCATTACGAAAATGTTGATGCTATCCGCATGGGCTGCTGCAACTAGGCCCGCTGCAAAAACCAGAGAGTCACCGGTAATGAATGGAATGAATGCACCAATGAAGAGTCCCGTCCCGGCAAAAACCAGGCCAAAGACAGCGCCGTAGAAAAGATATGGACCGATTACATCAAACCAGGACACGATGTCATCAGTCACTGATAAGTGGATTACGGGAGTGTGCACGTACCTAATTCTAGCCCGCATTCTTTTAGACACTTAGGCTCAGGCACGCTTAAGATTATGGCGTGGAACTTACTGATTTTTTGTTAGTCATTGCAGGTCTTGTCCTACTTGCGGCCGGTGGTGAAGGCTTGGTGAGAGGCGCCTCTACTATCGCTACCAAATTGAAGCTTTCACCTTTGATTATTGGCCTCGTAGTTGTTTCGGCAGCAACGTCTGCCCCAGAACTTGCGGTCACGATGGACGCGGTGGCCAAAGGGGAATCTGGCCTCGCCGTTGGCAACGTGATTGGCAGCAACATCATCAACATTTTGGTGATCCTAGGTATTTCTGGCCTGATAAGCCCGGTAGTCATAAAGCGGCGGGTAGTGAGCTTTGATATTCCAGTGATGGTTGGGCTCACCGTTTTACTTCTTGCCTTGAGCCTGGACGGCAACATCGGGGCTTTGGACGGAGCTTTGTTGCTCGCCGGCCTAGTTTTCCATATTGTGATGAGCATCACCGTTGGAAGAAAGTACGTTCCGGAACCGGATGAACTACCGAACTCGATGCCACTGAACAGCAAGCCAGTTTCGATATGGCTGGCGCTGTTATTGCTTGTCGCCGGAATCGGTCTGTTGGTTGCAGGTGCTCAGATGCTGGTCACAGGTGCAACCAGCATCGCAACGGCCCTCGGTGTTAGCGATCTTGTAATTGGACTGACAGTCGTGGCTATTGGAACCTCATTCCCCGAACTGGCGACTGTAGTAGTTGCCATAAGACGAGGCGAGAAGGATATGGCGGTGGGGAATATTGTGGGAAGCAATATTTTCAACATCGGCCTAGTGCTCGGACTGCCAGCTGTCGTTTTCGAAGGTGGAATCTCAGTTCCCACCGCTGCAATCGCGCTTGACATGCCACTGATGCTTGCAACTGCGATCGCTCTGCTGCCGGTTGCATTCACTGGGTTCATCATTAGGCGCTGGGAGGGTGGCCTTTTTGTTTCGCTATATCTGGCCTACACGCTCTATGTGGTTTTGGCATCAACCGAACATGATGCCGCTGAAGGATTCACGTCGATCATGCTGTGGTTTGCTCTCCCACTGGTCGCTGCAACGCTGGTCGCGATCACAAGTTATGAAATAGGGATTATCCGTGGTCGAAAACAGCACCCAAAAAAGAAACTAAAAACAAGTCCTAAACGTTAAAGCGGAACTCCACAACATCACCGTCTTGCATGATGTAGTCCTTGCCTTCGATACGTGCTTTGCCGAGGGCCTTGGCCTGAGCCATGGAGCCGGCACCATCAAGGTCACTAAAAGAAACAACCTCTGCCTTGATAAAGCCTTTTTCGAAGTCAGTGTGGATTACACCTGCGGCCTGGGGTGCCTTGGCACCCTTTGGAATTGTCCAGGCCCTTGATTCCTTAGGCCCAGCTGTCAGATAGGTCTGCAGACCCAAAGTTTCAAAACCGATACGGGCTAGCTGATCTAGTCCGGACTCGTTTTGACCGAGGGATGCCAGCAACTCCCCTGCTTCTTCAGGGTCAAGGTCTATCAACTCAGATTCCACCTTGGCGTCTAAAAACACTGCTTCAGCAGGATGGACCAACTGCTTTAGGGCTTCCAGCTTTAGAGGGTCAGTCAAAACTCCCTCGTCAACATTGAAGACGAAAAGAATTGGCTTGGCAGTTAGAAGGCCCAATTCGTGAATCGGTTGAATGTCAACGCCAGAAAGTGAAAGAGGCTTGCCGTCGTTCAAGACAGCGATCGCCTCGTCGATGGTCACAAGAACTGAAGGGTCAACTTTTTTACCCTTTACTTCTTTTTCTATTCTTCGCCTTGCCTTTTCTAGGGTCTGGAGGTCTGCCAAAATCAACTCGGTGTTGATGGTTTCAATGTCTCCCCCAGCGTCTACCTTGCCGTCAACGTGAATCACGTCACCGTCAGTAAACCCCCTCACAACCTGCGCAATTGCATCGGCTTCTCTGATGTTCGCCAGGAATTGGTTTCCCAAACCCTCGCCCTCCGAAGCCCCACGAACGATTCCAGCGATGTCCACAAAGGACACAGCAGCCGGAAGTATTCTCTCCGAGCTAAAAATCTCAGCCAAGCGCGAGAGTCTGACATCTGGGAGGTTGACTACTCCGATGTTTGGCTCAATTGTTGCGAATGGGTAATTGGCCGCTAAGACATTGTTTTTTGTCAGAGCGTTGAACAGGGTGGACTTACCAACATTGGGTAAGCCGACGATTCCGATAGTTAGGGCCACCGCGAAAGTTTATTGCCTCATAATTGGTCTGTGGCCATGGAATTCGTAAGTATTGATTTTGAGACTGCAAATTCCGCTGCTGCGTCTCCATGTGCAGTCGGTCTAGTCCGGGTCGTTGACGGCCTTAGAGTCGAGACTCTTTCTATGCTTTTTCGCCCCCCGGCACCAAATAACTGGTTTCACGAGGGCAACATAAGAATCCATGGAATTAGGCCGGAGGACGTGGCTGAGGCGCCCACCTTCGAAGACGTGCTTCCGGAATTATTACTCTTTACCGACGGACTGCCACTGTTGGCACACAACGCTTCGTTCGACATGGGAGTCTTAAGAGCCTCCGCTGCGGCTGTCAATTTTGACTTGCCCTCTTTGTCCTACGGCTGCACTTTGCTGATGGCTCGCAAGACCTACAACCTCGAAAGCTACCGCCTCAATGCCATCGCGTATGCCATTGGTCACGAGGAGTTCAACCACCACGATGCACTGGCCGATGCTGATGCCTGTGCTCGAATCGCTCTGAACATGGCCGATCGTCACGAAGTTGAAACCCTCGACGAGCTGCTAATCAAGACTAAGCAGCGTTTGAAGCCTTTAGTTGTCTAAGCCCACTGCGATACTTGAAACATGGATGAATCTACTCTGAGCATCAACGCAGTAATTTGGCTTTCACTCAACGCTTTGATTTTTGGCGGAGTTCTCGGTGCTCTAATTGGAGCCCGGATTCAAAAGCGCAGAGCCGTTTCGTCTGATCCGGAACTTTCAGGCAGGGTTGCTGGACTTGAAGCGACTGAAAAAGAACTGAGGGTTCAGCTTGATAAGGCTGAAGCCTCGCTGAAAAATCAAATATCGCAACAGGATAAAGAGAATAAGGTCCTGATTCAGCTTGGTCCGGTCAAGGAACAACTTCAGCAGATGCATGATGTCGTCCAGCGTCTTGAAAAAGAACGAACCGAACAATTCAGCTCAATCTCGGAGCAACTGCGTGCATCGATTGAGACTGATGAGAACTTGAGAAAACAAACCCAACAACTCTCCCAGGCCTTGAGCTCAAACAGCCTTCGGGGAGTTTGGGGAGAAACGCAGTTGCGAAAGCTAGTTGAGCTGGCTGGGCTGATCAAACATGCAGATTTCTCTGAGCAGGCGACCATCAAGACCGATACAGGAACTGGCCGCGCCGATATGGTTATCAATCTGCCTGGCGGAAAATCTCTCGCGATCGATTCAAAGGTTCCATTTAATTCCTATCAAGAGGCCAGCTCAATTTCAGAGCTGGCCAGTGGCGAGGAGGCCAGCCGGCGGCAACGGCTTATTAAAGAGCACGTGGCCGCAGTCCGGAAGCACATCGATGATCTTGGAAATAAGGCTTATTGGAGCGGGCTTTCTTCATCACCCGATTTTGTGATCTGTTTTGTTCCTAGCGAATCCTTACTCTCCGCAGCTCTTGATTCAGACCCATCACTGATGGAGTATGCGTTCAAGAAAAACGTTGCGCTGTCCTCTCCTGTGTCGCTCTTCTCCGTTTTGAAAACCATCAACTACATCTGGCGCCAGAATGCTGATGAATCTCAGGTCAAGTCGATGATCAAGCTCGGCAAAGAGCTCTACGAAAGAGTGGGCAAGTTAGCCGCCTTGGCCTCGGACCTTGGAAACAAGCTCACCTCGACAGTCAAGTCCTATAACTCATTTGTTTCTAGTCTTGAATCCAGAATGCTAGTTACAGCACGGAAACTAAACGACCTAGATGAGAACCAACTCGGGACCGAAGCAATAGTTGAACCCAAGGCGATTGAAGAATCCCCAACGAATATGACTTCCAAGGAGCTTTCCGAGGACTGAAAGAGAATCTCTTATTCGTTATAGTGTTCATATCGCGCCTACAACGATGTGAGTGTTCGCCCAGTAGCCCCCACCTCACGTTCAAGGAGTAACCATGACTAGTAAGAAAGCACCTATAGTCACGCTGACCCCTTCTCCAACCCTCGACCGAACGTACTTTGTCGACAACCTAGAACCTGGCGGTGTAAACCGCGCTGAACGAGTAGGCGAAGAGCTGGCGGGTAAAGGCATCAACGTATCCAGAGCCTTGCGCTTGGCAAACATAGATGCCCCCGGAGTTGTTCCGATTGGTAATGCTGACCAGGGCGTTCTTGAGCGAACAGGATCTGAGTTTCTAACTCCGCTGTGGGTGGAGGGGACGCTCCGAGTTTCAACTACTGTTGTTGAAAAAAATGGTCCGACGACAAAGATTAATGAGCACCCAAGGCCTCTAAAGCAAGCTGACTGGGATCAAGTTTTGGCCCTCACCGAGAAAACGATTGTCGAGAACGATGCCAAGTGGTTGGTGGTCGCTGGGGCGCACCCAGAAATTGTTGAAACTGGCAAAGCAATTGATCTGCAGCCGCTTTTTGACGTTACGGAAAAACTTGGTGTTCGCGTGGTTCTCGACACTTCTGGACCAGCCCTAAGGCGCTGGGCGAAAAGCGGTGCAGCAACAATCATGAAACCAAACGCACACGAACTGGCAGAATGCGTCGGTCGTGAGCTCAAAACTTTGGGAGACGTAGTAGATGCCGCGCGAGAGCTCAACGATTGGGGTGTCAACTGCGTGATAGCTTCACTGGGCGTTGACGGAATCATAGCCGTGACCAAGACTCATGCGATTCACGCTCACACTCCCCCCGTCAAGGTAATCAACACCGTAGGCGCGGGAGATTCCACCATCGCCGGTTTCCTATCGGCCGTTACCTCTCACCCTGCCGACAAAGATGCTTTTGGAGTCGGGTTTGACGTCGCTGAGGGAATAGCTGCAGCGGTGCAATGGGGGGCGGCCAAGGTTCAGCAACCAACAAGTGGCCTCCAGAGCATAGAGAACCTAGTCGAAGCAACTGTAGAACTTATACCAGACCGCAATCACCTTCTCGGTGAAGACGCAAAGCCCTAAGGAGAGAAGAATGGCAGTTGTATCCTCAAGTGAATATCAAGAGATGTTGGACCGAGCTAAGGCGGGTGGCTTTGCCTATCCTGCTCTCAACGTGTCTAGCTCTCAAACACTGAATGCCGCTCTTGCCGGCTTGCAGGCCGCCGGATCCGATGGAATCATTCAAGTGTCGACCGGTGGAGCAGACTACTGGTCCGGTCCAACAATCAAGAACCGAGTATCTGGGGCATTAGGTTTTGCAGCTCTAGCGCGAGAAGTTGCCAAGAACTATGACATTAAGGTCGCCCTCCACACCGACCACTGCGCAGAAGACCAGCTGGATGGTTTTGTGCGGCCGCTCTTGGAGCTGTCCGCCGAGGCCGTAAAAGCCGGAGGTGAAGCAATCTTTAACTCACACATGTGGGATGGGTCTGCGATTGACCTGGATAAAAACCTAGTGATCGCCAAAGAGCTCCTTGCCAAGACTCACAATATCGGCGCCGTGCTCGAGATCGAAGTTGGAGCAGTCGGTGGCGAAGAAGATGGCGTCGAAGGTGCAATAGACGAACACCTCTACACCACCGTTGCTGACGGCATTAAGACCGTTGAGGCTTTGGGGCTTGGGGAGAATGGCCGCTACCTTTCAGCGCTCACCTTTGGAAATGTGCACGGTGTCTACAAGCCAGGAAACGTCCACCTGAGACCAGAGTTACTGGAGGAAATTCAGCGGGAAATCGGCGCAAAGTATGGCAAACAAAACCCGTTTGACCTTGTTTTCCACGGTGGTTCAGGCTCGACCGATAAAGAAATTGCTGACGCGGTGTCCTTCGGAGTCATCAAGATGAATGTTGATACCGACACTCAATACGCTTTTACTCGCCCAATCGTGAACCACATGCTCAAGAATTACGACGGAGTTTTGCGCATCGACGGTGAAGTGGGAAACAAGAAGCTCTACGACCCAAGAAACTGGGGAGCTGCAGCCGAGGCCGGCATGGCTGAGCGAGTAGTTCAGGCAGCCACCCAACTGGGTTCTGCAGGCAAATCCAACTGGTAATAAACTTGGCCGGAGAGCTAAACCCGTTTTATGAAAGCGGGCTGCCGCGCTTCAAGGGTGAGCACTTGAACGGCAAAATGCAAGGCTATTGGGAGTTTTACCGCAAAGATGGTTCGTTGATGCGAAGCGGTAGCTTTGACCAGGGAAAACAAATTGGGCTTTGGAAAACCTATGCTAGAGATGGGTCAGAGGTCAGTTCAAAGTCGATGGGCTAGCGCTTCTTATTTGAAGTGTCATGGCCGGCTTCTTTCAGATCTTTGCGCAGCTCCTTCGGCAACGAGAACTGAATGTCCTCTTCTGCCGTCGTGACAGTGGAAACATTTCCAAATCCCTTGGCATCGAGGTAGTCAAGAACGTCTGACACTAGGTCCTCTGGAACTGACGCTCCAGAACTAATTCCAACTGTCTTGACCCCATCGAACCAGCTCTCCTCAATTTCAGAGGCGTCATCCACTCGATAGGCAGACTTCGCACCGGCATCAAGGGCCACTTCAACAAGCCTGACGGTGTTGGATGAATTGGCAGAACCAACCACAATCACAAGATCGGACTCCGCTCCAACCTTTTTGATTGCAACCTGCCTGTTTTGAGTTGCATAGCAAATGTCGTCGCTGGGAGGGTTCTGGAGGGTTGGGAACTTCTGTCTAAGCTTCAAAACTGTTTCCATGGTTTCATCAACCGACAAAGTAGTTTGAGAGAGCCAGACGACCTTCTTCGGATCCTTCACATTGGCGGTTGCAATATCCTTGTCGCCATCGATTAGCTGAACCACGTCAGGTGCTTCACCTGCCGTTCCTTCAACTTCTTCGTGGCCCTCATGGCCCACAAGCAGAATGTCGTAACCCTCTTTTTCAAACCTTTGAACTTCGCGGTGGACTTTGGTGACCAGTGGGCATGTCGCATCAATGGTTTGCTGGTTTCTCGCCTCAGCTGCTGCAACCACCGCCGGAGATACTCCGTGAGCACTGAATACCATGATGCAGCCCTCCGGAGCCTCATCAACCTCTTCGACGAATATTGCTCCGCGTCGCTCCAATGAGCGCACTACGTGCTTGTTGTGGACAATTTGCTTCCGGACGTACACCGGAGCCCCGTAATGGTCGAGTGCTTTTTCGACAGCTATGACCGCCCGATCCACTCCCGCGCAATAGCCTCGGGGGGCTGCAAGCAGCACCTTCTTGTTGGAGTCAATGTCGTTTGTATCGGTATTGTTGATTACAGTCACCCGTCAATTGTACAAACCCCTGCAAGGAGATTGTGTTGGAACAAGCAGTGGGCTCTGATACTCAATCAAAAGTGAGCTCTGAGCATTCCCCATGGCAGGTTTCTGCACTCTCCAAATCACTGAAGGATTGGATTGAACGGCTGGGCAGAGTTTGGGTTGAAGGTGAGCTTCAGTCCTATACCGAACGTGGCTCTGGAACATTTGGATCAATCCGAGATCTCGACGTCGAAACTGCAGTCGAGATTCACGCTTTTAATAACTCTGGATCTGACATAGCCCCGGGGCTTGCGCAGGGCGACCGTGTTGTAGCTCTGCTCCAGCCAGTTTTTTGGCCCAAAAATGGCAAGCTGACAATGCGAATTGTTCAAATGCACAAAGTTGGCCTTGGTGAACTGCTCGAACGAATTGAGAAATTAAAAGAGCAAATAATCTCCGAGGGCTTGGTGGACTCCTCAAGAAAAAAGCCATTACCGTTTTTGCCAAATAAAATTGGCCTGATAACTGGCGCCAGCTCAGACGCGGAGAAGGATGTGCTTCAGAATGCGAGGCTGAGGTGGCCACAGGTTGAATTCGAAGTCATCAACACGTTGGTTCAGGGCGACAAAGCGGCGGCAGAAGTAATTCTTGCCCTTCAGCAGCTTGATGCAATGGACGATGTGGACGTGATCATTATTGCCCGCGGTGGTGGAAGCTTCCAAGACTTGTTGCCCTTCAGCGATGAGCGCTTAGTCCGCGCAGTGGCGGCCGCAAGCACTCCTATAGTGAGCGCAATTGGCCACGAAAACGATCAACCGCTCTTGGATCTCGTGGCAGATCTGCGGGCTTCTACTCCAACCGACGCTGCAAAACGCGTCGTACCGGATGTAGCCGATGAAAAGGACAGATTACAAAGCGCGACTCAAAGAATCTGGTTCCGACTCTCCTCGCTAATTGACAGTCAAATGCAAAATCTTTCAGCGCTCAGAACCAGGCCCGTTCTTGCATCCCCTTTTGGTTTTGTCGATACCCAAAAGGAACTGCACGCTCAACAGGTACGCAGGCTGACAGAGATTCTCGACTTTAGGATTCAGCAGGCTGAGTCAAAGGTTGCACAGCTGCATGCAACGGCCAGTGCGCTATCGCCCCAGAAGACCCTAGATCGTGGGTATTCAGTGGTTATCTCTGATTCAGGTAAACCCCTCAAAGTGGTCAAACCTGGACACAAGTTTCAAGTTATTTCGGCAACACAGGAAATTTCGGCAACAGTAGATTCGGTTAAGGAGAGACATGTCAAAAGAAACTAGCCCAATGACTTACGAGCAGGCCCGCGATGAGCTTCAAGAGGTCGTCCAGCAGCTAGAACAGCAGAATGTCAGCCTTGAGGCGTCCATGCTGCTCTGGGAACGTGGCGAGGAGCTTGCGAAGATCTGTGAGGAATGGCTCTCAGGCGCCCGAAAGAAGCTCGACAAAGCGGCAAAAGAAAGACAGGCTAAGTGAGCTCATCAGCGGCAGAGCGCAGAGCTAAGCAGACCGTTCGGAACCTAGTTCTTTCCCTTCTAGTGACGCTCGGCCTCGTGGCTGCAATTTATCTAGGAGTTCCCAGGGATGACACAAACAGGGTTGTCCCAGTTGACTACCAGGCTATTGCCCAGACTGCTACAGGCTCACTAGGTCAAGAAGCTCTTAGCCCCGAAATTCCAGCAGACTGGTGGGCAAATGCGGCGAGACTGGAAACAACTCTCGGAGTTGTTAGCTGGTACGTCGGCTTTGTGACCCCAGACAATCAGTTCATTGGCCTCACCCAGGCAGTGGATTCGAACCCGTCTTGGGAAAGTGAGCTTCTTGCTGGAAATCTTCAGGACGGTGAAGTAGTGCTTTCGGGACTAACCTGGGAAGTCTGGCCAACGCTCAATCCAAGTTCACCGAAGGGCACCAAAGAATATGTGCTTCTCCACAGAACTGCAGACGCAGTGGTTGTAATCTATGGAACGGCGCCCCTGAGTGACTTTGAGCTTCTTGCGACAGCCATTTCATCCCAACTTGAGTAGGTAAAGCATGAACCAGCCTTGGACTACCGACCGCGCTTGGCAACAGCTGCTGACAGGAAACAGGAACTTCGTCGCAGGATCGCCTGCACACGAGCACCAAGACGCCAAAAAAAGACAAGAGCTAGTAGAAGAACAAACCCCCTTCGCGGCAGTCTTCGGCTGCTCAGACTCAAGACTCGCTGCAGAGATGATCTTTGACGTCGGGCTTGGCGACCTATTTGTGGTCAGAAACGCTGGGCAAGTTCTAGCGGAGACTATTCTGGGCTCCCTTGAGTTCGCGGTTGAGGTCTTAAAAGTGCCCCTTATTGTCGTTCTCGGTCATGACCAGTGCGGAGCAATTAAGGCTGGAATGAGTGTCCAAACGGGTACAGCAAATTTTGCCGGGGAGTTCATTGCCAACCTAGTGAATCGAATCACTCCAACCATCGAACAGGGTTTGAGCGTTGGCGAGACAACAATTGAGGAATTTACTTCTCGCCACATTCGCGAAACTGTTTCTGAACTTGTTCAACGGTCGGAAATCATTCGAGAGGCAGTAAAGGCGGGCAAGCTTGGTATCGTCGGGGCAGAATATAAGCTTGGGCTTGGTGAAGTTCAACTCGCTGAATCCCTTGGAATATCGAAGTAACTGGATAGGAAATCATGGAATATCGCATTGAGCACGACACGATGGGCGAAGTAAAAGTCCCAAAGGATGCTTTATACAGTGCCCAAACTCAGCGCGCAGTGGAGAACTTCCCGATCTCTGGCTCAGCACTCGAGCCTGAGCAGATAATTGCACTTGCAAGAATAAAGAAGGCTGCCGCTATTGCCAACGCGCAATTAGGCATCATGGACAGCCCAATCTCAGAATCCATCCAGTGGGCTGCCGACCAGATTATTTCAGGAAAGCACCTAGACCAGTTCCCCGTGGATGTCTTCCAGACCGGCAGCGGCACCAGCTCCAACATGAACATGAACGAAGTGCTCGCAACTTTGGCAAGCACCAAGCTCGGCACAGCTGTTCACCCGAACGACCACGTAAACATGTCCCAATCCTCAAATGACGTGTTCCCGACCTCCGTTCACGTAGCGATAACAGGGGCGCTAATTGAAAACTTGCTGCCTTCTCTCGATTATTTGGCGGGACACCTAGAGGCCAAAGCAGAGGCATGGAAAGAGCTCGTTAAACCGGGACGCACTCACCTCATGGACGCCACTCCCGTTACTTTCGGGCAAGAATTTGCCGGCTACGCCGCACAGATTCGCTATTCAATTGAACGCGTGGAGGCCAGCCTTTCCAGGGTTGGTGAAGTTCCGCAGGGCGGAACAGCCACCGGAACCGGCATTAACACGCCAAAAGGTTTTCCCCAGGCAATCATTAGTCACATCGCAAAAGAAACTGGCTTACCTATAACCGAAGCTCGTGATCATTTTGAAGCCCAGGGAGCCCGAGATGCCCTAGTCGAAGCCTCCGGTGCGCTAAAGGTATTGGCTGTCAGTCTCACGAAGATCAACAACGATATCCGCTGGATGGGATCAGGACCCAACACGGGGCTGGGCGAACTGCAGATTCCAGACTTGCAGCCAGGCAGTTCAATCATGCCCGGCAAGGTGAACCCTGTGGTTCCCGAGGCGGTACTGATGGTCTGCGCAAGAGTGATCGGGAACGATGCAACGATCACCTGGGCTGGTGCCAGTGGCAGTTTTGAATTGAATGTCGCGATCCCGGTCATGGGGTCTGCATTGCTTGAATCGATTCGCCTGCTCTCAAACTCCATGAGAGTTCTGGCAGACAAGACCATTGAGGGACTCGTCGTGAATCATGAGCATGCAAAAGCTTTGGCCGAATCGAGCCCTTCGATAGTCACTCCGCTCAATAAAGTAATCGGCTACGAGGCGGCTGCAAAAATAGCTAAACACGCGGTTGCCAACAATGTGACCATCAAGCAAGCAACCCAAGACTTGGGATACGTTGATGGCGAAAAGCTGACAGAAGAACTTCTGGACCAACTGCTAGATGTCTTGCCTATGACAAGGCCGCCACAGTAAAAAGTTCCAGAGACGGTATTGCTCCAACCAAAAGGAACCCAAACAGCAGATAGGGACCCAGCGGCATCATGGATCTGGGTCTTAGCCTTCCAATGGCAAGCCCAATTACACCCACAATCGTTGCAAGCCCGAATCCCAAGCCAAGAGACATAAGCACTAGAACTGGCGAATGCCAGGCAAGACTTATGTGCATAGCGATGAGCAATTTGATGTCACCCATCCCGATTGCCTTGATTCGAACTAAGAGATATCCGATGATCGCGGTTAGTAAGCCAGCAACTAATGCGGAACCAAACTCCACCCAACGGTCCGTCGCCGCGCTGGTGATAAAAGTTGCAAGGAGGGAGCCAGAAATTGCTGTGTAAGTGAAAACATTTGGAAGTCGGTGTTGCCTAATGTCAATCACAGCAAGGGGAATTGAAAGGATTGCAATTAGGAGAATAGGGGCGACCGAAACGTAAGCAATATTCATCTCCGCAATCTAAGGCACGGCAATCCGAAGCTGGCAGACTTATCCCCAGCGGCCTAATCCAGCAGAGTCGTGACCAGCGCCGCTATTTCGCTTCTCTCGCTACGAGTCAAAGTGATGTGACTGAAAATTGATTGCCCCTTGAGAGCTTCGACAACCGAGGCGACTCCATCGTGTCTGCCCACTCTCAGGTTGTCTCTCTGCGCCACATCGTGCGTCAGGACGACTCTAGATTTCTGACCTATTCGAGAGAGCATTGTTAGTAAAACATTTCGCTCGAGTGATTGTGCCTCATCAACAATTACAAAAGTATCGTGGAGCGATCTGCCTCTAATGTGAGTCAACGGCAGTACTTCGAGAATTCCGCGATTCATCACTTCATCAATAACCTCCTTGGACACTAAGGCTCCAAGGGTGTCAAAAACTGCTTGAGCCCAGGGGTTCATCTTTTCAGCTTCAGTCCCTGGCAAATAACCCAGCTCTTGACCGCCCACCGCATACAGGGGTCTAAAAACCATAATCTTCTTGTGCTGCCTCTTCTCAAGGACGGCTTCCAGCCCGGCACAAAGTGCCAAGGCGCTTTTTCCAGTACCGGCTCGTCCACCAAGAGATACGATGCCCATGTCTGAATCCAGCAATGAGTCAATCGCTAGCCGTTGCTCGGCAGATCGGCCGCGAAGGCCAAATAGTTCGCGGTCTCCCCTGACAAGAGAGACAACTCCCCCCGCACCCACGCGCCCGAGGGCTCCTCCCCGCTCTGAGGTAAACACAATGCCAGTGTTTAGAGGTAGCTCCTTGGTGTCGGTGTTAATAAGTTCTTCGGTGTCGTAGAGGTCGGCCATTTCATCAACCGAAAGTGAAATTTCAGCGGTCCCACTCCACTCTTCGGTTGCCAGTTCGTGCAGATACTCCTCGGCATTTATTCCGATAGACGAAGCCTTGATGCGCATAGGTAAATCTTTTGACACCAGCGTTACTCGAAACCCCTCGTTTTGAAGGTTTGCCGCTACTGCAAGAATTCGAGAATCATTATCTCCGAGCTGAAAACCAGATGGCAGGATGCTTTGCTCAATGTGATTCAGCTCGACTCGCAGGGTACCGCCTTCGGCTACTTGAACCGGAAAGTCGAGGCGCTCGTGCTTTTTTCGAAGGTCATCCAAGAACCTGAGCGCTTTTCTAGCAAAAAAACCAATCTCCGGATCGTTTCGCTTTTTTTCAAGTTCATTAATAACCACAATCGGAAGCACAACTTCGTGCTCTCCAAACCTGAACATCGCATTCGGGTCTGATAGCAAGACGGATGTGTCCAGGACGAAAGTCTTGACATCAGTTTGAACTTTTGACTTGGCCGATTTAGTTGGGCTCTTCACCACCCCAGGCTTATCAGGCGTCTCCGCGTTTGAAAAGCCCTTGGTGCCTGAAGTTTTACCCAATTTCGCCCCTTTGAGTTTCTTGCTTGACCACAAATTTAGACGCAGGAAATTCGAGCCTGTGATTTAGACACGCCAGAAACCAGAACGTTTACCCAAAAAAACCTTCAGGCCCCAAAGCGGCGATGCCGCCTCTGGAAATCCCGCAGTGCGCGAAGGAAGTCCACTTTTCTAAAATCAGGCCAAAGCGCTTCTGCAAAATAGAACTCGCTGTTTGCACTTTGCCAAAGCAAGAAGCCGCTTAGCCGTTGCTCCCCACTGGTTCGAATCAGCAGATCCGGATCTGGTTGCCCGCCGGTGTAGAGATGCTCAGCAATTAGTTCAGGAGTCATAACATCTGCCAGTTGCTCGATTGTGCTGCCATCCTTTGAATGTTTGCGCAAAATATCACGCATCGCATCTGCAATCTCTTTGCGACCTCCATAAGCGATAGCCAAATTTACATGGGGCCCCTGAACTGAGGCCGTGTTTTTTTCCACTACCTCGAGACGCTTAACAGCCTTGGCCGAAAGGGAATCTTTGTCTCCAACGACTTGCAGTTGCCATCTGCCGAGAGATGCCAGCTCTTCACTTAGACCAACAATTATGTCGATAAGCTCTGCTAATTCTGGGCCGTTTCGTCCTTTCAGGTTGTCCGTGGAGAGCAGGTACAGAGTCACATGATTGACGGAGAGTTCGGAGCACCAGGAAAGGAACTCGATGATCTTCTTGGCCCCGGCAGCGTGCCCCTGTCCAGCTTTATCAAAACCTTGAACCTTCGCCCACCGGCGGTTTCCATCAACCATGACTCCGATATGTTTGGGCATGTCCGAAGAGCTCAAGTTGCGTTCAAGCAGTTTTGAGTAGACACCGTAAAGCAGATTTTGCACCTCTGAATGCTATCTGAAACAGCGCGTTACTTTAGTCTTAGAGTCATGAGTAAAGCTGATTCGCCAGACCCGCTTCACATTCCCCTCAACGAACTCAAGGGGTCCGAAACTGGCGCTGACTTTCGTCCGACGTGGCGCGGTTGGATTCACACAGGTGTCTTGCCTTTTGTCGTTGCCGCTGGAGTGCTTCTTATAATCTTCTCGGAGGGTTGGCAAGCCAAGACGGCAGCCGCAGTTTACTTCGCAAGCTCGATACTGCTCTTTGGGAATTCAGCTCTGTATCATCGCTTCAACTGGGGGCCGTTTACCAAGGTCATTCTGAAGCGAATTGATCACTCGAATATCTTTCTGCTCATTGCAGGCACCTATACGCCGATGGCAGTAACGGCGCTAACCGCCGAAAAAGGCTTCTGGCTTTTGATAGCGGTCTGGTCGATAGCAATTCTTGGAATCAGCTTCAGGGTTTTTTGGATCAATGCTCCTCGCTGGCTTTACGTACCTATTTATTTGGCGATGGGGTGGATAGCTGTCCTTTTCATTCCAGACTTCATTGAAACCAACGTGGTCATGATGACTCTTGTGATTGTTGGCGGTCTGTTCTATTCGATTGGAGCAGTGATTTACGGCCTAAAGAGGCCTAACCCTATTCCTAAGCACTTTGGCTTCCACGAAATCTTCCACGCCCTGACTGTGGCCGCATTCTTCTGCCACTGGGCAGCTTGCTTGCTTATTGGTCTTGACCCGCTCCCGGGTTCGATCGCTTTGGCTTCGTAGGAGGAGCTGGGCGCTCTGGCTTGGAGACATCAAGATTGTCCAACTCTTCAGCAGCCAATCGAGCGCGAATTTCTCCCCGATATCTAGTCTTTCTCACTCTGCGGTTCATGTCGAACAGAAGTGCAATGGCCGAGCCGGCCACGGCGAAGGTGACTATAAAACCTATTGTTCCGGGCGAGTTGTAGGTGTCATCAGGAACCGGCGTCGGGGTGGTGGTTACTTCAACAAGCAGTGCAAATAAGAAATCCATGAGACAAGTATTCCACCTGTGTCGTAGCCTTATAGCAACATGACATCAACTGAAGACCTTCTAACTGAGCGTTATGGCGACACTCGCCCTAAAAACACTCGAAGAAACCGCGCGCTTTCGATTCTGGGGGTTGGGGCGATGGTTTTGATTACCGGATTCTTTGCCATGGCGAACTACTCTCCTGTTGTTGCGACCGATGTTGGCTTTCGCGTGGAATCTCAATGGCGAACAGAGGTAGATTTCGAGCTGAGTGTCCCAGCTGGCTCAACAGTGGTCTGCACTTTCGAAGCGCTTGATAATAGTTTTGGGGTCGTTGGTTTTGCGGAGTTTGAATTTGGCCCATCTGAGACTGATACCAACCGCTACACAGTTGCTATAAACACCTACGCACTCGCCGTTACCGGCTTGGTTGATGAGTGCACCCTGCGTTAGAGTATTGACAGCCCGCTCAGCGGGCTGTTTTCATACCCGGAGGTACTAAGAACATGAGCGACTCAATCCTTTTGACACAGGCCGCCTATGACCGAATGCTGGCCGAGCTAACTCAGCTAATCACCGAGGAGCGCCACGCAATAAGCCAAAAAATTCAAGAAGCTCGCGAAGAGGGCGACTTGAAGGAAAACGGTGGCTACCATGCGGCCAAAGAAGAACAGGGCAAAATCGAAGCCCGAATCAACAGACTTGAAGAAATGCTGGCCAACGCAGAAATTGGCCAGGCAGATGCTTCCGATGGAATTGTCAAGCAGGGCTTGATGGTCAGTTGCACCCTGAATGGTTCGGCTAAAGACTTTTACCTTGGGTCGCACGAAGTTTTTGAAGGCACAGAATTTGAAGCTCAAATTGACGACGGCGACTTGGACGTTTACTCCCCGGATTCGCCGATCGGCAAAGTAATTCTTGGCCAAAGCGTCGGTTCAACCGTCAGTTTCACTGCGCCTAACGGCAAAGATATCAGCGTAAAAATCGATGGCCTGAAAGCCTTTGACTTTTAGTCCTGAGTCATTCGCGGGCTAAGGCCAGCTTTTTTCAAAGACTGGAAAACCTCGTCGCGATGTTCCTTGCCACGAGTTTCAATACTTAGGTCTAGCTCTACCTCGCTTATTTGAAGCCCGTTACCGTGTCTTGTGTGCAGAACCTCCACCACGTTAGCGCCGGCTGCAGCAACTGCTTCAGCGGTGAGGACAAGTTGACCTGGACGATCCGGAAGCATCACCGCAATGTTCGTGTAGCGATCTGACGCCGCCAACCCGTGCCGAATAACGCGCTGAAGCAACAACGGGTCGACATTTCCACCGGACACGATGATTGCTGTAGTTCCTTTCAACTTGACTTTTCCAGCCAAGACCGCCGCGACACCCACGACTCCGCCGGCTTCGACAACCAGTTTCGACTTCTCCATCACCAAGACCATCGCCTTTGCGATCTCGTCCTCGGTGACTGTTACCACCTTGTCGATGTTTTCCTGAATCAAGTCGAACGGAATCTTTCCTGGTTTCGCAACCGCAATACCATCCGCAATGGTTGCCTGGATTTTTATCTCCACGGGCTTCCCGGCCTTCAATGACGGCGGGTAGGCGGCAGCTGATTCGGCCTGGACAGCCATGACATTGATTTTCTTGCCGAGACTCTTGGCTTTAAGTTTCACAGCCGTCGCCACTCCTGCTGCTAGTCCACCGCCGCCGAGGCATACAAGTATGTTGTCTACCTCAGGAAGATCCGCCAGGATCTCCAATCCAACCGTTCCCTGCCCGGCCACAATTTCCAAATCGTCGAATGGAGGAATGAATACTGCACCTGACTTCTCAGTGAATGCTTTTGCTGAGGCAAGGGTTTCATCAAAAATCGCTCCCGTGAGGACCACCTTTGCACCAAAGTCTAAAGTTGCCTGATACTTCGGCAAGGATGCTCCAATTGGCATAAAGATGGTGGCCTTTATTCCCAATTCGCGCGCTGCATAGGCAACCCCCTGGGCATGATTTCCGGCTGAAGCTGCAACGACGCCCCGCTTTTTATCGGCCGCAGAAAGGTTCGCGAGTTTGTTATAAGCACCGCGCAACTTAAAGGAGCCGGTTCGCTGAAGATTCTCACACTTGAGAAATACCGGGGCCGCGGCAAATTCCGAGAGCCAATCACTTTTTAGAATTGGGGTGCGAATTGCGGTGTTGACGAGCGTCTTTTGAGCTTGTTCGAATTCTGCAAGTGCCAACGACGCATTCTTAACCATTTATAAACCTTCAATCTCAGCGTGAGTGAAAGTCTAGCGATTTAGAACTCTCTGCCGATCTGGTTAAGTCTTTCGACTCTCTTTGGAATCGGTGGATGAGTGGAAAAAGCTCGCTCCACCACGCCCGGCTTTATTGGGTCATTGATATACATGTGCGCCATTGCGGAGTTAGCTCGCTTCATTGGTCTGCCGTA
This sequence comes from Aquiluna sp., assembly GCA_029241985.1. GTDB lineage: Bacteria > Actinomycetota > Actinomycetes > Actinomycetales > Microbacteriaceae > Aquiluna. The sequence continues at coordinate 53,134 of JAQWUU010000053.1, read as the reverse complement.
CTCGCCAAGCTTGGTAAGAGCAGAAGCCAGCCCGTCCGGATACCTGGTCATTGCTATGCCGGATGCATCGGCTAGATACTCTCGCTGCCGAGAAACCGCTGCCGAAACCAGCGGGCCAATGATCCAGGTAATAATCATGCCAACAACACCTACTGCAACCAGAATCAGTCCCAGTTGACCACTTTGCTTACTCCTACCCATGCTGGAATACCAGGCCATGCGAATGGCAAAGTCGGCCAAAATCCCAACGGCAGAAATAAGACCAAATACGATCATAGAAACTCGAATGTCATAGTTTTTGACGTGGGCCATCTCGTGGGCCATCACGCCTTCAAGTTCGTTGTCATCCATGATTTCAAGCAAACCGGTTGTGGACGCGACTATGGCATGCTCAGGATTTCTCCCAGTTGCGAAAGCATTGGGTGCAGGATCTTGAATCACGTATACCTTGGGCATTGGCATCCCCTGAGAAATGCTCAGGTTCTCGACGATATTCCAAAGCCTAGGATTGTCCCTTTTCTCAATCTGCTTAGCACCGCTCATGGTGATAGCAAGTCTCGATCCTGCGTAATACTGGAAAATTGCATAGGCGGCGACAAAACCGATAATCAGGAGTGCGCTGGAGCCATTTCCGCTGTAAGCGCCCCACCAGAGGGCGATGCCACCAAGCAGCAAAATAAAGCCGGCGACAATGATGAAAGTGTTTCGCTTATTGGCTGCGATTGCCGAATACATTTTGCCCTTTAGAACTTAACGCTTGGCGGTTCAGCTATTGCTTCAGGATTCTCAACTTCGAAGAATTCTCGTTCAGCAAACCCCAACCTTGAGGCAAAAACATTATTTGGAAACTGCAAGATTTTGGTGTTGAGCTCGCGCACTCCGCCGTTGAAAAACCGCCTAGAGGCCATGACCTTGTCCTCAGTGTCCGTCAGCTCTCGCTGAAGCTCCAAGAAGTTGGTTGACGCGACTAAAGCCGGATATGCCTCCGAGACAGCGAAAAGGCTCTTTAGGGCACCATGAAGTGCTCCGTCGGCCTGAGCGGCCTGAGCGGGGTGCTCAAGCGCTTCTGGAGACACGGTCGCCGCTCTCGCGCGAGTTACATTTTCAAAAACTTCTTTTTCGTGCGAGGCGTAGCCTCGAACTGTTTCAATCAGGTTTGGAATCAGGTCTGCTCTGCGCTTTAGCTGAACAGTTATATCACTCCAGGCTTCGTCAACCCTGACCTTCAACGTCACCAGCTGGTTGTATGTGACCCAGAGGAAGATTCCGACTACCAGCAGTAATCCGAGCACTACCCAAATTGCTAAATCCATGATTCTCCTTTTTTGACCCTCCATAGGTTAGGGCAATTTGCTGGCTTTTAGCTGGCAGTTGCCTGGAACCGTGCCTGCAGCCAGGCCAGCAAATCGGCGTTGAAGCGCTTTGATACTTTTGCGTCCGGTGCCACAAGCTCCCCAGCATGCGGAAAGCCCGGATAGGAGTTGAACACCGTGTCAACGGAGGATGCCGAAAGTCGATCTGCGTAATCTTTGTCCTCGGCAAAAAATAAGTCGATTTCTCCAACTGCGATGTATGTCGGTGGGAGGCCCGTAAGATCTTGCCGTCTTGCTGGCACAGCGTGTTGAGGCAAGTCAGTTGAGCCCGGCTCGGCATTCAGGTAAGACTTCCAGCCAAAGTAATTCGAAGTGTTGTTCCAAACGAACGTTGTTCCATCCAGCTCTCGGTTGGCAGCCGTTCGATCATCAAGCATTGGGTACTTTAGGACCTGGCCAAGTGGTAGTTGTTTTCCCGTATCCAGTAACCGCTGCACCAGTCCGGCTGCTAATCCAGCTCCGGCACTGTCTCCCCCGAGAGCCAACTTTTTGCTGTCAAAACCAAACCTTGTTGCATTTTCCAAGGCCCAAAGATATCCCGCCTCGCAGTCGTCCATGGGGAGCGGGTACGGGTACTTTGGGGCAAGTCTGTAGTCCACGGAAAACACCGCAATGCCTAGCTCTTGGGCAATCTGCGAGCAAAAAGCATCACTATCCCCGACTGTGCCAATAATCATTCCGCCGCCGTGAATCCAGACCAGGGCTCCATCAGAGAGCCTAGTTTTTGGTTAATAAACGCGCACGAAGGTTTGAGCGACCTTGTGATCGCTGGTTTCGATACCAACCGGCAACTTTGATTTTTTGGCCAGCAGTGGCATCAGCAGTCTAAGTACTGCGACTGTTCCTCGTCGCGAGAAAGTAAGGCTCGGAAATTTCTTTAGCAGCGGAAGGATCTCTTTGTCTACATCTTCGTAGTTCATGACACCACTCTATACTCCGGAAATGGTGCCCCGAGTGGGACTCGAACCCACACTGTGACGATTTTAAGTCGTCTGCCTCTGCCATTGGGCTATCGGGGCTAAGACAAAAGGCCCAGCATAAAAGCTAGGCCTAAAGTCTGTGCAATTACTTGCCAGGCTTGGTTGCCCAAGTCTCAAAGAATAATCGAGGGTTTCGCATTGCCTCAACCGAGGTTAGATCGCGCCCTAGCACCAGGTTCCAAAACCATCCTGCTACTACGCGAATCTTCCGCTCCCAGGTGGGCATAGCAAGACCGTGATAGCCGCGGTGGAAGATCCAAGCGACAAAACCTGTCAGCCCAAGCTTTCCAGACTGAAAAGCACCCACTCCAATTCCTAAGCCGGCAACTGCTCCCAGGTTTTTGTGGAAATACTGTTTTGGTGCTTCGTCACGAATGTCTGCAACTAAGTTCTTTGCAAGAAGCTTGGCCTGCCTAACAGCATGCTGAGCGTTTGGAACGCAGTAGCCGCCAACTCCGCCTCCGGAAAGATCTGGCACGGCAGAAACGTCTCCCGCGGTCCATGCATCCGCAACCACCTTTTCTCCATCGACTACCTGAAGTGATGTATTGGCAATAACCCTGAATCTTGCATCAAGCGGGAAGTCGCAGTTTTTAGCAACAGGAGCCGCCGCAACACCAGCGGTCCAAATAATTAAGTCAGACTCCATCTTTTCGCCGGTAGAAAGTGAGATGACTCCCTTTTCGGCTGATGTGAGCTGGGTGTCCAAGTGAATAATCGCATTTCGCTTAGCCAAATTATCGATTACCCAGAGCGAAGTCTTTAATGACACTTCCGGCATTATTCGCCCCATAGCTTCAATGAGGTGAAATTCAATTTCTTCGTAATCGATTTCTGGGTAGTGCTGTACAAGCGAGGTCGCAGCACTTCTCAGCTCAGCGAAAGCCTCAATTCCAGCGAACCCTCCACCGACAACCACGGTGGTAAGTAAACGCTTTCTAAGCTTGCTTTCTTTCGGAAGGGCCGCAGCTCTCTCAAAGTTTCCAATTAGGCGATTTCTGACTTCGACGGCCTCTTCGATGGTCTTCATCCCGATCGCCTCTTCGGCAATTCCCTTGATTGGGAAGGTTCTTGTTACAGCTCCCGCGGTCATCACAATCTGGTCGTATTCGATTACACGGGATTTGCCGCCCTCTATGGCAAAAGTGGCCTTCTTTTGCTTGTGGTTTACCTTCACCATGCGACCGGAAACCAAGTTTGTCTTCTTCAGGTGCTGACGGTGAGAAACGATGGCGTGACGTGGCTCAATGGAGCCTGCGGCAACTTCAGGCAAGAATGGCTGATACGTCATGTATGGCAGTGGATCAACCAGTGTGACGACTGCCTCATTCTTCCGAAGCAATTTTTCAAGCTTCCAAGCTGTGTAAAAGCCTGCGTATCCGCCGCCGATTATTAGAATCCGCTGAGGTGGCTTTGGGTCAATAATCGCCTTTGCCACGGCCTGGGGAGTTTTGGAGTTAGTTTTCGCAATAGTCATAGTTTGCGCTAGTTACTTTCGTCTTTTCTTCCCTGGCCCTCGCTACGACTTTTACGCAGTGCTAACCAGAGCAACAGTGCCACGGGGGATAACAAAAAATAGAGTAGCGGATTTTGATACCAAGCTGCTTGCGAAGGCAAAGAATTGCCAACAGTGCCACGCCCTGATGAATCTAGAACCTGGTCAGGAACTTGCGGCAAGATAAGCGACACTGCTTCGGATTCAGCACTTTGGGAAGCTCTGTAAAGTTCGATCCAATAGTCCAACTGCCCAAGCGGATTGGTGGTCGACGTGAGTGTCGATTCGAGAGCTGAGGATGGATCTAGAAAACCGTAGCCGAAGGTTTGGTCAAAGCCGCCCTCGCCAAGATCCAAAGCCGAGGCTAGAAGTCTAAAAACAATATCGTTGGCTGAAGCGTTGGGGTCTTGCTGCATCATAAGAGCTGCCACTCCACTGACCAGCGGCGCCGCCGCCGAAGAGCCGGACCACTTTGCTATCTGGCCGCCTGGGTAGCTACCGAAGAGGTCAAAGCCGGGTGCACTAATTGAAATCCCGATACCCGCTGAACCAGAAACTTCGTTACCCGCAAAAGTTCGGTCGAGACCAGTGACAGATACGACTCCTGGAATCGTGGCCGGGGCTCCTGGCTGCGAGTTGCCGGTAATGTCATTGCCGCTGGCAGCCACAACAACAATGTCATTCTCAAAAGCCCTTAAGAATGCTTCGTCCCAACTTCTTGGCCACATTGAGGAATTACGGCTTAGCGAAAGGTTAATGATGTCTGCTCCCTGATCTACCGCCCAGTTCACGGCAGCGGCAATCTGAGCGTCAGTGTCGCTTCCCTCGACACCTAAGCCGACGGAAATTGAAAGCAGTTTTGCTGCAGGACTTACTCCAATAACGCCCCCGCTCTGGAGTCCTTGCCCCGCAATTAGGGAGGCAACCATCGTCCCGTGGAATGAGCTCGAGCCCACTGGAGTCAAGCCGTCAGGAGTGCCAACGCCAGAAAAATCAGCTCCACCAATAACTACGTTCTGGAGGTCAGGATGCGAAGCGTCAATCCCCGTGTCGATTACAGCAATTACAACGCCCTGTCCGCCCGATGCTTGCCCGACGGCAGGGCCAAGCTCACTGATCCACCACTGGTCAGCAGGGGCAAGATTAGCGACCGCTAAAGCAAGGGAGGCCAGGGCAGCCGCTAGTTGCAAGAGCAGACCTTGATTGACCAGTCAAGTGCTTCTAGCGCCAAGTCACCAATGGGATTTGAGCCCTCACCCTTGGCCAGCGAGTGGGCGACTAAAGCGTGTAAGCACTTCACCCGTATTGGCATGCCTCCGGCCGAGAAATCATTTAGCTCGGGAACCACTTCGATCTGGTCCCGTTCAGCCAGGTATGACCTGTGGGCTAGCAGGTACCCCGCACGAATCTGATCATCTTCAGCCAGCCGTTGCTGCATTTCCACCATGAAGCCAGAGGCTTCAAGGGTTGAAACAGCCGCTGTTGCCGCCGTTTGCGTTAGGTAAAAAAGCGTTGGAAAAGGAGTGCCGTCTTCAAGTCTTGGAGTTGTCTTCACTACCACCGGACGGCCGCAGACGCACCTAGCCGCGACTTCCAAAATGCCCCTGGCTGGGCGGCCAAGTTGTCTGGTGACCTCTAGAACATCAGCATCTGAAACCATTACTCAGTTTCCTCCAATGGTGTCTCAAGGGCAGACCGCAATAACACCTCAAGAAGAGAGTCGACCCAGTTTTCTTTTGCTGCTGAAACCTCGAGGCTGATGTCATCAGCATTACGCTTTTCAGCCAGCACTGCGCCCAACGTGTTGGAAGTATCAGAGAAATCCAGGCCATCGGAATCCATGACTAGGTAAGAAACCTCGCCTGGAAGCACGTAGTAGAGCCTGTCACGGGCCTGCGAACGAATGTATGCCGGGTCTTGCCAGCGATCTCGTTCTGCTTGCATATCAACCACAGCATCCTTCGCTGTTTGAATACCCAGTTCGATTTCAACAATTTGGCGACGCTGGTTTAGGTAGCTCTGAACGTCAGGGGAGATCAAATAGGTCCCCAAAATTATCACCAAAATCACGCTCACTGAAGCACTGTTTAGCTTCAACATGCGCTGCAGAATTTTCCCCTGACTCAGTGAGACGGGGATTTTTGGATCGCGTGAACTAACTGCCATGACCTCTAGATACTAAAACCAGTTGGGCCCAAAAACCTTTAGGTTCGGAGGTTAGTCGCGGTATTTGGCAAATGCGGTCTTGCCAGCGTACTTAGCGGCATCGCCCAGCTCTTCCTCAATACGAAGCAATTGGTTGTACTTAGCAACTCGCTCGGACCTTGCCGGGGCACCAGTCTTGATCTGACCCGCATTCGTGGCTACCGCCAAGTCTGCAATGTAAGTGTCTTCAGTCTCACCTGAACGGTGAGAGATGATTGCATTCATACCGTGTGTCTGAGCTAACCAGACCGCATCCATGGTCTCTGTGAGCGTTCCAATCTGGTTCACCTTCACCAGAATTGCGTTTCCAGCGGCCATGTCGATTCCCTTTTGGAGGCGTGCTGGGTTGGTGACGTAGAGGTCATCCCCGACTATCTGCACTTTGTCGCCAAGTTCAGCGGTCATTTGAGCCCAGCCATCCCAATCATCCTCGGCTAGTGGGTCTTCAATAGAAACAAGCGGGTACTTGGCCAACAGATCTGCGTAGTAGGCAACCATATCTGCTGCCGACTTTTTTGATCCTTCAAAGTTGTAGTGGCCAGAAGCTTCATCGTAGAACTCAGTGGATGCAACATCCAAAGCCAAGGCAATCTCGGAACCGAGCTTGTAGCCTGCGAGCTTAATCGCCTCAGAAATCAAATCGAGGGCTGCGGCGTTAGTTGGCAGGTCAGGAGCAAAGCCACCCTCATCGCCGAGGCCAGTGGCCAGGCCCTTTTCACTTAGAAGTTTTTTGAGTGTGTGATAAACCTCTGCGCCCCAGCGAAGAGCCTCAGAGAATGTCTCGGCTCCAAGAGGAACAATCATGAACTCTTGAATATCTACGCCGTTGTCCGCGTGGGCACCACCGTTGATGATGTTCATGAGTGGCACTGGAAGAACGCAGGCGTTGGATCCGCCAAGGTAACGGTAGAGCGGTAGGTCCACCGAGTCAGCTGCCGCTCGGGATGCAGCCAGAGAGACGCCCAATATTGCGTTTGCACCGAGCTGTGACTTGTTAGCGGTTGCATCAATCTTGATCAACTCGGCATCCAGGGCACGCTGTTCGGTGGCGTCAAAGTCAACCAGTGCTAGGTCGACTGTTTCAACAACAGCCCTAACCGCATTCTGAACACCTTTACCCAAATAGCGAGCTTTGTCGCCATCGCGTGACTCATGCGCCTCAAACGCACCAGTCGATGCCCCAGATGGCACTGCGGCACGGCCAAAAGAGTTGTCTGATAGCAATACCTCAACCTCGATGGTCGGGTTGCCCCTCGAATCGAGAATTTCACGGGCACCGATTGCAGTGATGATTGACAAGTTGTCTCCTAGCTATGGCTACTGATTAATGGATTGGAAGAAATTAGAAAACATCGATGGCTTCATTTCGAAAAAAAGTTTAGTCACTTAGTCAAGAGTCCGTATTTTGAGCTCACCCAAGGTCTTTGCTCCAGGCTCCAAATTGGCGAACTCTGTCACTCCGAGTTGAGCCAAAGCGGCAAGCTGTGCTTTGAAGTTTTTTTGCTGTATTTCGAGCCTGCAGTTTTTCCCAGATGCGATTACCTCAGCTTGCATCTTTAGCCCTGTCTCAGCATCTTCGGCACTTGCCAGAATTAGCGCAAGAGTTGGTTCCTGCGAGTTTTGTAGCTTTGCAAGTTCAACAATTCGCTCAAAGCCCAGTGAAATCCCCACAGCAGGGGAATCAACGCCGGCCCACTTGCCAACCATCGAATCGTAACGACCTCCGCCGCCTATCGAGGAGCTGGCAGCCGGGTGCTGTATTTCAAAGATTGTCCCGGTGTAGTAACCCATGCCACGAACCAAACTTGCGTCATAAACGAGTCTGGCCCCGTGCTTGCCGAGACTCGAAACCAAATCCTGCAATTCCTCAGGGAAAGCCTGCTCATTTAGGCTTGAAAGCCACTCAGCTGCGCGCGTGGCGACCTGATCGTCAAACTTTGTCGCGAGCTCTTTACAGACGCCATCGATTCCGACCTTATCGAGCTTGTCGATAGTGATCATGGCGGAAAGCTGGTTGGCTTCGCCAATTCCTAGGCCCGCGATATTGTCGGTCAAAACTTTCCGGTGATTTACTCGAATTGTCGCATCTGCTAAACCGAGTGCATCGAGTGCTGCAAGTGATGCTGAGAGCAACTCTGCTTCGGCCAGTATGGACGAATCCCCAATAATGTCGATGTCGCACTGCAGGAATTGCCGGTATCTGCCCTTTTGTGGCCTTTCCGCACGCCAAACCGGGCCAATTTGAATTGCCTTAAACACCTTGGGCAACGCTGCTTGGTTGGTCGCAAAAAATCGAGTCAGAGGAACCGTCAAGTCAAAACGCAAACCTAAATCTGCTAGGGACTCATCGTTGGCCTTGGCGGATTCCAAATCCTCGCCTCGCTTGAGGACCTGGAAGACTAACTTTTCGTTATCGCCACCCTGGCCTGAGGTGAGTCTCGTTATGTCCTCTAGCGCAGGTGTTTCGATCTCTTGAAAACCACGTTGAAGATATTGGGTGCGGATCACCGATATCAATTGCTCTCGGGTGTGCTTCTCGCCTGGAAGTATGTCTCGCATACCTCTCGGGGGATTTACTTGGTTAGCCACGTATCAAGTCTGGCATAGCATCTGAGCAAGTTCGCTGCCATCTGTCTCAAGTCCTAAAAATCATGGATAGCCCGAGTTCAGCTTGATACTGTTGTGGACAATGTCTATTCAGCAATCGAAGCAAGGACGCGGCCGGCCAATAACCACGGACCCCGCAGAAGTTGGCCTGAACGCGCTTCGCCTTTTCAGTGAGCAGGGAATCGATCGCGTAACCATGGAACAGGTTGCAGCCGCGGCTGGAATCTCAAGGTCTAATCTTTTTCGAGTCTTCCCCTCAAAGGCTGCTGTGGTTTGGGGAGGAATGCACAACTTCACAGCTGAGCTCGCGAAACAGCTTGAAACCGGGGAGGCCTCGACCGTAGTTCAACTGCTTCATCGCTCCTGGGTCGACGCTATGCAGATGGCCGATAATTCTCTTGAAACCGTCAGGTTGCGTCTAAAAATTATCGGCTCCTCCCCTGAGGTTTATGGGTGGGGTCAAGGTCAACTTGATCAAGCTCGGCTAGTTCTAGAGAATGCCGTAATTCGCTTTGGTGGAGATGCCCTTCGAGCAAAAGCAGTCTCGGCCGCAATGCTTTCTGCTTCGGTGGCAATCTTGATTTGGTGGGCCGAAACTGACGACCCAAGGACTCCATCTGAGGTTTTGGATGATGGATTCAGCGACTTCGAGTCGCTCTTCGGCTAGTCCGAAACTGCGATAACGCCAGCATCAAAATCACTCTCGAGCTCGGCCGCTCTGATTTCAGCCTGAAGCTCACGGTTTGCCTCGCGAAGCGCTCTCTCGGGATCAAGCCCCGCAGACCTAGCACTTGCAACAACAGCCAATAAGAGTTTCCCGAGCTCTTCTTCTGTCTCCATAGGAATCGTTGGTATTTCACTCTCTTCAAGAATTCCGGCTTTTTCCGCCTTGCCCATAACCTTGCTGGTTAGAGCAAGCGCAGGCATGGACTGCGGTACTCCATCTAAAATGCTGGTTCGCTCTGGCTTCTCCAGCTTTTTATGCCCCTCCCAATTTTTTACAACGTCTTCACCGTTCGCAGCAGAAAACTGCTTGCGCTGCTCTGCAGAACCGAAAACGTGCGGGTGCCGGGAAACCATTTTTAGTTCCATTTTTTCAGCGACATCTTCCAAGCTGAACGGTTCTCCTAGGCTGCCCTGGCTGGCGATGTCCGAGTGGAAAAGGACCTGGTAAAGGACATCCCCGAGTTCCTCAATAACTTCGTCCCTTGAGCCAGATTCGATTGCGTCAATCAACTCGTAGGTTTCTTCCAGCAGATACTGCACTAAAGATTCATGGGTCTGCTCGGCATCCCAGGGGCAACCGCCGGGGGCCCTTAGCTGCTGGGCAGTTCTAATTAGGCTTGCTAGTTTTTCCAAGAGATTCTCCAAATACAATCATGAACACTTTCCACACCCAGTCAATCACTTCTTGATCCGTGAGGGGATCAAACCCAGAAGATACCGGCATTGGCAGAGTCAGCAGCTTCGAACTTTGAAGGTATCTGGTGCCAGGAATCTTATGGCTGAGGGCAACGACTTCAGCCTCGGATAACTCAACCGGAGAGAGTTTGGCCTGAGCGCCCAAGAGGTTTACGTCTTTCAAGTGCAGCCTACTGGCCTGCTGGCGTAATTCAGTTACTTGAACCAGTTGCTTCACCGGCACAGGGGCTTTCCCATATCTGTCCTCAAGCTCTTGCATGATGGCGTCCAGGTCCTGTCTGGATGACTTTGCCGAGCTAGCAGCCGAGAGCTTGTGATAGGCCTCTAGGCGCAACCTTTCGCTGTCTAGATACTCTGGAGGAATTCTGGCGTCAATGGGTATTTCCAATTTCAGTTCGGCAGGTGAGCTGACCGGATCTCCACGAAATTCGCTGACGGCTTCAGAAATCATGCGCAGGTACAAGTCGAAGCCAACACCAGCGATGTGACCGGACTGCTCCCCGCCCAGCATATTTCCCGCTCCCCTTATTTCAAGGTCCTTCATCGCAACCTGCATGCCACTGCCAAGTTCGTTATTGGTGGCGATTGTGGCAAGACGATCATGCGCAGTCTCGCTTAGGGTCTTTGAGGGATCGTAGAAGAAATAGGCGTAAGCCCGTTCCCTGGATCTCCCGACTCTGCCTCTAATTTGGTGCAGTTGACTCAGGCCGAAGTTTTCAGCCCTATCGACAATAAGTGTGTTGGCGTTTGGAATATCGATGCCGGTTTCGATAATTGTGGTGGATACCAGGACATCGTATTTTCCTTCCCAGAAATCGATCACAACTTGCTCCAATGCCGCTTCCGGCATCTTCCCGTGAGCCATAGCGATTCTTGCCTCCGGCACAAGTTTTTGGAGATCTGCCACGACTTTTTCTATCGTTGCAACCCGGTTGTGAACAAAGAAGACTTGACCTTCACGAATCAGTTCCCTTCGGATGGCAGCCGCCACCTGTTTTTCCGAGTAGCCACCAACAAAAGTGAGGATTGGATGTCTTTCCTCGGGTGGAGTTGCAAGAGTCGACATCTCCCTAATTCCAGTGACCGCCATTTCTAGTGTTCTTGGAATCGGTGTTGCGCTCATTGCTAGCACATCAACGTTGTTCTTGAGCTCCTTGAGCTTTTCTTTGTGCTCCACGCCAAAGCGTTGCTCTTCGTCAATGATGACAAGTCCCAGATTTCTAAATTCCACGCCTGAGGAAAGCAGTCGGTGAGTGCCGATTACCAGATCAGCTGAGCCGGTTGCGGTCTCACTCAGGGTTTTCTTTATTTCCTTCGCACTTTGAAACCTAGAAAGTGCTCGAACATTCACCGGAAACCCGCTGTATCGATCCTGGAAAGTTTGCATGTGCTGCCTTACAAGCAACGTGGTTGGCACCAACATCGCCACCTGTTTACCGTCTTGGATAGCTTTGAATGCAGCCCGAATGGCAACCTCTGTCTTGCCATAGCCAACATCACCAGCCAATAATCGATCCATCGGAACCGCACGTTCCATGTCCCGCTTGACCTCATCGATCGTGGTCAGTTGGTCTGGAGTTTCTTGGAAGGCAAATGCCTGTTCTAGTTCATGCTGCCAGACAGTGTCCTCGCCAAAAGCATGGCCCTTGGCTTTCATTCTGAGTGAATAGAGCTTGACTAGGTCTATCGCAATCTTGCGGACAGCCTTTCTGGCGTTACCTTTGGCCCTGGCCCAGTCAGTACCTCCCATTCTTGAAAGCACCGGTGCCTCGCCTCCAACGTAGCGAGAGAGAAAATCAAGCTGGTCAGTTGGGACAAAAAGAGTATCCGCTGGATAGCCGCGCTTGGGTGGAGCGTACTCAATGACTAGATACTCTCTTGTTTGTGCAAGGTTTTTCCTTTGCACAAGCTCCTTGAAGCGACCGATTCCATGAATCTCATGCACCACGTAGTCGCCCTGCTTTAGCGTCAACGGGTCGACCTGAGCGCCCCTGCGTTTTGCCAGCCTCCTGGTGCTTGGCGATTGGTAGGTCGAAGCCGACCCAAAGAATTCTGATTCGGTGAGCACAATGAGTTTTGCGGCAGCACTGGCGAATCCGTGTGGCAAGTCTGCAACTACCACCTGGACTTGATTGAGCACTGGCTCTCTGGCTATTTCTGTTAGCACAACCGGAATTGATTGAGCGGTAAGGAGTTCGACTATTCGCTCAGCAGTGCCGTGCCCCTTAGCGGTAATGAGCATTCTCTGGTCTTGAGCCAGCTGGTCTGCTACCCAATCAATGGAGCTTCCAGTTGATGAAAACTGAGGAATCTCCCTCAGTCCAAGGTCGAGGTGATTGTCCTGTGGCAGCGAACTTAGCTCAATGACCCGATTGGATTTTGAGAGCTCTGCCAGTAACTGGGCAAAATCCATAAAGCCACCGGGCGATAGATCGATGGGAGCAGTTCCTCCTGAAATAGCGGTGTCCCAGGCCGCGTGAAGGAACTCCTCGTTCGTTTCTACCAGTGCGCTTGCTCTAGTTGCCAGCAGCTCGGGCTCCAACAGCAGGAAGGTTGCTCCTGGCAAATATTGAGTGATTGGGCCAAGGATTGGAACAAGGGTCGGAGCCAGCGACTCCATGCCTGCAACCGGAATCCCCTCCGCAATTTTGGTGAGCATCTCACTCAAGTTTGGAAATTCATGAGCCATCTCTCTGGCCTTAGACGCAACCTCAGGAGTAATAAGCATTTCCCTTGCCGGGAACAGATCGATGCTGTCCACCCTGGATGCGATCGATCGCTGGTCTGCTACCTGGAACTCACGTATGTCTTCAAGCTGGTCGCCAAAAAACTCCAGGCGCAGGGCGTGTTCGGCCGTGGTCGGGAACACATCGAGAATCCCACCGCGAATTGCAAACTCTCCCCTGCGAGTGACCATGTCCACTCGCTCGTATGCAATTTCGATCAGCTTAAGTGCTAGCTCTGGAAGCAGATAGTCCTTGCCCTTGACTACTTGAAACGGGGGGTGCTTGTCTAGGCCACCGATCACCGGTTGCAGGGCAGCCCTAATTGAAATCATGATTGCAACTTTGTGCCCGGCTGGCTTCGCCGAGATTATATTCATACGATTCAAAGCCTTGAGTCTTTTTCCGACCGTTTCAGCAGAAGGGGACAGCCGCTCGTGGGGAAGAGTCTCCCAAGCTGGAAAATCTATTATTTCTATTTTGTCGTTTAGAACATTGAGCGCGCTAGTCAGCTCTTCAGACTGCCTCGCACTGGCCGTAAGGATAACAATTGGTTCAGTAGCGTTGGCAACCAGGGTGCTGACAGCCAAAAAACTAGTCTTGGCGGGAGTGAAAAAAAGGCTTGCTTTTGATTGGAGCGCTTTTTCTAGAGGGCGTGACAAAGCCGCCGCTTGCAGAACAGGGCCCAGGGTCACGACCCTATTCTATTTACAAATTCTCCTGAACAATTTCCAGGGCCCTATCGGCTGCTATCTCTAGCAAAACCGGCACCTCTTTATTCTCGACAGTGGAGAAGTTTTGAAGTACAAAATTTGCCACTGGCATCTGACCCGGGGGTCTTCCGATCCCAATTCTTACCCGGTGGTAATTCGTCCCACACTTGGCGCTGATGTCCCTGAGCCCGTTGTGGCCGGCATGTCCGCCATCGAATTTCCGGCGGATGTCTCCAAAATCTAGATCCAGCTCATCATGGATCACGACAATACGCTCAGTATCAATGGAGTAAAACTTAGCCAACGTCGAAACTGGGTCGCCAGACAGGTTCATATATCCCACGCTCTTCACTAGAACTGCGGACTGTCCTCCAGGCAAGGTCAGTTGAGCCACCATGGCCTTGGATTTATGTGACTTGAACGTGAGGCCGTGCCTTTTTGAGATGACATCAAGTGTCATCTGGCCGACGTTGTGCCGATTTGATTGATAGTCAGGCCCGGGGTTACCGAGCCCGACTATCAGCCAAGATTCTCTATTCGGCGCTTGCGTCAGTGGCTGCCTCTTTGGCTTCGCCCTCTGCTGCAGTCTCTGTATCAGCTTCATCTTCGGCAGCTCCGGCCTTGGTTTCGATCACGGCAGCAACAAGCTCTTCAGGATCCAGCTCCATTACAACACCGTCTGGGATCACTAGGTCGCTTACCAAGTAGTGGTGTCCGGCCGGGTTTTCTTTGGTGATGTGTAGCTCTAAGTAGTTCGGGATGTGAGTGGCCTCAGCTTCAACCTTCACGGTCTTGTGCTCAAGGTCAATAACAGTTCCACCCATAGGCTCTCCGATCACATGAACAGGAACCTCAACGTGAACCTTCTCGCCCTTCTTTACCTCTACAAGGTCAACATGCTCAATGATTTGAGTTACTGGGTCCTTGGAGGCGCTCTTCACAAGTACTAGCTCGGACTTACCTGCGATTGTCAGCTCGAGCAACGCGTTCTTAGTTCGAAGGGCAAGGGCAACCTCGTGGGCAGGAAGGTCAATATGGCGAGTGTCATGGCCGTGACCATAAATAACTGCCGGGGTGCGGCCTGCGGCACGCAACTTGCGCGCAGCGCCTTTTCCGAATGATTCGCGGGTCTCCGCATTGATTTTGGTCTCAGACATGCATTCCTCTTCAGATGTAAGGCGAGGAATGGGACCCCGTCGATTACGGATACTTTTTGTATCCCTCGCCGCTGAACTACATGGAAGTCTAGCCGAAATGAAGCGGTAGTGCTAGGTCGATGATAGAAACGAGGCCCTATGCGTGACCAGGGAACAGTGAATTCACTGAATCGTCATAGAAGACAGCAGCGATTGCCTTGGCAATGAGTGGTGCAATCGACAAGACCGTCAAAGTTTCAAATTCTTTTTCTGGGGTTATCGGCAAAGTGTTTGTTACGACAACTGAGTCGATCACCGGGTCACTGAGGCGCTCCACGGCCGGAGGTGAGAAGACGGCGTGAGTTGCGGCAACAATAACCCTTGCTGCGCCGTTTGCCTTTAGTGCCTTTGCCGCAGCCAGGATGGTTCCCCCTGTGTCAACCATGTCGTCGACCAGCAGGCAATCGCGGCCAGAAACGTCGCCAACGATCTCATTTACCTGCACCTGGTTTGGCTTGTCCGGATCGCGACGTTTGTGAACAATTGCCAGTGGTGTGCCGAGCCGGTCTGCCCAAATGTCGGCAACTCTCACCCTGCCAGAATCGGGAGAAACAATCGTGAGATTGTCTGTCCCGAAAGTTGCTGCAATGTGGTCTGCCAACAATGGCAATGCCCAAAGGTGATCCACAGGACCGTTGAAGAAGCCTTGAATCTGAGGCGCGTGAAGGTCGACTGACATAAGCCGGTCTGCTCCTGCCGTTTGGTACAAATCAGTCACGAGCCTGGCAGAAATTGGCTCGCGCCCCTTGTGCTTTTTGTCTTGCCTTGCGTAGGGGAAAAATGGTGCAACCACAGTTATGCGTTTTGCTGAAGCTCTTTTCATGGCATCGATCATGAGCAGATGCTCCATAAGCCAGTGATTTATTGGTGCTGGGTGAGCTTGAATGATAAAGGCATCAACGCCTCGGACACTGCGTTCGTAACGAACAAAAGTCTCTCCATTGGCGAAATCGTATGCGGTCACCGGAACCAACTCGGTGTTCAGGATGTCTGCAACTTCTTGAGCAAGGTGCTGATGAGCCCTACCTGACGCAATCACAAGCTGTTTGCTAGCAGGTTTCTCTATCGCCATCCGCTTACTCCATATCGTTGTTTACAGCATCTTGCTCTACCGCTTTTGCGGCATCAGATCCAGGACGATTAGCCAAGACCCAACCGGCAAGATTTTTCTGCGCTGCTGGGTTCAATGCTAGCGCCCCAGACTCGACGCTCCGACGAATAGTCGCACCTGCTGCAGTGTATGCGCCGTCCCCGATCTCAACAGGTGCGACAAAAGTGTTTGAACTGCCAGTTCTGGCAAAAGATCCGATGGTCGTTCGGTGCTTATTCACACCGTCGTAGTTGGCAAAGATTGTTCCGGCACCAATGTTAGTTTCTTGCCCAATGCTTGCGTCGCCTACGTATGAAAGGTGTGGAACCTTCGCACCTTGCCCAATTTGAGAATTCTTAACCTCAACAAAAGCACCGATTTTGCCGTCGGCACCGAGACTTGTTCCTGGCCTTATGAATGCAAATGGTCCGACGGTTGCATTGTCAGCAATCTCAGCGCCTGAAACCTGTGACCTCGAGACGGTCACTGATTTCCCAATTGAACTGTCAGTAACAGTAGTGTCCGGACCAATAATTGATCCTGAGCCAATCTTGGTGAGGCCTCGCAGCCGGGTGCTGGGCTCGAGAGTCACATCCGGGCCAAGCTGGCAGGTGATGTCGATCCAGGTTGAAGCAGGTTCAACTACCGTCACTCCGGCGAGTTGCCAGGCAGCTATTATTCGAGCGTTCAATACCGCAGCAACGTCTGAAAGCTGTTTCCGATCATTGATGCCAGCTACCAGCCACTGGTCATTTATCGGATGCGCGGCGGCCTTTTGCCCGTCTTGCAGTAGTAATGAAACAACATCGGTCAGGTATTTCTCCCCCTGAGAGTTCTTGGTTCCTACTTTTTCGAGTGCGGTCGCGAGGTGCTCTGCGTCGAACACGTAAACTCCAGCATTCACTTCAGTTATCTCGAGTTCTGATTCGGAAGCATCTTTGTGCTCCACGATGCCCATCAAGCTTTCGCTAGAGCGCAAAATTCGACCGTAGCCGGATGGATCTGAGGTGACGGTTGAGATCAGCGTTGCAGCATTCAAACCGCTCCTGTGAAGCTCTAGCAACTCTTGAATGCTTCCAGTGTCAAGAAGTGGCACATCGCCAGACAAAACAACAACGTCACCACGGAAGCTCTTTGGCAAGGCGGCAAGGCCCGCCTCGACAGCAGAACCAGTACCCGGGGTTGCACTCTGGGTTGCAATCAGAGTGTTTGGAAAGCTTTGTTTGATGTGTGTTTCGATTAGCTCTTTTTCATGCCCCAGAACTGTCACCACATAGTCAGCAGAAACAGAGAAGGCAGTGGAAAGAACATGCCCAATTAGTGGCATACCGGCTATTTCGTGCAAAACTTTAGGTTTTGCCGACCGCATCCTTGTGCCTTCACCAGCGGCGAGCACCACAACTGCAAGCTGAGCCATCGTCCTCCTGTTTATTGTGCTGCTCCGCCCCTAGGATTCGAACCTAGACCGGACGCCTCCAAAGAGCGCCGTGCTGCCGTTACACTAGAGCGGAATGAGACTTTCGTCTCGCGGGCTAATTCTGCCAGTATTTCAGTCGACTTGCAGTTTTTGAGCAACATCCAGCCAAAGCTCTTCCAAAGAATCGACCTCAATCCCCGTTTCTTGCTGCTTTTTGCCCAATTCCACCAATTCTTCAAAATCTGATGGGTCGGTTGAGGCAAGTTGTGCTGAAAGGTCTGCAAGCAACGACTTATTCTTCTGAATTGCACGCTCTAGACGGGCAAGCTCTTTTTCAAGATTTCGCTTTTCAGCCCCCGAAACCTGAGATACAGCTACCGAAGTAGCTGACCCACTGGAGCCGCTGGCAATACCCTTACGAAGCGAAAGATACTGCTCGACCCCTTGCGTTAGATGACGGAGTTTGCCATCACCCAGCATCGCATACTGGTTGTCTGTGACACGCTCCAGCAGGTAGCGGTCGTGGGAGACCACAATCAGCGTTCCCGGCCAGCTGTCTAGCAAGTCTTCGATCGCCGCAAGCATGTCTGTATCAAGGTCATTTGTTGGTTCGTCCAGAATCAGAACATTCGGCTCACCAAAGAGCAGCCGCAACAGCTGAAGCCTTCGGCGCTGCCCGCCGGAAAGATCTTTGATTGGAGTTTGCAACTGTTGCTGGTCAAAACCCAGCTGCTCCAAGAGCTGTCCAGTGCCAACCTCTTTCTTGCCGACCATAAATGTGGTTTTTTCACGTCTGATTAGGTCAAAGATGCGCTCGTTCGAATGCTTATCAAGTTCATGAACATCCTGAGAAAGCTTTGCAAACTTCACTGTTTTGCCGATTTTTACTCTTCCGGACTGCGGTAAAAGTTCACCGGTGATTAGCTTCATGAGTGTTGTCTTGCCAACCCCGTTGGCGCCCACAAATCCAACCCGGTCCCCCGGTCCTAACCTGAATGTAAGGTCATCCAGAATCAAGAGACCATCTGGGAAGCTGTAACTCACGTCCTCCATGTCCAGAACGTCTTTGCCCAATCTTGTTGTGGCAAGCTTTGCCAATTCGACGCTGTTTCTTGGTGGTGGTTCATTCCCAATTAGTTCAAGCGCAGCATCGATGCGAAATTTAGGTTTAGCGGTTCGTGCCGGAGCCCCACGGCCCAGCCACGCCAGCTCCTTGCGGAGCAAGTTCTGCCTTCGAGTTTCAATCACAGCAGCTTGACGAGAGCGCTCGGCGCGTTGCTGAACATAGGCCGCATAGCCTCCCTCAAAAGGTTCAATCTTGCCCCCATAAACCTCCCAGGTCAGGTTGCAAACTGCATCCAGGAACCAGCGATCGTGGGTGATGACCACTAAGCCACCCATGCTCTTCGGCCATCTGGTTTTTAGGTGACCGGCAAGCCAGGCGACGCCGTCAACATCCAGGTGGTTTGTTGGTTCATCAAGATATAGCACATCGAAATCACCTGCTAGCAACACCGCAAGGGCAACCCTTCGGCGCTGACCTCCAGAAAGTGGTCCAACTTTTTGGTGCCAATCCAGGTCCCCAAGCAGGCCTGAAAGAACTTCCCGGATCTTAGGGTCAGAGGCCCACTCGTGCTCAGGAGTATCCCCGACAACAGCTTCGGCAATGGTGTTTTCATCGTTTAGCGCATCGACTTGGGTGAGAAACCCAACTCGGATGTCACTCCGCCAAGTAACTCGCCCCTCATCGGGAGTGAACTGCTTGGTCAGGATTTTTAGCAGAGTGGACTTACCATCGCCATTTCTTCCAACAATTCCGATTCGATCACCCTCGTTTATCCCAACGGTTACGCCGGAAAAAACCTCTTTGGTTGGAAACTCATGCCGGATTGATTCGGCACCCATTAGGTGGGCCATTAGTTTTTGAGCTCCGCTCCAGCTAAAGAAGTTTTTGTAATCAAGGTTTCTTGACCCAAGGAGGAAAATTCCCTTGCCCAAGTCTCTATTTCAAGCCTGTCTTGGCTCAGTAGATAAAGTGTGGGTCCTGACCCGGAAAGGTAAGCCCTTTGTCCAGGCACCCTTGATGCAATGCCCGCCAGGTCAGCGCGCAGTGAAAAGGCAGCCCTTTCAAGGCTGTTGATGCCGACTATCGACGCAGGTGCGGTCTCGTACTGCTGGGTAACCTGAGAAGCATCCTTCATGTCTCCATGTGGCAGCAACCGATCGAACTCGCTAAAGACATCAGCTGTTGCTAATCCGGGGGTACTAAAGATGAGCAGCACATAGCTTTCTGGGAAAGGTGCAAGTGGGAATAGTTCAGTCCCGATACCTACGCCAAGAGCTGTGCCACCAAGCAGGGAAAATGGAACATCTGCACCTACTTTGGAGGCAATCACTGACAGCTCATCGCGACTGAGATCCAGCCCCCAGGCTCTATTGAGCGCCAGCAGGCTGGCGGCTGCATCGGCTGAGCCGCCAGCAACTCCAGCAGCAGCGGGAACCCGCTTCTCAATAACGAGCCTCATGGGTTGGGGATTCAGAATTCCTGCGTGTTCTGCCAGAGCCAGGGCGGCTTTTACAACCAGGTTGGTTTTATCTGTCGGTATTCTCGCCGACTCTGCCAGAGTTGCGCCCGTGACCTCGACAATCCATTCCAGAGCAGTCTCGACGCTAACTTTCTCAAACAGGTCTAGCGCCTGATATACGCTCACCACTTCGTGATAACCATCTGGCCTTCGGGGGCCAGAATAAAATGCCAGATTTATTTTGGCTGGTGCAATGGCACTAATCATTTAGCACCGGCAATCGCTATGAAGTCATCAATCAGCAACTGTTCACCGCGTGATCCAGGGTCGATTCCAGCTCTTCTGCAAATTTCCTCAGCTTGAGCAGGGGAACCTGCCCATGTTGAGAGTGCCTGTCGCAGAGTCTTCCTGCGCTGACCAAAGGCCGCGTCAATTGCCGCAAAAACGGTTTTACGGTCCTGTGGACGCTCAATTGAATGTTCAAAATAGACGAGAGCCGAATCCACATTTGGGGCAGGCCAGAACACATTTCTACCGATGTTGCCGGCAAGACGAGCCGAGCCGTACCAGGACATTTTGAGGCTTGGAGAGCCGTATTCTTTTCCACCTGGCTTTGCGGCCAAGCGATGAGCAACTTCGGCTTGAACCATCACCAAGCCCTTCTCGATGGAAGGAAAGGTCTCAAGAAAATGAAGCAGCACTGGCACAGAAATGTTGTAGGGGAGGTTAGCGACCAACGCCGTGGGCTGGTCAGGTAGCTCTTTGAGCCTCAAAGCATCTGCCTGAACCAGTTGAAGCGTCGCACCTGGCGCGTGTCGAGATATCGTTTCGGGAAGCTCCGCGGCCAGCACAGGATCTATCTCCACGGCCATCACCGAACCGGTTACCGAGAGTATTCCCAGCGTTAATGATCCGAGCCCTGGGCCAATTTCAACCACGCGATCGCTCGCGGTGATGCCTGCTGCAGTGACGATCCGATTTATGGTGTTCGGGTCAATCACAAAGTTTTGACCAAGCTTCTTGGTTGGCTTGATATTCAGCTTGCTGGCAAGCTGGCGGATTTCGTTGGCCCCTAGCAATCGCTTTTACAGCCCCTCAGACCAAGAGCCATAAACGGCCTCGGTGTTTTTGTTGAGCTGCTCAGCTAGCTCGTTTGAGGAAATCTCCATTAGGTCCGCCATAAATCGCAAAGTGTGCGGCACCAAGTAAGGCGCATTCGGGCGGCCTCGAAGCGGTTCAGGAGTTAGAAATGGAGCGTCGGTTTCTATCAAGATCTGTGATCTATCGACCAGAAGCAACGAGTCTCTCAGGTGCTGGTTTTTCTTGAAGGTAATGTTCCCGGCAAAAGACAAATACCAGCCGTTTTGCTTGCAAATCTCTGCCAGTTCAACATCACCCGAATAGCAATGAAAGACAGTGCGCTCTGGCGCTCCAACTCGGAGAAGTGTCGACACGACATCGGCGTGGGCATCTCGGTCGTGAATCTGCAGGGCTAAGTCAAACTCCTGCGCGATTGCAATGTGTTGCTCGAAAGAGTGGGCCTGGAGTTTCAGAGCGCCCTCACCCTCGGTTCTAAAAAAATCGAGGCCGGTCTCCCCGATTGCCCTAACCCTGGGCTGAACTGCAAGTTTGGCAATTTCCGCAATGGCAGCATCAAGTTTTGCCAAAGATTCGTACCCAGGTGCTTCATTCGGGTGAATCGCAACCGCGGCCAACAACATCGGTTCGTGGGATGCAATCGCCGCAGAAAACTCAGAGCTCTCGAGAGTTACTCCAACTTGAATCGCCCCGAGCATATTCACTTGCCGCATTAGCTCGAGGTGTTTTTCAACAGTCAAAGGCTGGTCAGTGTCTTCTATCTCGAGGTGAGTGTGGTTGTCGTAGGTTCCAACCTCTAGAGGCTCCGGCAATTCGGGATAGGCCCTTTTTGGATCACTTTTCTGATCGTAGCTTTTTCTAGACCTAGAAAATTCGGTCATGGTGTTTCTTCAACCCTTGGGAACAGGGCTTCAAGTTCGCCGAGCTTGGTTCCTGCTTCGATTAGACCCCACTGGGTTGCAGTTTCTAGCTTTTGACTTCCGATCGAACCGAGTGAGCCGCCAATTGAGTCCCACAGCCTTGAAGTCGACTTTGGCATGATCGGGTGCAGCATTACAGCTAGGCACCGCAGCCCTTCTAGCGAGGTGTAAAGGACTGTTGCCAGCCTTTGCTGGTTAGCCTCGTCCTTAGCCAGTTTCCATGGCTCCTGAGTGGTTATGTAGTTATTCAGTTCGTCCACCAGCTGCCAGATGCTCGCGATTGCATCATGGGGTGCAATCTTGTTGATTGCACGGTCGGCGGAGACAGCAGCGACCTTTGCCACTGAAGCCACCTGCAAATCAGCATCCAGGCTTTCACCTGGAGACGGGACAACTCCATCAAAATAGCGATTGACCATCGCAACAGTTCGAGAAGCTAAGTTGCCAAACCCATTGGCCAGTTCAGCGTTGTAGCGGGCTGACAAGTCTTCCCAGCTAAATGACCCGTCGGAACCGAAGCCGATGGCCTTCATGAAGTAATACCGGAAGGCATCAGATCCAAAGATGTCAGTGATCTGATTCGGTGAAATCCCAGTTAATTTTGACTTTGACATTTTCTCGCCACCGACCAACAGCCAGCCATGGCCGAAGACTTGCTTGGGTGGTTCTAGCCCAGCAGCCATTAACATTGCAGGCCAAATCACCGCGTGAAAACGCAAAATGTCTTTTCCAACAACCTGCACGTCCGCAGGCCAAAGTGACGCCAGCTTTTCTTCATCTGAACCGTAGCCAATTGCAGTTATGTAGTTCAAGAGCGCATCGAACCAGACATAGGTGATGTGATCGTTATCCCAAGGGATGTCGATCCCCCAGTCAAAACGTTCCTTGGACCTGGAGATTGACAAATCACTCAGGCCCTGCTTCACGAACGAGACGACCTCATTCTTGGCCGAGGCCGGCTGCACGAATTCAGGATTTGCTTCGTAGTGAGCAAGAAGCTTTTCCTGAAACTGACTCAGCTTGAAAAAATAGTTGGTTTCATTCAGTTGCTCGACTGGCTTGGAGTGAATCGCGCATACTCGTTGGCCCTTGAACTCATCGGCGCCATCTGTCAGGTCACCGTCATTTTTATACTCTTCGCAACCAACGCAATAGTTGCCCTCGAACGACCCTTGGTAGATGAAGTCCTCGTCATAAAGCTTTTGCAAGAACTTTTGAACAGCAACTTCGTGCCGCGGTTCCGTCGTTCGAATGAAGTCCTGGTTGTCAATGTCAATTGTCTCCAGCAGCGGCAACCAAGATTCTTGAACCAGCTTGTCGGTCCAGCTCTTAGGGTCTGTGTTGTTCCCGAGTGCGGTTCGAAGCACTTTTTCGCCATGTTCGTCGGTGCCGGTGAGCAAAAAGGCGTCCTCGCCCTTTTGGCGATGCCACCTGGTGAGGACATCACAGGCGACCTCGGTGTAGGCGTGACCGATGTGGGGGGCGTCATTCACATAGAAGATTGGCGTTGTTATATAAAAGGACTTAGACACCTGAGATATCTTAGGCTTTCGACTGCAGTGCGTGCTGGTAGATTACCGACTTTGATGCCGCGTACTTATCGGCGACCTCGGCGCTGGCCTGCTTTAGCCCAATTCCAGAGGCAGCTAAAGCTAGCGCTTCGAGCCCCAGGCTCTGATAGTCCAGCTCCATATCGCTTGCACCAGAAATTACCAACACCATCTCGCCCTTGGGCCCAGTGTCGGCCCAAACTGCTAATTCCGGCAGCGAGCCACGTCGGGTCTCTTCAAACTTTTTAGTCAACTCTCTGGAGACGCTAGCTAAGCGCTTTGGACCGAAAACCTTGCTTGCATCCTCGAGACTGTCCTTTATCCGGTGAGGCGCCTCAAAGAAAACCATGGTGCGCTTTTCAGTCACCAGAGATTCAAAAACCCTTACCCGCTCGCCTGATTTTCGAGGCAAAAAGCCTTCAAAGCTAAAACGGTCAGTTGGCAACCCAGATACGGCTAGAGCCGAGACTACAGCTGAGGGACCGGGCACAACCTGCACCTCCACTCCCGCCTCAGCACATGCTCTAACCAGCAAGAATCCCGGGTCTGAGATAGTTGGCATGCCAGCGTCACTGACTAAAACCAAATCCTCGGTCTGAGCTAAGGCCACTAGCTCCGCAATGCGATCGCGCTCGTTGTGGTCGTGAAGGCTGATGAGCTTTGCGGTCAAGTCAATGCCAAGACCTCGGCAGAGCTTTTTGAGTTCCCTAGTGTCTTCGGCGGCAACAGTTGATGCGTTTATCAGGGTTTGCTCGAGACGCTTGGAAGCATCTGAAAGATTTCCAATTGGAGTGGCCGCAAGAATCAACACGATAAGCAAACTAGCATCTAACCGTGATAACAGCAGCAGCCAAGCTAATGACCAGGTGGTCTTCACACCATCGATTTGGATGGGTGTCCACGTTAGTAATCACACTTATGGCTGCCCTGATTCGGTTTGCCAACCTAGCCAATCCCAAAGTGCTGGTTTTCGATGAAACCTACTACGTCAAAGATGCCTTCACACTTGGGCTATTTGGATCCGAAAGACAGTGGCCAAAGGATGCCAACCCGGCATTTGAATCCGGAGACCTTTCGGGCTTTCTAGACGCGGCCGCCTATGTGGTTCACCCTCCATTCGGGAAGTGGGTGATTTGGCTTGGGATGCAGCTTTTTGGCGCTGACTCCTCATTTGGCTGGAGATTTTCAACAGCCCTGCTGGGTACCCTGATGGTTCCATTGGTCATCTTGATAGCAAGAAAACTGATCGGATCAAATTTTTTCGCTGCTGTTGCTGGATTCTTTATGGCGCTGGAAGGACTGTCAATCACGCTGTCGAGAACTGCCATTCTGGATGGCATTTTGGCCTTTTTTGTCTTGCTCGGCTTTTACTTCATTGTGATCGACGGAGAAAGGTGGTGGCAAAGGCTTCGTTTTACAAGATCAAACGCTTTAGTACTGAGGCCTTGGCTGCTAGCGGCCGGGGTTTCCCTCGGTTTGGCGACGAGCGTGAAGTGGTCTGGACTTTATTTCCTGGCCGGATTCGGGCTCTACACATTTGTCGTTGATTTCTGGCAACGTGGCAGATTGGGACTTCCAAGGCTGCTGGCTGTTGGCCAAGGATTCTTAAACGCGGCGACCCTCTTAATCCCAGCACTCTTTGCCTACTTGGTGACCTGGCTCGGTTGGATTCTAGGGTCCGATGGCTGGGGCAGAACGGCGGCGGGAACTTGGGTCGAGTCGCTTTGGCGCTACCACTTGAATGCCTTCACATTCCACACTGGGCTGGCGAGTGACCACCCTTACCAAGCAAATGCATTCGAGTGGTTGCTGAGCCTTCGCCCTACGGCATTTTTCTTTGAAAAATATGAAAGTGTCGATAATTGTGGGCTGCTCGATAAGTGCACCGTCGCGCTGACGGCTATTCCGAACCTGGTCCTCTGGCTTGGTGGGCTCCTTGCAATCATCTGGATCATTGGCCGGAACTTAAAAAAGTTTGAACCCAGTTCATTCGCCATTTTGGTTGGCTTCCTGGCTGGTTGGCTGCCTTGGGTCTTTTTTCTAGAACGAACTACGTTCCAGTTTTATGCGGTTGCCTATGCGCCTTTTCTGGTTTTGGCACTCACCTTCGGACTCCATCAATATTGGAGGCATGGCATCACCCGATCAAACCCGAGCCGTAACGGTGTAATTGGCGTTTTGATTTTTTTGACTGTGGTAACAGCCCTTTACTTCATGTCAATCTGGCTGGCAGTTCCAGTTCCGCATCTAATTTGGCAAATGCAGATGCTCTTCCCCTTCTGGGTCTAATGTCCTGTTAGCTCGCTTTACTTCTAGTTGCGAGCAGCGACCAGACTGTCGTGACAACAAGAGTGACGAGAATAACTATCAGAGACAACCCTGTTGAGATCTCAGGAATTATCTTGATGGCTTCACCGCCATTGATAAATGGAAGTTCATTCTTATGCAGAGCGTGAATTACAAGCTTTATTCCAATCCAGCCCAGGATAAGACTCAAGCCAAATCCCAAATAGCGCAGTCGCTGCATCAAGCCGCTCAATAGGAAGTAAAGCTGCCTCAGCCCAAGCAGCGCAAAAGCATTGGCCACAAAAACTATGTAAGGCTCGTTTGTGAGCCCATAGACAGCCGGAATGCTATCGAGCGCAAAAAGAAGGTCAGTGAACCCGATGGCAATCATCACCAGCAAGAGAGGAGTAATCAGTCGCTTGCCATTTTCAATAATTACAAGCTTGGTGCCGTGATATTCACTGGTTGAGGGAAGCCTTTTTTGAACCCAAGTCAAGAAACGCCCCCCGTGGAACTCGTCGACGTCATCGTCGACCAGGTCATGTCGGGTGTCTTTTATCAGCTTGACGGCCGTGAAAATCAGGAAAGCGCCGAATGCATAAAACGCCCAGCTGAAGTTTTCAATGAAGGCTGCTCCAGCTGCAATAAATATCCCGCGCAAAATAAGTGCAATCACAATTCCAATAAGCAATGCTTCTGACTGCAGCCTTCTTGGAACCTTAAATTGAGTAAAAATAACTAGGAAGACAAATAAATTGTCGACCGATAGAGCCTTCTCCGTAATGAATCCGCCAAGGTATTCGCCAGCATATTGACCTGGCCAAACTACAGAGATAACAAGCGTGAATAGCAGCGCTAGCGAAATATAGATCACGCTTTGAATTGCCGACTCACGAAAGCCAGGTTCGTGCGGGTGTCTGACTTGGTAGACCAAGTCACCGATTATTACGGCGGAAAAAGCACCGATCGTAATCAGCCATACCAAAACATCAACTTGCATAATCTTCTTTACCTAGTCGCAGCAGGAATAAACAAACCTGGCTAATTGTAGGTAATCTTGCCACAAGCGGAAGGCTATTGATGCGGGTATTAATTTCTGGTTATTCAGGCTTGGTCGGAACCGAACTTGCAAAACAACTCCGAGAGCTTGGACATGAACCAGTTGCTCTGGTCAGAAGAGCAAAAACGGGCGATGACGAAGTGTCCTGGAATCCCGGAGTAGAACCGCTGGAAGCATCCGTCATGGAATCCATAGACGCCGTCGTCAACTTGGGTGGCGCTACCACTGGACGAATCCCGTGGACCAAGAACTACATGAAGACAATAATCTCCTCACGCTTAGACACAACCAGGGCTTTGGTGGACGCAATCAATAAAGCGAAAAACCAACCCAAGGTTCTAGTAAGTGGCTCAGCCTCCGGAATTTATGGAAATCGTGGGGACGAAATTCTTGATGAGGATTCAGGAAGGGGAACTGGCTTCCTGGCTGACCTGGCATCCCAGTGGGAAGCGGAGGCTAGCAAGGCCAACACCCGCGTTGTTTACGCCAGGACAACGATGGTCATGAGCAAAAAACTTGGGGCACTTGGGCGACTACTGCCATTAATCAAGGCAGGGATCGGAGGCCCGCTTGGCAATGGCAAGCAGTGGTGGGCCTGGATCAGCCTAGAAGACGAGGCTCGGGCGATAATCCACCTGATCGATAACGAACGGGTGTCCGGCGCCTATAACCTGACTGCGCCAGAACCTGCCACTTGTGCACAGATTGTGAAAGCGCTTGGCAAGGCCCTAAAGCGCCCCACGCTGCTAATGGTTCCAGCCTGGGCAATGCGACTGCTGGTGGGGGTTGCTGCCGATGAACTCTTGCTGTGTTCTCAGAACATGAGTGCTCAAAAACTTATCGATACAGGCTTTGCGTTCAAACATCCAACGCTGTCTGAGGCCGTGGAGTACGTGGTCGGCTAAGTACTACTTAGCTTTTGCCGCTGGCTTCTTCGCTGCGGGCGCCTTTGGGGCCGTCTTTTTGGCAACAGTCGCTGCACTTGACGGTGCCTTTTTGGCCACCGGTTTTGCAACTGGTTTCTTGGACGAGGGGGTCGCCTTCGCAGCAGGCTTTTTGGAAGCAGCTGCTGCTGGCTTTGCCGGCGCCTTCTTGGCTACTGGTTTCACGGCTGGTTTAGCAGGCACCTTCTTGGCGGTGGACTTTGCCGGTGTCTTTTTCGCTACCGGCTTCTTGGTGGCTGCTGTTGCAGCCTTAGCAGCAGGCTTTGTCGCTGAAGTCTTAATTGGCGCTTTTTTGGCTGCAGAGGCAGACGATGCGACCTTGGTTGCAGCCTTTTCGACTCCAGCAATTGCTTCCGCAGCTACGTCGTGAGCGGCATCCTTAGCCTCGGCCGCTACAGAAGCGGCGGACTTGGATACGGCCTTGCCGGTGCGAGAAAAAAAGTTTTTTACTGAGTCGAGCAGGCTCATTTGGGTCTCCGTTTGTGATTGGTGGGTGATGAAAAGCTTAGGGGTAGATTCCTAGATTGCTCTGCGACGAGCCAAAATTTTATCAATCTCTTGCTTTGCCAGTGCTGGCCTAGGTGTTGTGATTGAAATCACTTCTGCGCTGGGCACTATCAACTCGCCGGCAAAGTTCTGAGAAATTGGAGCGGGCATGGGGTTAGGGGTCCACTCACGGCTCTTTGCGCTGGTGGCCTGGTTTTTTGCTGCTCGGGTTCTAACGTGTTGGCGACCTTGGAAAATTTTCCCAGCCGTGGTGGCGGCCTGTTTGCCAGCTGCTCGCTGGATCAGCAATGATGCAACGCTAACTAAGGAGGCGATTGCGAAGACAAACCACCAGGAATTCTGAGCCATGGCCGCAGCGGCGCTGGCGATAGCAGCCAGCCCGGTAAGGGCAAAGACAATTGAAAACGTGCGCTGAGTGGCCATCAATCGCCTGAGCTTCTCGTCATTTGTTTGGGGAAGAAGTTTCTTTTCAGCCCTGCGGCTAGACGCAACAAGTTTTGATGTCTCTTTTATTTGGGAACGTCTGGCGTATCCGGGCACAAAAATAAGAAGCCAGACGATTGCGGCTATAACTAGAGTTACGCCGCCAAGCCCGACTGAATTTCCCATAGCTAAAAGATATAGCTAGCGCGCCAAAATGGGCTACAGCTTGCCCGCGTTTTGCACTCTTGACAGCATTGAGCCGGTCATTTCTTCTCGAGTTACGGCGAAGACTAAGTGATCTCTCCAGGCACCGTTTATGTGAATAAACCGCTCCTTTTTGCCTTCTTGTCGGAGTCCAAGCTTTTGAACCACCCGCAAAGATGCTTCGTTTTCTGGCCGGATATCGATTTCGACACGGTGCAGACCACCCTGATCGAATAAGTGATCAATCGTCATGGCAACCGAAATCGGAACAATAGACTTTCCCGCAGCTTGCTTAGCTATCCAATAGCCGACTGTTCCCGAGCAAACTGAACCGTAAAGAATATTGGCCACATTGAGCTGTCCGACTACTTGTCCTTGATACTCGATTACCAGAGCCAGGCCAGAACCAGCGCGAGCTTGCTGAATCAGTGAGCGAACCATCCCCTTGACATCAAGTGGATACCGAATACCCGGGGTGGTTGCCTCCCAGGGCACCAGCCAATCGCGATCTTCGATCAGCAATCTCCGGAGCACGGTGTTGTCACGCTTTGATAATTCTCGAAGCGTGATGTCTCCATGAGTCAATGGCATAAATCTCTGCACGCTGGCAAGATTACCGCTATGGAACAACCAAACGCCAAGTGGTCACTGAGGCGGGAGCACAGTGCCAATAGACCCCAGTCTTCTGCTGGCCTGTTAGGGCAACTGAAAAGCGTGGTCGAAGCAACTGGTGCGATGAGCATTGCCAGCTACCAACCACTTGAATCCGAACCCGATGTGAGTGAATTCAACTCTTGGGCAGAATCAAGTTTTGCCGTCTACTACCCATTGGTTACGGGCGAAAACTTGACCTTTGCAAAAACCCCCTTGGTCACTGGAAGTTTTGGCATCCAAGAGCCAACCGGCCCACATTTAGAGCTTGCCGAGATCGACTTGATTTTGATACCGGCGCTCGCGGTGGACATGGAGGGCCACCGAGTCGGAAAAGGTAGGGGGTTTTACGATCGTGCCTTGGAAAGAATTGAGCACGAGAACCTCTACGCGGTAGTTTTTGATTCCGAGCTTGTTCTGCAGGTTCCCCATCAAGCACACGACAAGAAAGTCAGCGGGATAGTGACACCCACCAGAGTCCTGAGGGTTTCGGCTCGTTAGACTCTAGGTGGAGGATTAATGCCCACTTACACATACGTCTGCAATTCCTGCGGGCACACTTTTGACATTCACCAGACTTTTTCTGAAGAAGCCATGTCGGAGTGCCCCATGTGCAAAAAGGAACTTCGTAAGCAGTTTGGCAATCCAGGAGTGAGCTTTAAGGGTTCAGGGTTCTATAAGAACGATTCCTTGCCAGCCCGATCAAATGAGTCCGACTAGCCCCAGTGAGGCGGCTTGTCATCTCTCAGGCGATCATCATTGGAATCGTCGCCGTCCCCCCAAGCCCTGCCCGTGTCATCGAAGGCTTTTTCTTCAAACAGCGGTTGAGCCTTTCTAACTAAGTCAACACCAAGCGCCATTGCAATTCGATTTGCAACTTCTTGCGGTTGCGAGAATATTTCTAGAGCGTGAACCCGATGGTAGCCCCAGCCCATTGCGCGAAGTAAGCCAGGCCGGACCCGCAACCGCTCATCCCAATTTTCACCGACAAGTGCCCAGTCGGGATCAACAACAGTCGCCTTAGTACCGAAAGATGCGGCGAGAGAAACGCGCCCCCCAAAATTCAGGGACACCTTTAGCCCGAGCTTCTGAAGCCTTAGCGCGAGGTCTTTTAGCAGCGGGTCAGCCTCGCCCTCAGAAATGTCTCCCAAGAAGCTAGGTGCAATCAAATCCTTCAGCCACCGTTGGTTTTCAGGCAGGCTACCCCCGGCAAAGTCTTCGAAGTTATAGCAGGAAACTACGGTCATGCGCTTTCTGGCTGAGACGATCTGATTCACCATCCACCTCGATGCACTTGCGTAATTGAAGTCACCCAAGCTTCCAGAAATTCTGCCCTCAGGTGTCTTGCCAAAACCAACTGAGAAGATCACTCGATCTGCAAGACGATGCGTTAATTCAGACATAGACACACACTCGAACTGCTCTCGACCATGAGCATCGAAGAACTCAGCAAGATGCGGCTGCCCTGCAACTTCCAGCTGAACGGCCTGTGAGACTCTCTCCGCATGCACCCGCGATGCCGTGACAACCATCAGGGATTCGTCCGGGCTCCATCGGGCGTGGTTCAAGACAAGGTTAGCTACCCGCGTGACTTCAGCCTCAAGCGATTCGGTGGCTCCTTCAATGGTGCTTGAAGCGATGTTGCCCTCGGTTACTTCTATCTGTTCAAAATTATGGGCACCAAATAGTTGAGCGGCCGAAGGCTCAATTACAAGCCGCCCGTCGTAGAAATTGTCGTTCAAGTACTTTCCAAGGACCTGACCTTCAACTCGATAGTTTCTTGAAATAGCTAGGGTCCCAAATGTCTCGGCCACCAAATCAAAAATCGACTGCCTGTCCCCTTCGATGTGAACAGGATTCGCTCTGGCAACAGTGTCAAAGTTTTCAGGTGTTGCAATAACCGGATCTCCAAAAGCTATTAGCTGGTTGGCCATAGATAAACCTGCTTGAGTTTCAGCCACGCCAGTCGAGGAGGCATCCAGAACTATGACCAAATCAAAGTCTTCCTGGCTAGAAAGATCACTTAAGACGTAGGGAGAGGCCAAGACTGCTGGGACAAGGGTCTTGTATAAAACACCCCCAACTTTGGCCGCCGAAGCTAGCTCTAGTTGCTTTGTTCTGAGCTGACGCCGCAGTGCATCCGCTTCAGCTGGGTGCTTGGCTATCGCTTCTTTCCAAGCGTGCCCAAGAGTTGCTCTGACGTGACTAAGCCCCTCTGTTATCAGGGCTTCGTGCGCCTGCTCAAAGTCCCGTTCAAGCTCGGAAATCGTGTCGGCAGTGAAATCCAAAACCCGTGAGTCGGATTGGATTATTGCTTCCAGGGCGGATTGCCACCAGGTTAGATCGAACTCCCTTTGAAGTTGCTCAAATCCTGGCCTGGTCTTGCTCGCCTCCTTGGCAAAGGCTCCAAGCCCTTGAGAAACAAGTTCTTGAGCAATTGGGAGACGCTCCATGTAACGATCAAGAGAGTGCGTTTTTGTTGCCAAGTCCTCGAGCATTGTTCCAAGGTCGTCAAATTTCAAGCGCGTTAAGAGCATCAAGTCTGGATCTGGATTGAGGTGCCTTTGAAGAATTTCTAGCACTGAATAGATCTTCTGAAACTTTGCCTCAACATCGCTTAGACCAAGCGGAACCGTGGGAGGTGCTTGAGATAAGTTGAGATACTGCCATGAAGAGCGCTGCTCCTCTGCACGGACAAGTGCTTGATGCAAATTTGCAACCGTTGCACCTGGGCGAAGGTAGCTTTTAGCCAGCTTCCTGAACCTCCGGCGCTGGGCCCCTGAAAGGTCGCCCCTGTCTCCGCGCGGAGCTGAGGCGGCGATTAACTCAGTCAAAGGTCGATCAAATATTGCAGGTTTGAATTTATCCAAAGTTTCGCGAAGCCCCATGAGCAAATTCAGTCGATTCGCCCAATCCTCAACGTTTATGCAGACCGATAGATTTAGGTCAGTCAAATACAAGTTGATTTGATAGCGAAGCATGCGGAATTCTTCTCCGGCAATAGACCTCGCAGCAGCTACAGCCCTGTTTATTTCTGCTTCTGATTCGAACTTAGCTTGAAACCAAGGCCCATCGGCCGGCGAATTGGCAAAGAGTCCCGCCTCGTGCGCCCGTTGAATTAGATCCTTGGCTTTCACGCGAATTGTGGGCAACAGGTCCGCAGCGATTCGGGCATTGTTTACCGGGGCTGCTGGCAGCGAGGCGAGAGTTGCTAACTCTTCAAGCGCTTCTATGACACTGACACCAAGGTTTGGATTCTGATGGACGATGACATCGAAATACTTTTCGACCTCACCTTCGCGTTTTGAGGCCAGCTCTTGGGCCGAAGCCAAGTCCGCAGGTGCGGCCTTTTCATTCCGAGAGATCGCTGCCACTACGTCAGACCAAGTGTTTGACTCCCTGACGGCTAACCCGGCGAGCTTGGAGTGGCTAAGCCGCTCAGCAACCTCATCCAAAGTTTGCTGGCGGGGGGCAAGAATTAGAGTTCGCTTTCCCGCGAGTGAGAGATTGGCGAGTAAATTCACTAAGGTCTGCAGGTAACCGCAGCCCGGCAAGGTTTCAACTGCAAAGCTGTTACCCGCCAAGGCCTTCCCAATAACTCTTTGCTGGTCGACATCTGCGTTGAGCACCAAAGTGGCCTCTCGAACTGTGAAGTCAATTGGCTCAAAGCTTTTCTTGCCGGTAAGTTGCATGAGAACATCAGACTGGCTTGAAGGCTCCTCAAGTTGACTAAGAGTTAGCTCTGGAACGAAGTTCCCAAGCACAAGCAGTTTTTCAATTTCGACCTCGGGGCTCTGGATCAACTCCGACACCAGTGACAGCACCCCGGTTGGGATCAGATCAGACTGACCCTGACTCACAGCAATAAGGTCAGAAACCCTGAAATCTTCGCGATAAACCCGAATTGTCCTGATCAAAGCTGGGTTAATTCGAGGGATCGGATCCACCCTGAGCTCGTAATCGTCACCCTTTGAGAGCAAGTGGGACCGCCAAAGCAAGATTGGCATTTTGCTACCGCCGATTGAAACTAAGCCGCCAGCAATAAAAAGGGCGTCGAGACCAAAGTTCCGTTCAATATGAAGTGCTTTATTCAAAATGCGGCGTGAAGTGGTCAGCGCTCTTGATTGCGCAACCCCATCTCTGACTAGATTCGAGATGGTCGAAGTTCTGGCAGAAGCGAGCTGGGCCAACCCGCCCGGATGAGACCTTGAGAGATCCACCTGTCCAAAGCTTGATGGCTCAAAACGAACCAGCGGGTTTGTCCCACCGATGGCGTTGCGCTGTCTATGCCAGAGTTCGAATAATTCATTGCGTTCCACCTGCAAAATACTAGGAGGGAACAGCCAGATTGTCCGCTTGCCTTGCCAAGCGCGACTGAAGTGTCAGGCATCCGATTGACACGCGGTGATTACTAGTAACCTATGTCTGCTGGCCCCGTAGCTCAGTGGATAGAGCAACGGTTTCCTAAACCGTGTGTCGGGTGTTCGATTCACCTCGGGGCCACTGTAAGTTGCAACCTACTTAGATGCTTTTTGTAAACAGAGGATTGGGAGAATCAATGTCGGTAATCGGCGTTGTGGCAGAGCAGGCCCCAGAGGCCAGAGTTTCGGCTACACCAGAGACAGTGAAAAAAATCTTGGCGCTTGGGTATGAAGTGCTCATTGAAAAAGGGGCCGGTTCAAATGCTGCATTCCCAGACTCCGCTTACCAAGCAGCCGGTGCGAAGATAGTCACTACAGCAGCTGCTTGGAAATCACACATAATCCTCAAAGTAGAGCCCCCTACTCCCCAAGAGGTCAAGAGACTGCAAAAAGGGACCGTCCTGGTCAGCCTGCTAAGCCCGGCTTTTCGTCCAGAGCTTCTTGAGGCGCTATCCAAGCAAGGCGTCACTGCTCTAGCACTGGATGCTGTCCCTCGAATTTCAAGAGCCCAGTCGATGGACGTCCTTAGCTCCATGGCGAACATCGCAGGCTACCGAGCAGTGGTTGAAGCGGCACATGAATTTGGACGCTTTTTCACGGGCCAGGTAACTGCAGCCGGAAAAGTTCCTCCTGCCAAAGTATTGGTGGCTGGCGCAGGAGTTGCTGGGCTTGCAGCTATCGGCACAGCCTCTAGCCTGGGCGCAATTGTTAGGTCTACCGATCCACGTCCCGAGGTCGCCGATCAGGTGAAATCAATTGGTGGAGAGTATTTACCAGTTGAAATAGGCGAGTCCATGACTTCAAGTGACGGCTATGCCAAGGCTACGAGCGATGCTTATAACCAACGTGCTGCAGAAATCTACAGTGAGCAAGCCGCTGAGGTTGACATCATCATTACCACCGCTCTGATTCCAGGCAGGCCCGCCCCGCGTCTAATAACTGCCAAGGATGTCTCGCAAATGAAACCTGGCAGCGTCATAGTTGATATGGCAGCTGCCCAAGGGGGCAACGTCGATGGGTCAGTCGCTGGCAAGAAAGTGGTCACTAAGAACGGTGTGACAATTCTTGGATACACCGACCTTCCAAGTCGGCTGCCATCTCAGTCGTCTCAGCTCTATGGAACAAACCTATTCAACCTGCTGAAGCTTCTGACGCCAAAATCAGATGGCAATTTGAAAATTGATTTTGAAGATGTAGTCCAGCGTTCGGTAACAGTAGTTCGATCTGGAGAAATAACCTGGCCACCGCCGCCAATTCAAGTATCGGCTGCACCAGTGGCGGCAGCTCCAGCTGCAGCTCCTATCGAGAAGAAGCGAATGACGTCGCGAACCAAAAACATTCTTATAGGTTTGGGCTTTGCGTTAGCTTTCTTGCTTATTTCGGCGGCACCACCGCTACTACAGCAGCACTTTTTGCTGCTCACGCTGTCAATTGTGATCGGGTTCTATGTGATCGGAAAAGTTCACCATGCGCTACACACTCCCTTGATGAGCGTCACAAATGCAATCTCGGGAATCGTCGTGGTTGCCGCAATTCTCCAGATAACTGATACCAATGCTCTCATTCAGGTGCTCGCAACATTTGGTGTCTTGCTGGCCAGCATAAATATATTTGGTGGATTCGCGGTCACAAGACGAATGCTGAAGATGTTCACGAAAGGTGACCCCCGATGAATGAAATTGCAATAGCCAATTCCGCCTACATTGTCGCCGCGATACTTTTCATCATGAGCCTCGCTGGGCTGAGTAAGCACGAGAGCTCGAAAACAGGCATAGTATTCGGAATCTCGGGAATGACGGTTGCTATTGCAGCAACCATATGGCTCAGTTTCTTCGGCAATTGGAGTGAGGCCTCGGCTTTGAGCTTGGGTCTACTTGCAATTGCTCTTGTTCTTGGAGCAGCAATTGGTTTATGGCGCGCCCGTGTGGTTGCGATGACCGGTATGCCAGAGCTCATTGCCTTGTTTCACAGCTTTGTTGGTCTAACTGCCGTGCTGGTTGGATGGAATGGTGCGCTGCACTCCTCTTCGATTGCCGCAGACTTGGTGGGTATTCACCGAGCCGAAGTGTTCGTAGGAGTCTTCATTGGAGCTGTCACTTTCACCGGCTCGATCGTGGCCTACCTAAAGCTATCCGCGAAGATTTCCTCGAAGCCGCTTATGTTGCCCGGGAAAAACCTGCTTAATCTTTCAGCGCTGGTCGCATTTCTGGGTGTGACAGTTTGGTACGTAATCACTCCGGAGCTTTGGCTTCTGATTACCGTCACCGTTCTCGCACTTGCCCTGGGATGGCACCTGGTCGCGTCAATCGGTGGTGGCGACATGCCCGTGGTGGTATCGATGTTGAACAGCTACTCTGGCTGGGCCGCAGCGGCAACTGGTTTCTTGCTAGGAAACAACTTGCTCATCGTCACTGGTGCACTGGTGGGCTCTTCAGGTGCTTACCTTTCTTACATTATGTGCCGGGCTATGAACCGGTCCTTCATCTCAGTTATTGCCGGGGGGTTTGGTATCGCTGCACCATCATCGTCGGAAGACGAAGCTGGCGAGCACAGTGAGATCGATGCCGCTTCTACGGCGGAACTTCTCTCGAACGCCACTAGCGTGGTTATTACTCCAGGATATGGAATGGCGGTCGCGCAAGCCCAGTATCCCGTGGCGGAACTGGCAAAGCGCCTGACGGCCAAGGGAGTCAATGTAAGGTTTGGAATTCACCCAGTTGCCGGAAGGCTGCCAGGCCACATGAATGTGCTCCTAGCAGAGGCAAAAGTCCCCTACGACATCGTTCTTGAAATGGATGAAATCAACGATGATCTTGCTAAGACATCTGTGGTCTTAGTAATCGGGGCGAACGACACAGTGAACCCAGCGGCAACCGACAACCCGGGAAGCCCAATTGCTGGGATGCCGGTGCTGAAGGTTTGGGAAGCTGAAAATGTGATCGTCTTTAAGCGCTCAATGGCCTCTGGCTACGCGGGGGTTGCAAATCCATTGTTTTATAAAGACAACACAAAGATGCTGTTTGGTGATGCTAAAGAAAAAGTCGAAGAGATACTTCGCACGCTCTAGTTTCTAAAATTTAGTCAGGTCCAAAATAGCTCTCGACTAAGTTCATGACCATGCAAGGGAACTTGAATGGGACTGCGATTCAGAATTTAGCTGCCCGAATTCAGCGCTTCAAGAAGCAAAAAACCTAAGCGGCTCGCGACTGCAAGGCCAAGTACTCACTCCATTCTGGCTGCGGCTTCTCTGACCCTCGAACGTTCCAGACCATGCCAGTTGGCATCTTCGGAAGCACCCTTAGCTCCCAGCCGATTTCAGCCGGAGTCCGGTCGCCCTTGTTGTTATTGCATCTCAGGCAGCAAGCAACGAGATTCTCCCACGTGTCCTTTCCTCCTCTGGATTTTGGCATCACGTGATCAATTGTCGTTGCTGGTTGAGCGCAGTAAGCGCAGCGATTGGAATCCCTTCTGAGGACTCCTCGCCTAGAAACTGGGACTCTCCTTGAGTTTGGAATTCTCACATAGCGAGAGAGCAGAATAACCGAGGGCATTTCAAACTCTTCACGAGCACTTCGGACAACAGCATGGTCG
Source organism: Aquiluna sp. (assembly GCA_029241985.1). GTDB lineage: Bacteria > Actinomycetota > Actinomycetes > Actinomycetales > Microbacteriaceae > Aquiluna. The sequence goes on along the minus strand of JAQWUU010000053.1, from coordinate 15,733 downwards.
ATGCGAGCCAAGATGGTGGCTTTCTGGTTCAGGACTAAAACCAGTGCACGCTTGAATGACACGACAGCCAGCGGTTCATAGCCAGCATTTAGAACGAGGGTACGCATTCACTTCTCCCAACGAAATCGCCAACACGGCTTGCTGGCATCCGAATTGGTCCTGAGAACAAAAAAACGCGTCGCAAGAATGCGACGCGTTGAGTTTTCAAAAAAAGATATACAGGGACGTTGGTTTAGATCTGTCCAGTTTCCGCGCATAGTAGACATGAAAGCTGGCATCTTTGCCTCCCGCCTGATGTCAATGACCAATACTTAACCGAAATAGTAAACGACAAAGCTGGATTTTCTGAATTGAAACACAGTGTGGAAAATGAAGTTTTAGTAACTATTTACTAGCCAGTTATCTCTGCCAGGCGGACGATGTGGTACCTCTCGGTGAAGATCGGAGCCAGCTTCACGCGGTCGCCAGGCTGGGGAGCATGGTAAAAGTTACCGTTTCCGGCATAGATCCCGTTGTGACTAAAGTCATTGAAGATCACGATGTCCCCCGGCACGGCTTCCTCAATAGAGACTTTGGTTGCCATCTTGGCCTGCTGGTAAACACTGTGCGGAAGCTTCACTCCGAATTGGGCATACACAAAAAGCACGTAACCCGAGCAGTCAATTCCACCGGGTGTTTGACCACCAAAGACGTATGGTGTCCCGACTAGTTCGGCTGCAGATTTCATAAGGTTCGCACTTGTGATGTCAGTAAACCTTGGGTTAGCCAAGTAATCTGCGGCCCTTGGCCCTTCGTAATAGTAGATCTTGGACTTCGTCTCGACTTGAAACTCGGAGGCCTCGGCTGGAGTAAAATCGCCTCGCGTAAATTCAACCGCGCGAACGGTTGCGACAGAGAGACCTTGGCTTGGGGCTGAGATTTGCAACATTTCTGAGTTTCTTGCTAATCCTGCTGCGGCAGTTACCTCTGGGGCGAACCCGTATGAGGGCAGAGCAAAAGTGGCCATTAGCCCAGTTGCCGTGACCATGGTGCCAAGAGACCTCCATGAGCGACGCTCAACTCTGGCGAGCTTCGAACGTTCTTTCAACCGCAAGTCCTTGCGTGAAAGTCGTTGAGCATCAGCTGTAGCTGAATCCAATAGGAATCCTCCGAGGAAAATTGTTCTGTTTAAGCAACTAACAAATTATAACGATTTTTCTGGGAACTCACCCAGAAACAAGTGTTGGCCGATTTCGCTGTCTACCAGCAGGCCCTCGTCGCCACCATCAGCGCTCAGCAACCAGCCCTGCTCTTGCTTCGTGAGTAAAACCTTGACACCGGGTAACAACTGAAGTTGCAACAGTTGCTGTAGGAACGCTCCATCCAGCTGAAGAGGCTCCCCGATTCTCACGAGTTCATAATCACCGTTTTCTAGCCCAACTAACGATGCGCAATTTTTGACTGTCGCGGGCGCAAGGCCCAAGAGCTCCAACCCTGGAACAGGCATTCCAAAAGGCGAAACACTTGGATTTTTAAGTAACTCCACAAGCTTCCGTTCAACCGATTCACTCATTACATGCTCCCAACGACAAGCTTCGTCATGAATCTCGGACCACTCCAAGCCAATTACGTCGAGTAAAAGCTGCTCTGCCAGGCGGTGCTTTCTCATAACTTCGACAGCCGTCAATCGCCCGACGTCGCTGAATTGAAGTTGGCGATCATCCAATAGCCGCAGCAGGCCATCGCGCTCCATTCTGGCAACAGTCTGAGAGACAGTTGGCCCAGAGTGCTCGAGGCGTTCGGCAATTCGAGCGCGCATCGGAGGGATACCCTCTTCCTCTAGCTCATAGATAGCCTTGAGATACATCTCTGTTGTGTCTATGAGGTCTGTCATTAAATCCCCTTATAAGTGTCTAAACCAAGACTAGTAAAGGCAATAGTAAACTTTGCACCATGCCCGCTATCGAAATTCCTGAGAACCTAAAACCCGTCGACGGAAGATTTGGCTGCGGCCCCTCGAGGATGAGGCCAGAACAGCTGACGGCATTTGTGGATTTTGGGAACCGCTTCATGGGAACCAGCCACAGACAGCCCCCTATAAAAAACCTTGTTGGCGATCTAAAGCAAGGCCTTCTTGACATGTTTCACGCTCCAGAAGGGTATGAAATCATTCTGGGCAACGGCGGTGCCTCTGCATTCTGGGATGCCGCTACTTTTTCGCTTGCCGAGAAAAAAGGGCAAGCGCTTGTTCATGGCGAGTTTGGCAACAAGTTTGCGAACATACTTGGCGCTCCCTGGCTGGAAAGTCCGACGGTAATTTCTGTGGATCCAGGATCACGCGGGGAACTGGTCGCCGAAGCTGGGGTTGATCTATACGCCTACCCTCACAACGAAACTTCCTCCGGTGTTGTCACGGACGTAAAGCGCGTTCAGGGTGCAGACGCCAATGCCCTGATGCTGACCGATGCCACCAGCGCTGCCGGAGGTATCGACTTTGACCCACTTGAGACAGACGCCTACTACTTCGCTCCGCAAAAAAACCTTGCATCAGACGGTGGGCTTTGGATGGCGTTGGTTTCACCCAAGGCAATTGACCGCATTGAGTCTGTGGCTGCATCTGGCCGCTATATCCCAAATATTCTCAGCCTAAAGCTCGCACTCGACAATGCTCGTCAAAATTTCACGCTGAACACGCCATCGTTGGCGACTTTGTTTTTTACCAATAATCAGGTCGAGTGGATCAACTCTCAGGGTGGCCTGTCATGGGCAGACCAAAGAACAAAGACCAGCTCGTCGCTCCTTTATGAATGGGCCGAAAAGACCGACGTCACGCATCCTTTTGTAGAAAACCCCGCTCACCGGTCACAGGTGGTCGCAACAATCAACTTTGACGAAGCTATCGATGCTTTAGAAATCGCCGCGATCTTGAGAGAGAACGGAATTGTCGACACTGACCCGTATCGAAAACTTGGCAAGAACCAACTGCGAATTGCAACTTTCGTGTCGACAGAACCGGCGGAAGTAGAAAAACTCATCGCCTCAATCGAGTACGTTCTGGAAAGAATCTAATGAGGTTCTTTATAAAGTTTGAGGAGCGCAAACCGGATCCGGCAACTTTGGCTCAGAAATCTAAGCCAATTATTAAAATTGCAACCTTAGTTTGGTTCCTGATCTTCGTCGGGCTCGCTGTGTTTTACCCGTCGCTTGCGGACGCGGGCCTTCAATGGTGGCTGCACACTGCGCTGGTCGGAGTCGGCCTCGGAGTCTTTGGACTGTATATCATCCGTAACGACTAGAGCCTTAATAAGTTCATCCGCTTCGGCATCGGTTTTAGCCTTGCCCTCAGCCTTCAGCTGTGTTCGAAACTCTGCCAGCCTCTCAGACCAGGGAACCCATGCCGGTGCCAAGAGCGCACCTTCACCTGCAACGAGGTTGATTTCTGAAACAGTAGGTGGCTTGCGCTTATCAAGCTGAGTGAGAGTAACCAACCAGTTCCATCCCGAGTATCCGGTCATGACCGATTCAAAACGAAGTTCGATTACACCCTTTGATGGCTCGGTCTCACTCATCAAGGCCCCGAACGAGCCCGCTGGTGCCTCAGACTCAAGAACTGCAAGCCCCATCTTTTCGTGCTTAGCCTTCAAGCTCTTCTGCCACTCTGCGCAAAAGTTGCGCTACTTTTTTTCCGTGCGCAGCTTCTGGGTACTTTCCACGCTTCAGGTTTCCGCCAACTTGGTCTAGGAGCCTGATCAGGTCCTCCGTGATGATGGCAAGGTCCTCGGCAGGTTTGCGGGTGGTTGACACAAGCGTGGGAACTTCAAGAATTCTTACCGATAGAGCCTGGGCACCCTTGCGGCCATCGGCAATTCCGAACTCAACCCTGCTGCCGGGTTTGATTGAGTCAGTCCCGGCCGGGAGTGCGCTTGCGTGCAAAAAGACTTCGGTACCGTCATCGCCTGCGATGAAGCCGAAACCCTTGTCATCGTCAAAAAACTTAACTTTGCCCGTTGGCATGCTTCCTACTTTCAACTGCTCGCCGATTAGTGTATCTGAAAGGTTAGAGTTATCTGATGGCTAAAAATCAAAAACGTGCTCCAATCGAAACCATCTTGGCTTACATGTCAGTCGGTGTAATTGGAGTTTCGATTGTTTCGATGCTCCTGACCCTTGGCCTAAGTGCACTCGGAGTAAATAGCTTCCCGGTCGTGTTTGCCCAACTTCCGCTGATTGGACTACCTGTCGGCTTCCTAATAATCATTGCGATGCTCATAGTTGCAATCATCAAACGCGGCAAAGAAGACAAGAACTAGTGTCTTCTATTTTGGAACTCGCCTCGCAGCTTCGGGCCAAATCTTCAAATGAGCTCACCCACACGCTAGAGCGCTCGTTGGGTCAAGGTCATGGTTGCGATGACTACTTTGATTTGAGCCGAGTCCTGCTATCGCGACGTGAGCTAGAGCCCAAGATTCGCTCGCTTGGTGCGATTGAGCTCGATGCACTTCGTTCTGGCACTTCGACCAAGACCCTTGTTCAGCTCAACCTATCCACAGGCGAAGTACTTGCCGAGGCTCAAGAACTGAGCCTGGAACTCGAGCCACAAAAATATAAGCCTTCGCTTCACCACGGCTCTTACCTCAGTGCATACGAGACCCTGTTGTGCGTCACCGAGCTGCTATTCGCTTGTGAACGACATTGGCTCGACGTTATTCGCGCTGGCATCAGGTCTCAAGACGCCAAGGAGATAGCGCTCAAGCTCAAGCTCACTCCAAAAGATGTGCAGCGAAAATTCCAGCTAGCGGTAAATGCCGGCCTGATTGGTCAAAGCGATGAGCGATGGGTCGCGTCTAAGACCGGTATGGCTTGGCTCGAGATGGATCGCCTCCAGGCTTGGCTTGCTCTAGCTCAAGACTGCTGGGACCTGCCGGAATTCGAAGTGCAAGAAGGCCCGCTCGCACAGCAAGTCCAGCGGGCGTTCCCATTGGTGAGCCTTTCAAGCATCAAAATATTGGAGTTTGGAGCTGACCTAGGTCTAGTAGATCAAGGTGAAGTTCTTTACCCGCTCACCCTTGGATCCTTAGACAAGGCCGCAAAAGACATAGCCAAGCACCTCCCTGAGATTCAAGATCGCATTTTGGTGCAGGGAGATTTGAGCATTGTTTCGACGGGCCCTATTTCCACTCAGCTTCACAGGAAACTCGATACCTTCGCTGACTCTGAGGATTTGGGTCTTGCATCCAGATTCAGGATCTCCCCGATGACAGTTTCCCATGCCCTAGAAACAGGCATGAGCGTAAATCAGATCCTTAAGACACTGGAGGATGCCGGTGGTAAAACCTTGCCGCAGCCTCTGGAGTATGTTCTCAAGCAAGCAAGTGAACGCTTCGGACAACTTCGAGTGCTCAATCAAGAATCTGGAACAATAATCACCTCAGAAGACACGATTTTGCTGACACAAATTGCAAACGAGCACTCACTCAGGGGACTCATGCTGCAGCCAATCGCGCCTGGCCAACTTGCAACGCGACTGGGTTTGGACCTCGTCTACTTCAATCTCAGAGAAGCAGGATATGCAGCGGTGATGTTCGATGGCGAAGGGAAAGTCCGATCGCCAAGAGTTGCAGTTGAGCCAACGCCGGCAATCCTTGAAGATGACAAAATCGCAGCTCGAGTGGCCAACCTCATGTCAGGAGACAAAGCCCAAATGGGTAGCGATGACGTGCTTAGGCAACTGCAGTTCGCTCAAAAAAACAAACTAATGGTTCAAATTTCAGTTGAGATGCAAGACGGGAACGCCCAGCAGTTCACACTTTCAGTTCTTGGCATTGCAGCTGGAAGACTCAGGGGTAAAGACCAGGAAAAAGATGCTGAGCGTACGCTGCCAGTTTCAAGGATTCAATCAGTCGTCTTGGTTTAAGCTAGTCGGATGTCTAACGGCCCACTTATTGTCCAGAGCGACCGCACGGTCCTGCTCGAGACCGGCCACGAAATGGCAAGTGCAGCCAGACACGAACTTGGAATTTTTGCCGAGCTCGAAAGAGCTCCGGAGCACGTCCACACATATCGCATTACCAAGCTTGGACTTTGGAATGCGCGCGCAGCAGGACACGATGCGGCATTTATCTTGGCGTCATTGAAAAAGTGGTCCAAATTTGAGATACCAAAACTCGTTGAATCCGAGATTCAGAACACCATTGACCGCTTTGGGAAACTTCAAATCGGGCGAGATGACCAGGGGCTGATTCTCACCTCAGACTCCAAGGCAGTTCTAGCCGAAGTGGGATCCAACCAAAAAATTGGCGAGCTTCTCGAGGGTCCAATTGAAAATGGCTATCGAGTTCGAGACTGGGCCAGAGGAGCCCTGAAGCAGCAGCTCCTGAAACTTGGCTGGCCAGCCTCCGATGATGCCGGTTACACGCCTGGAGCCCCCTACGAAATCGGCCTGCTGCAGGACACATGGAAGCTGCGTGGGTACCAACGTGAAGCAGCTGACAAATTCGCACTAGGTGGCTCCGGTGTCGTGGTACTTCCTTGCGGCGCTGGAAAGACCATGGTTGGCGCTGCGACCATGGCGGATGTTAAGGCAAACACCCTGATTCTCGTCACCAACACTGTTGCCGCTAGGCAGTGGCGGGATGAGCTAATCGAAAAGACAACTCTCACGGAGGAGGACATCGCAGAGTACTCCGGGAGCAGCAAGGAATTGGCTCCGGTTACGATTGCGACGTATCAAATTCTTACCACTCGGCGTAAAGGTGAGTTCACGCACCTGGCGCTTCTGGACGCCCGAGACTGGGGGCTGATTATTTACGACGAAGTCCACTTGCTGCCAGCTCCGATTTTCAAAATGACAGCGGACCTTCAAGCCAGGCGGAGACTTGGACTCACTGCCACCCTGGTTCGTGAGGACGGTCGTGAGTCGGATGTCTTTTCCCTGATTGGACCAAAACGATTTGATGCTCCCTGGAAGGATATTGAAGCGCAGGGCTACATCGCACCAGCTAACTGCTTCGAGGTTCGCGTCTCGCTTCCAGACGATGCTCGAATGGACTACGCGATAGCAGACCAGGAAAGCCGCTTTCGTATTGCTGCAACGGCAAATGCGAAGCTCGGGATCATCAAGCGCATTCTCAAAAAACACCAGGGCGAACCGACTCTGATCATCGGCCAATATCTTGACCAGATTTCTGAGGTCTCAGAAGCTCTCAACATTCCGAAGATTACTGGCGAAACTCCTGTTGACACCAGAGAAGAACTCTTCAGATCATTTAGAACCGGCGCAATAGACACGCTTGTTGTCTCCAAGGTCGCCAACTTTTCCGTTGACTTGCCAGAGGCTTCAGTGGCAATTCAAATCTCGGGAGCCTTTGGGTCAAGACAGGAGGAGGCCCAGCGACTTGGAAGATTACTGCGACCCAAAAAAGATGGGCGATCCGCCGCTTTCTATACGATTGTGGCAGCCGACACTGTAGAGCAGGACTTCGCCCAGAACCGCCAGCGCTTCCTTGCCGAGCAGGGCTACTCATACGAGATCATCGACGCGGACACCATCTAGCCTAAATTTTCTAGCAGACTACTCCCAGACAACTTTCAGCTAACTGTCGCAAACTTATCAATATGGAAAAACTTAAAGTTCTTGTAGTTGACGACGAACCGAACATTAGAGACTTGCTCTCGGCTAGCCTCCGATTTGCTGGGCACCAGGTCGCAACCGCGGCAAATGGAACAGATGCCATAGCTATGATCACTGATACTCAACCAGACATCGTCCTTCTTGACGTAATGCTGCCTGACATTTCAGGCTTTGGCGTCACAAAGAAAATTCGCGGGATGGGAATCGAAACCCCGATTCTGTTTCTCACCGCGAGGGATGACACTGAAGACAAAATCGCCGGACTAACCGTTGGGGGTGATGACTATGTCACAAAGCCTTTCAGCCTTGATGAAATCATGGCCCGCATTTCGGCAATTATCAGACGCACCAGCAAAGATGGGTCGCCAGGCTCAGTTATCACGGCTGGTGAGTTATCAATCAACGAAGATGCTCATGAGGTGAGTGTCGGCGGGCAACTGGTTGATCTTTCACCGACCGAGTATCAATTGCTTCGCTACTTGGCAACCAACCCAAACCGGGTTTTGACGAAAGCTCAAATTCTGGACCACGTTTGGGAATATGACTTCAACGGAGAAATGGGAATTGTTGAGAGTTACGTTTCTTATCTGCGGAAGAAACTTGATCCACTTAGTCAAGAACCTTTGATTATCACCAAGCGTGGTGTTGGATATATGTTCAAGGCACCCAAAGGATAACTTTTGAAGCAAAGGTTTTTAGCAGGCTGGGAGCGAATCTCGCTCAGGGCCAAGCTGACAACGCTGTCGGTTGGATTGATTGGTCTGCTCCTTACAGTTTCCAGTGCCGGAACCATTGCGCTTCTGGATACCTACCTGCAGAGAAACACCGACACTCTTTTGATCTCCACCGCCAACCAGCTGAGGACGGAAAACCCGCTGAAGCTTGAGGCGCAGGTTTCCTCCGGAAACCTTGCACTTCCCTCACTGCCAAGCGACTACTACATAGCAATTCTGGATGCCAGGGGTAATCAGTTTTTGGGTCTTATTTCCTCGACCGGTGGTGGAAGATCTGTTCCAAACTTCTCAAAGTTAAACATTGAGACCGTAAAAAAATCTGAATCTATCCCCTTTGACATAATCGTTGAAAACCAGCGCGGCCTCGACACAGAGTGGCGCATGGTTGCAATGCCACTGGAACTGGCCAACGGCTCGGTAGTGGTAGCTCTCCCAACCAATTCAAACCGCCAGATCCTCGCAGAGTATGCGGTCATCGGCGGCAGGTTTGGAATTTTCCTTGTGGTTCTTTCCGGGTTCAGTATCTGGCTCACCATTACTTCGGCTCTTAGGCCCCTGAAAGAAGTTGAGCGAACTGCAGAGGCCGTCCAGGCCGGAAAATTCTCTTCTCGTTTGATGACCAGACATGGCAAGACCGAGATTGGACGCCTAAACAAAGCGCTAAACAGCATGCTTGACAGCATTGAGGGTGCAGTAAGTGGAAGGGATAAGACCCTGGAACAGATGCGAAGGTTTGTATCAGACGCAAGCCATGAACTCCGCACTCCCCTGGTCACAGTCAGAGGCTACGCCGAACTCTACAGAATGGGAGCGCTCACGAAGAAGCAAGACGTTGCCGAAGCTATGCAGCGAATTGAAAGCGAGGCCGTCAGAATGACAGGGCTAGTTGAGAGCTTGCTGACCTTGACACGCATGGATGAACTTGGAAACCTAGAATTGTCCAAGACCGATGTTTCGAATCTTGCTGACAATGTCACGATGGACGCCTCGGTGGCAAACCCTGAAGTGACATTCAGAGTCGAGAGAACCGGCAAAGAATTTGCTGCTGAGATTGACTCCGACAGAATCAAGCAGGTGCTCACCAACTTGGTAGCTAACGCCTCACGCTTTGCTCCGAAGGCATCGGAGGTGTTAGTTCAGCTGGATGGCCAAACTGACACTCTTAAAATCAGCGTAATTGACCACGGAGATGGCATTCCCGAACCGTTGAGAGACAAGGTATTCGAGCGCTTCTATAGAGCAGATAACTCAAGAAACCGTGAAACCGGTGGTTCTGGACTTGGTCTAGCGATTGCAAAGTCAATCGTTACCGCTCACGACGGCAAGATTTTTGCTCAGGAAACAGCAGGTGGTGGGTCGACATTTGTTGTTGAACTGCCAAAAACCTAACCGGCGACTAGGTCAAACACTTAGGAAATGAGTGCAAAAAAAACGGGAGTGGTCGTAACCACTCCCGTTCTTTTTTAAGTGCTTAGAAATCCATTCCGCCACTTGGATCGGATGGCATCGCCGAGGCAGGTTCTGGCCTGTCGGCAACTACAGCTTCAGTCGTTAGGAATAGTCCGGCGATGGATGCTGCATTCTGCAGAGCAGAACGAGTCACCTTCACTGGATCATTGATGCCGGCCTTGAGCATGTTTACGTACTCACCGGTTGCGGCGTTCAAACCTTCGCCGTCGGGCAGGTTTGAAACTTTCTCGGCAACTACGCCTGGCTCTAGCCCTGCGTTAATTGCGATCTGCTTCAAAGGAGCCGAGATGGCAACTCTCACAATGTTTGCGCCGGTTGCCTCATCGCCTGTCAGCTTAAGCTTGTCAAAAGCCACCTTGCCGGCTTGGAGTAGTGCTACTCCACCACCGGCAACGATTCCTTCTTCAACCGCTGCTTTGGCGTTTCTAACGGCATCCTCAATACGGTGCTTACGCTCTTTCAGCTCCACCTCAGTAGCTGCTCCAGCCTTGATGACTGCAACACCTCCTGCAAGCTTTGCCAGGCGCTCCTGAAGCTTCTCACGGTCGTAGTCTGAGTCAGTGTTTGCAATCTCACGACGGATCTGCTCAACGCGACCCTTGATCTGCTCGCTCTCGCCAGCACCCTCAACAATCGTTGTCTCATCTTTAGTGATTACGACCTTGCGGGCGCGTCCCAGCATCGCAAGCTCGGTGTTCTCAAGCTTTAGGCCAACCTCTTCGGCAATAACCTGGCCACCGGTCAAGATTGCGATGTCCTGAAGCATTGCCTTGCGACGGTCTCCAAAGCCTGGAGCCTTTACTGCTACGGACTTGAAGATTCCACGGATCTTGTTTACAACCAAGGTTGCTAGGGCTTCACCTTCGATGTCCTCGGCGATAATCAGCAGTGGCTTACCTGCCTGCATTACCTTGTCAACAATTGGAAGTAGATCCTTCATGTTTGAAATCTTGTTGTTTGCGATTAGAACGTAAGCATCTTCAAGAATTGCTTCCTGGCGCTCAGGGTCTGAAACCATGTATGCGGAAACATAACCCTTGTCAAAACGCATTCCCTCGGTTAGCTCGAGGTGAATACCGAAAGTGTTTGATTCCTCAACGGTTACAACACCCTCTTTACCAACCTTGTCAATTGCCTCTGCAATGATCTCGCCGATAACGCTGTCGCCGGCAGAGATGGATGCGGTAGCAGCAATCTGCTCCTTGGTCTCCACTGGAACTGCCATTTTGATGAGGGCTTCGATGACTGCGTCAGATGCCTTCTCAATTCCGCGCTTCAGGCTGATTGGGTCAGCTCCGGCTGCTACGTTGCGCAGGCCTTCCTTAACAAGCGCCTGAGCCAAAACAGTTGCGGTCGTTGTTCCGTCACCAGCAACATCGTCTGTCTTCTTGGCAACTTCCTTAACTAGCTCTGCACCGATTTTCTCGAATGGGTCGCTTAGCTCGATTTCCTTTGCGATTGAGACGCCGTCGTTTGTAATCGTGGGTGCTCCCCACTTCTTCTCTAGGACAACATTGCGACCACGCGGGCCAAGGGTTACCTTGACTGTGTCTGCAAGGATGTTCAGACCGCGCTCGAGGCCGCGACGTGCCTCTTCATTAAAGTGAATAATTTTTGCCATTGGGTTTCTCCCGTGATTGATTCAAGACTGGTTTTAGCACTCACGGTTGGAGAGTGCTAATAAAGTTTTATCACTCAAATGCTCCGAGTGCAAGCGAACACCGGCAGCAATTTAGCTGGCCGGTGTTCGGATTGTTGCTACTTAAGCGACTGGAACTACGTTTTCAGCCTGAGGACCCTTGTCCCCATCCTTAACGTTGAACTCAACCCGCTGGTTTTCGCGAAGTTCGCGGTACCCATCGGACTCTATAGCGGAGAAGTGAACGAATACGTCCGGTCCGCCGTCTTGAGTGATGAAACCAAAACCCTTTTCAGAGTTGAACCACTTTACGGTCCCTTGTGCCATTTTGCTGCTCCTGATGCTTGTACCACCTGCGTCTGTCGCCGATGCATCAAGCTCCAACCTCGGTCACAGCTCAACTCCAATAGTCTACGGGGGTTTATATAAAAAAGACATAGATATTTTGTGGGATGAAATGTGTTATTCAACGGTTATAAATTACAGCGGAGGAGTTTTTATGAAATACGAAGTTTTCAAGACTGATGAGCAATGGAAAAACGAGCTCTCAGAGTTTGAGTATCACGTTCTAAGAATGGCTGGCACTGAACGGGCCTACAGCGGAGAACTTCTAGATGAAAAGCGCATGGGGACCTACAGTTGCCGCGGCTGCGGTGCGCACCTCTTCGAAGCGGAAACAAAATTTGACTCGCACTGCGGTTGGCCTTCTTTCTACAAGTCCTTGGACACCAAGGCAATCGAGTACATCGAGGACAGCTCTCACGGCATGGTCAGAACTGAAGTACGGTGTGCAAAGTGTGGGGGCCACCTAGGGCACCTGTTTGACGATGCTCCCCAAACCCCAACAGGAAACCGCTATTGCATCAACTCGGTTTCAATCACATTTCAAGCTGACTAAACAGACACCAAGTCAGTAGTCTTTTTCTCGTCAGAGAAAAGGTGCACTTGGGAACGCTTATAAATGTCGTCGCAATTCTTTTGGGTGCTGCCATTGGAGTGGCACTCGGTCACAGACTCCCCGAAAAAATATCAAGGACCCTCACCGACGCACTGGGTCTAGTGGTTCTTGTTATTGGAGCATTAAACCTTGCAGCACTTTCTGACTCTGCATTCGCGAGTGCAGTGACAAAACCGGGCACGTTGCTGGTCGTTTTGGCTTCCCTCGTGATAGGAACAGTTGTTGGATCGCTAATCGGCATTGAGGAAAAACTTAGCCAATTTGGCACCTGGCTTCAGCTGAAAGTGTCCAAGGGTGGCGACAAAGACAAATTCATTGAAGGCTTTGTCAACGCCTCCCTCCTGTTCACAATCGGACCGATGGCTGTGCTCGGCGCGCTTCAAGACGGACTCGGCGAAGGTTTCGACGTCCTAGCTCTGAAGTCAAGTCTTGACGGATTGACTTCCATTGCGTTTTCTGCTGCCCTAGGTTGGGGCGTTGCCTTCTCAGCGATACCAGTCGGGCTCTGGCAGGGGCTCTTGACGATCACTGCAGCGAGCGCCGGGGCTCTAATGAGCGATGCGCTGATTGCATCAATCACAGCAACTGGTGGAATTTTGTTACTGGGAACAGGTCTACGAGTGCTTCAGATCAGAATGGTCGCGGTTGCAGACATGCTTCCAGCACTGATTTTTGCGCCCCTAATCACGTTGGCTGTTGCAAGCTTTATTTAGTCTTGCCCGGTTAGCTTTCGCACGTCACCCAGAAGCGCATAGAACTCTTCTTCGGTCATCAGACCTAAGTCCATAACGGCTTCCTTAACAGACATGTTGTGCTGCTGAGCGTGCTTGGCAATTAGCGAAGTCTTGTCGTAGCCGAGTTTTGGACCAAGGGCTGTTGCGAGGCCAATCGAGTTTTCAACTGTTAATCTCAGGTGTTCAACGTTCGCGGTAATCCCACTAATGCAAAACTCAGCCAAGATGTGGCAACTCTGTCTGAGGTAGACCACGCTCATCATTAGTGATCTGGCAATAATCGGCTCGAAGGCATTGAGCTGAAGCTGACCGGCCTCAGCAGCCATTGTGACGATCAGGTCATTGCCGATCACAGTAAAAGCAACCTCATTGACTGCCTCTGGAATAACCGGGTTGACCTTGCCGGGCATTATCGAAGACCCAGCCTGTCTGGCAGGAAGGTTGATTTCCTTGATTCCCGCTCTTGGGCCTGAAGACAACAGTCTCAGGTCGTTTGAAATCTTAGAAAGCTTGGTGGCGAGTCTCTTGAAGGTGCTGGAGACCGACACGAATACTCCAGTGTCGCTTGTGGCCTCAATCAGGTTGACTGCAGGGGTGAACTGGTGCTCACAAATCTCACTGAGGATTTCACAGACCAGCTGACTGTAACCAGCCGGTGTATTTAGCTTGGTTCCAATCGCCGTTCCACCAAGATTGATTTCGCTCAATAGTGGAATCATCTCTTGAAGCCTGCCCTCGTCCTCACCGAGGGTTTGAGACCAAGCCGCAAACTCTTGTCCAAGTGTCATTGGCACCGCATCTTGAAGCTGAGTGCGCCCCATTTTGAGAACTTCTGCGAATTCGAGTGCTTTGGCGTCTATGGCTTTTCTCAAGAATGCAACTTCGGTCAAGAGCGCTCTAATCTCAATGATCATCGAGACCCTTATTGCCGTTGGGTAAACATCATTCGTTGACTGAGATGCGTTTACATGATTCAGAGGGTGTATGTGCTGATACTCACCTTTTTTGTGACCCGCAAGCTCAAGAGCCCTATTGGCAATTACCTCGTTTGCATTCATATTTGTTGAGGTTCCTGCGCCGCCCTGAATGGCATCGACCACAAACTGGTCGTCGTATTTTCCGTCCCTGACTTGAATAGCCGCCTCGATAACCGCTGAACAGACAACTTCGTCGATTACACCAAGCGCCAAATTAGCCCTGGCAGAAGCTTCCTTGATAAAACCAAGCCCTCTGACAAGGGAGCGATAGTGTCCTATTGGGACTCCGCTGATGGGGAAGTTTTCCACGGCTCTCAGGGTATGGACGCCCCAGTATGCATCCAGCGGAATTTCTCGTTCGCCAAGTAAATCGTTTTCAAGCCTCATTGCTTTCACACTTATAAGTATGTCAGTCGAAACGATTCTTCAACAATCCGCACCAGTTCAGTTCGTGCGCTTAGACTGCACATCATGAGCGCAATCGCAACCATCAAATCCCCCACAAACTTTCACCTGATTCTGCAGCAGGTTAAGGAGGCAGGGCTACTTCACAAGCGGCCCAGCTTCTACATCATTCGGCTGGCTGTGATCTCCGCCGTAGCCTCCGCTTTATGGGTCGGGGCCGGTTTCGTTGGCTCTGCGCTTGAGCAGAGCCAGTGGTGGATTATTGCCGGCTTCGCACTGGCTGGCCTTCTTGGAATCATGAGCGCCCAGTACGGATTTATAGCTCACGAGGCATCCCACAGGCAAGTTTTTAGAAACAACAAGGCCAACGATTGGCTCGGGCTGATTTTGGCAAATCTATTCGCTGGCTTGAGCTACGGCTTTTGGCTGCGAAAGCACAACAAGCACCACCAAAGGCCAAACCAAATCGGTGAAGATCCTGACATCGCAATTCGAGTGCTCTCCTTCACCACGGAGTCAAAGGAATCGAAAAAGGGAATTGAGCGATTCTTCTCTGACCGACAGGGTTACCTGTTCCCGTTCCTGCTGCTTTTCACTGGCTTTGACCTGTTGCTAGATTCTTTTGCTGGCCTTGTCCGCAAAGACAAGCTGCTTAGAGTTCGGATGCTCGAATTTTCTCTCATGATGATTCGTCAAACTGCTCCTTACATTGTTATGGGGCTGATGTTCGGCTGGCTCTGGGCAATTGCACTTTGGTTTTTCATGATGATGACCTTCGGTTTTTTCATGGGTGCTGCCTTTGCCCCAAACCACAAGGGAATGCCACTGGTTGAAAAAGACAGCAAGTTAGATTTCTTCTCAAGGCAGGTTCTCACCTCCAGAAACATTCGTGGAAGCTGGCTGAAAGACAACCTAATGGGCGGACTCAACTACCAGGTTGAGCACCATCTATTCCCCTCCATGGCGAGGCCTTTCCTGAGAAAGGCGCACGTAATGGTCGACGAATTCTGTAAGAAGAACAACATAACAATGGTTGAGATGAACCTGATGGCCAGCTACGTGGTAATCATGAAGCATCTGAATAAGGTGGGACTGAGCAATAACGTTGACCCGTTTGTCTGCCCGATGGTTTCAGAGTTGCGCCCTAGAAGCTAGAGAGCCGACCACGGGACTCGAACCCGTAACCCCCACTTTACAAGAGTGGTGC
>JAQWUU010000052.1 GCA_029241985.1 Aquiluna sp. | reverse complement strand
CTATGTGATCATCCGGGATGGAACAGTTATCTGCCAAAGTGAAGTGAAAAAGTTCCCGAACCCCTCGTCGTGTCGCCTCGTTGTATATTTCGAATTGGTAAGGTTGCAAAAAATCGTTCCCTTTCAAAAAAATTTACAAAATGCGAGAAGGGTTGCTCTGCAGACCACAGCGCATTGGGTTGCAACACTCAAAAAAGGCTCCCTTGTACCCTTTGTCCGTCTTCGTGAACCGTTGCATTGCTCTCGACTTTCAAAAAGGCTTCGCGTGATGAAAGCGCTGCATCAAACTCACCTCTCCGAACAAGCGCAACGAAAAGGGCTACAGCTCCAGCCTGGCAGTTGATGGACTTTCCTGGGTTGAAGGCGATATCGGTGAAAATGTCATACTGCAGAACTTCGTCTGCGAGTCTCTTTTTTCCGGATAATGCGTTTATATAAAGCCAATCATAGAAGGCGGTGAGCGGTTCGTTTGGCCAAGCCTCTCCATCGAAGTGAAAGCCAGTCAAGCGCCCTGATTGTTGAAGCCGCGGATCGCGCTTTGCGTCGACGGGACTCACTTTAAGCAAGTCTAGGAATGGGCCACCTCTCTCAAAAACCTTGGACGACTGAAACGCGCACTCAACAGGCACCTCAAGAGCCTGCATGGCATAATTCAAAGTGAGGTTGAATGCACTCAATTGCTCCCCCAAAGGATTGTCTGACATTCGCGACACTTCGAGAATTCTTGCTTTGGGATGAAGAGACTGCGCTGCTTGATGCAAAGATCTCATAGACATCTGTCTTCTAGACATCGCCATACCGGCATGCCATCTGAACTCTACCGATTGTACACGTACCGAGTTTTTGCCGCCGGATTCTGCGATGAATATGGGGCGATTTGCCATGTTGTTCTCTTTTCTCAGTTCCCGCGAAGTTTTTCTCTAGACCCAAAGAGTCCTTCGCCTTTTCCGGCATTTATGGTGTCGATTTCACCCAGCACGCCCTTCCATTTTTCGGCGACATCCTTTGTCTCGAATGCAACCGTTTCTATCAGATTGGGCTCAATCGCGTTAAAAACCATAATCTCAGCTTGAGGGTCTGTTGGATCATAAGGACGCAACCATTTCTGTCGCGGCCTATCAGAATTCTCAAACATTTCTCGCAACGCCAGGGCTGTTCCTGATTGTTTTCGGGTGACTTTGCGCATCCGGGCGTCGGCGGCGTTATTTTTCAAGAAGATGCAATCTTTTTCCCATAGAATCTTCACCGGTAGAAGAAGAACGGCCCAATCTGCGGTGGGTTCGGCTTGCCGGTACTTGTAGAACATTCTGTAGTTCGGGAAAGTCACCGAGAGCGATATACATTCTGGTTTGCCGTCCAATCTCATTATGTCGTTGCGAACTGTACCAATGCCTTGTTTGCTACAACTAGAAACTGAGAGCAGACCATGCTTGAGGATAGAATGTAGGTTTTCACAGCGTGTGAAATGGACAAGATGCGGGATCCTACGATTCTCAGCTTCGGCGCGGATCTCTTGAACGTTTAGCAGTTCAGGTTCGCTGGCCTCATGCTCCTTGATCCTGTTGGCATCCGTTTCCCGCATCTGCGCGATTAGGCCATATTCGGCGCTGACCTTTGCCATGGCTTTGCGGTGCGCAGTTTCTTCGACTTCACGGGCCTTGGCAGCCTGAAGCGCCTTCAGGCGACGCTCCATTTCCGCGTCAGAGAAACCTGCGAGGCGTCTGCCCGGCCACATCAACGTGCTGCCGGCTAGGTTAGGTACGGCTTCACGAGTCGCTGCCTTTCCCTCAGAAGGCTTTTGCACCACAACGCCGTTGCGTTTATGCTCGGTTTTCACGGTTGCGTAGCGAGTATGACGACCTATCGCGGGGATGATCTTACTATTTGTCGTCGCTTGCACCTGTTCAATTGACGCCTCATTGCAGTTGACATCGCTTACCGCTTCCGAGGCTGACGGCGTGATAGGACTATTATTAGGTTCCGGCGCGGTGGGCTCAGCAGTGCCACCTCGGTTGAACGCGGCGCGCTCGTGTCGGTCATTGTAGGCGACGGCAATAGAAATTGTAGCGTTGGATCTGTTTTGAAGGTCTTCAATACGAAGGACGATTTCGATCGCTTTTGCAAGATGTCCTGCCTCGGCATAGGTTTTGGCGACCCTTTCGAGAGCATATGCTACTTGCAACTCATTTCCCGCATCAAGTGCCGTCTGCAATGCACCTTCATCCCCAATCATGACCTGGAGTTCCGCAGCTGTGCAGAAACTTTCTGTGCGAAGCAACTCCAACGTACCGTGAGGACTTCGCGCGGCTTCGATTGTCTCATTAATTATGGGATGCGCATCCTCTATGTTTCCCCTGTCCAGTTGGATCCTGGCGATCTTTGCCAACAAGCTGCACCGATGGGCAGCACTGCCAATGGCTCGAACAACCATCAGCGCGCTTGGAAAGTCCTCGGCTTCGGCGTACGCACGCCCTACCTGACCCAGCGCGCCGGGGATGCTGTAAATAGGATAAACACTACGCGCTGCTGCTAGTGCTTCGCTAGCAGTGAGTCTCGCGCCTGACTGGTCGCCGGCGCACACCTGCCTCGAAGCGACGCTTACTAGCGCTTGACAGCGAGCTTCACCATCTCTGATGGTTCGCGCAGAGTGCAACGCACCAAGCACGTCGCCGACCTCGGCCTGTTGTTCAACTAAATACACTAACGCTAGCTGGCTGTCGCCTCGGCCGAAGATTTCACGCGCTGCCAACAAAGCTTCTGAAACAGTGTTTCTCGATTCGGAAAGATGACCGGCCACCGCCTGAGCAGTCGCGACATGGGCCAATGCCCAAACGCGTTTGCCGGCAATTTCAATACTCCGCGCTATCTCATGAGCGCGAGAAACATCTCCGGTTTCAGCGCAGATCTCAACTATCCTTACCAACGCTTCCTGGCGTGCACCCTCGCTTAACGTCGTCGCGAAATAAAAATTCACTTCATCCGTTTGACTTTGATACTGGTTCGTTATGCTTTTGGTGGTCTCCAGTGCGCCGCATATATCGCCATTCGCGGCTTGTACTTCAGCAACAGCCGCCATAGCGGCTGCTCGAGCTGGATGGGCTAAGCGTGGGAGCTCAGGATCGATGACAACGAACTTTTTCGTGTCGAGAGCCGAATTAAGCGCTTCATAAATTGCGATATTCGCTGTCGGACCATCATGAGCCCTGGCCAGCGCGTTGGCCACTTGTTGCAATAGACTACAACGGTCTTCAGGGGCAGCGACTTTTCTTGTTTCCTGCAATGCAGAAAGTGCAGTGATCTGAGCGCAAGATACATCTCCAAGCGCGGCCTGTGCGCTGGAAATATCCACTAAGACTTTCGCACGACGCAAATTATCTTCAATTCTGTAAGCTGTTTCAAGCGCTTCCGAAACATCTCCTAGCGAGATTTGGACCTTCGAAGCTTTCTCTAAGTTCGAAACCTGTCCAGAAGGGTCAGCGCGCGCAGCTTCTAGAGCCTCGGCGGTTGTGTCTCTTGCGCTTGATAAATCTCCAATTTGTACTTGGCCTTCAGCGACATTAAGCAGCGCTCGTGTTCGTGCAAAAGGATCACCAACAAATCTAGCCATACACAGCGCCTCCGAAGTCAGTTTGCTCACTGCTGATGTACAATCGGTATCAGCGGCGATATTTCGGAGGGCTTCATCGTTTAAGAAGTACCCACGCAAGATAGAACTTAGGTTCAAATCCCTCAAGTGTTGAAAGAAGTATTTCTTACATTTTGGGTTTCGCTTCAGCACGCTATAAACATCTTGCAAAAATTTTTTATGCTGGTCATATTTTTCCCAGTAAATCCGCTTGAAAATTTCATCCAATTCAGGATCGTTGTTGGGAGGCGGCTCCACAGGAAGCGTTTGGCTAGCCAAAACGAAAACAGTTTTCGAATCTGCCTCCGGCTTTTTTACTTCTGCTTTATTCGAATGATTAGCTCTAATCTCATCATTAAGCTTACTGATTTTTAGATCCACCCCCAATTCCAGTCCTCTTTTTGCTTCCTTCTCAGCCAGTTCTAGCATTTCCGATATAGTTTGTTCGAACTGTCCAAACCATCCGCAGTATCCAACCTCAAACTCAGCCTGATACCGGAACTTGCGAGCTTTCCGCTCCAACTCGTCAGCCCACTCATTAGCGCTCTCGATCAGCGTAGGGTTTAGCTTCCGCTCTTCTAGGCTAACGTTGCCGCGGCGAGTTGACTGAACTGCTGAATAGACGATCGCACCAATGGCGACAAAAAAGATGATCTCAAACATGACACTTCAACTCCAAAGCATTTAAAGAAGCTGTGGACAGCCCCAATCCAGTCGTCCCGAATGCATGCTAGTGCGTGGTTGACCTCACGTCTATCAAGATAGGTGTTCCATCCCGGATGATCACATAGCCCCTCGTCGGTCCGCGCTTTTCATGGCACGCTGGGTTCTGACCGAGGCGCGGGACGGGAGAGCGGCATGCTGATCAAGCTTCACAGTCA
>JAQWUU010000051.1 GCA_029241985.1 Aquiluna sp. | reverse complement strand
CAATTCCCCCCATCTCCACTGTTCCCATACCCAATAGCCTCCTGTTTCAGGGGGCTATTGGTCTTTAATGAGCACTTTTACGGCAAATCATTCTGGCTTTGAAGCTTGATCAGCCCAATAGACTTGGGCAAATGGCCGAGCTAGATATTGGAAGACAGATAAGAGACCTGGAAGAGCTATTCCTGGGCATCTCAAAGGTCATCGATCCGGCGGCTTTGGAAGCCCGAATTGGTGAGTTAGAAACCTTGGCATCTGATCCAAACATTTGGAACGACCAGGAAAATGCCCAAAAGGTCACCACTGAACTCTCAAGAACCAAATCTCAGGTGGAACACCTCCAGTCCATAGATCAAGACATCAAGGACCTGGAAGACCTTCGCCAGATGGCGACCGAGGATCCAGCAGCGGCGCATGAGTTCGCTGCCGAACTAGTTCGGGTTACCACTGAGCTTGGTGAGTTAGAAACTAAGACTTTGCTGAACGGTGAGTATGACCCACGGGGGGCAATTCTTTCGATTCGGTCTGGTGCCGGCGGTGATGACGCAACGGACTTTGCAGAAATGCTGATGAGGATGTACCTGCGTTACGCGGAGAAAAATGGCCACAAGGCAAAGGTTTTGGAGATATCTCATGCCGAAGGAGCTGGAATCAAGAGTGCGACAGTCGAAATGGATTTTCCATTCGCGTATGGTGAGCTTTCGGTGGAGTCTGGAACCCACAGGTTGGTGAGGATGAGCCCATTCAACGCTGCAGGTAAGAGGCAAACCTCGTTCGCTGCGATCGAAGTGGTTCCGGTTATGGAGGTGACCGAGTCGATCGAAATACCAGAATCTGACATCAGAATTGATGTTTTTAGGTCATCTGGTCCCGGTGGTCAGTCGGTTAACACCACGGACTCTGCAGTCAGAATCACTCACACGCCAACCGGCATCGTGGTTTCTTGTCAGAACGAAAAAAGCCAATTGCAGAATAAAGCGTCGGCGATGAGGGTTTTGCAATCCAAGCTGCTTGATGCGCAGCGCCGCGCTGACCAAGAGAAGCGAAAAGAACTAGCAGGGGACGTGAAGGCCAGCTGGGGGGAACAGATGCGCTCCTACGTGTTGGCTCCCTATCAGATGGTCAAAGACCTTAGAACAAATTACGAGGAAAACAATCCTGATGACGTCTTCGACGGCAAGCTCGAGGGTTTTATTTCCGCAGGTATCCGCTGGCGCAAAGTCGGGCAGGCAAAGTAGCCCTGCACCCAAGCGTGGGTTCGCCTAGGCTTATACAAGGTTTTTCAATAACAAGGAGTTTTTAGGTGCCACGCGAACGCGGTCAAAAGGTTGTTGCAAACAACCGTAAGGCTCGCCACGATTATCACATCGAAGATGAGGTCGAGGCGGGACTTGTGCTGACCGGCACAGAGGTGAAGTCTCTTCGCGAGGGCAGGGCGTCTCTTGTCGATGGGTACGCGGTCATTGAGCGCGGTGAAGCGTGGTTAGAAAACGTTCATATTCCAGAATTTCTTGCCGGTTCTTGGACTAACCACGGCACCAGACGAAGAAGAAAACTGCTGATGCACAGGGCAGAAATTGACAAGCTTGAGGGCAAAATCAGCCACTCCGGAATGACCTTGATCCCGCTTTCGCTTTATTTCTTGGATGGCAGGGCAAAAGTGAAAATTGCTTTAGCCAAGGGTAAAAAGGAATATGACAAGCGCCACACTCTAAAAGAAGCTCAGGACACTCGTGAAGCAGCCAGAGCGGTCGCAACCCTCGGAAAAGAGTGGTGAGGGGTTCCGCTGCAGTTTCATCGGGTTAGAATTAGAGCACACTTTAGGAGCAAACTTGACTTACATAATCGCGTTGCCGTGTGTCGATGTTAAAGACAAGGCGTGTATTGATGAGTGCCCCGTTGACTGCATTTACGAGGGTGACAGGATGCTTTACATCCACCCAGACGAATGTGTCGACTGCGGTGCGTGCGAGCCCGTTTGCCCAGTAGAGGCTATCTACTACGAGGATGACACCCCATCCGAGTGGAGTGATTACTACAAAGTCAACGTCGACTTTTTTGAAGAAATTGGCTCACCTGGAGGGGCGGCGAAAGTTGGCCCAATTCCAGGAGATCACCCAATCGTTGCCGCCCTGCCTCCGCAGGCTTAGCCTTCTTCAAACAAAAACTTTAAAACGGCCGTACCCAAGCGCTCTAGGCTGAGCGCATAGACAAAATAGGAGTTGCAAGTTGAGTAACGACAAGGTTTCAATCGACATCGGCGGTTCCGTCAATGATTACCCCGTTCTTGCTGCAACCGAAGGTCCATCTGGCATCGACATCTCGAACCTAATGACCAACACCGGCCTCACTGTTTTTGACCAGGGCTTTGTGAACACAGCTTCCACAAGTTCGGCCATTACTTACATCGATGGCGATGCCGGAATTTTGCGATACCGCGGTTACCCAATCGAGCAATTGGCTGCTAAGCGCAGCTACCTCGAGACTGCGTACCTGTTGATCTACGGAGAGCTTCCAACAGAGTCCGAGGCAGCTAACTTTGATGACAGCCTGAGGCGACACACTCTTTTGCATGAGGACATGAAGGACTTCTTTAGGGCGTTCCCGCAGAGTGCTCATCCGATGTCAGTTCTGTCTGCAGGCGTCAGCATGCTGTCGACTTTTTACCAAGATTCACTTGACCCTAAAGACAAGGATCAGGTTGAAATTTCAACCCTTAGGTTGCTGGCCAAGTTGCCCGTTATAGCCGCTTATGCGCACAAGTCTTCGATAGGACAGGCGCTGGGATACCCAGATAACTCACTATCGCTAGTTGAGAATTTTCTGAAAATGACCTTTGGAAATTACGCCGAGGACTACGTTCAAAACCCTGTTGTGACAAAGGCACTGGACACCTTGCTGTTGCTTCATGCGGATCACGAACAAAACTGCAGTACCTCCACAGTTCGCCTCGTTGGGTCATCGAATGCGAATCTCTTTGCTTCGGTTGCATCCGGCGTAAACGCACTTTCTGGCCCGCTCCACGGTGGTGCGAATGAGGCAGTCTTGGAAATGTTGAAGGCGATTCAGCTTTCCGGCGAAAGTGTTACCAAATACGTAGAACGCATCAAGAACAAAGAAGACGGCATTCGTCTGATGGGCTTCGGGCACCGGGTTTATAAGTCCTTCGACCCGAGAGCGACGATAGTCAAGGAAACGGCAGACCAGGTATTGAGTGAACTGGGGATCAACGATCCGATGCTGGAAATCGCCAAAGAACTTGAACAGGCGGCATTGTCAGACGAATACTTCGTCGAGCGCAAGCTTTACCCGAATGTGGATTTCTACACGGGCGTCATTTATAAAGCCATGGGTTTCCCACCAAAGATGTTTACTCCGCTGTTTGCAGTTGGAAGGCTTCCGGGTTGGATAGCACACTGGCGCGAGATGATGGAAGACTCAAGCACGCGTATAGGTCGGCCTCAGCAGCTCTACACGGGCCCTACAGAGCGCTCTGTCTAGTTTTTCTGGTAGATGGCTACCCGAGTTTCTCCAACGGCCTTATTCGAGATTTCATAAAGCCAGTCCGGGATGGGAATCTCGCGAGTTCTGGAGGATCTCTCAATCACAACTACCCCGTGGTCGGCAACACTTTGTTGCAATTGCGCTAGCTGGGCCACCAACAGCTCATTAGCAAATTCATAGGGTGGGTCAATAAAGACCAGGTCAAAGATGTCAGTGGTTGATTTTATATATTTCGCAGCATCAATCTTTAGATTCTCGGCCACCGCAGCTGAGCCTGATTTAGTCAAAGCATTAAGCACGACTCTTGTGTTCTCGGCAGAAATTTTGTGAGCGCTCGGGTCCTTTTCGATCAATACAGCACTCTTGGCTCCTCGTGACAGTGCTTCGAGTGCTAACGCTCCAGTTCCCGCGTATAAATCGAGTACATTTGCCGACTCCAAAAATCCCCTTGCCTCAAGAGCGGCAAACAGGCTTTCCTTGACGCGATCGGTAGTTGGCCTGGTTGATGATGCCGCCGATTTTAGTCTGATGGACCCGGCCTGGCCCGAGATGATTCTGCTCACTCAAGTGAGCCTACTGAATCAAGTGCCAAGGTTCTTAGAAGATTGAGCTGTGCTTACAGACATGACACCATTAACTTCCTTGCTTGGGGAGAAGACTGCAAAGGCATTTGATAAGCAATTGGGGCTCAGGACTGTGGCTGACATTCTCCAGCACTACCCGAGGCGCTATTCCAAGCGCGGTGAGCTCACCGACTTCTCAAGCCTGCCAATCGGCGAGGTCGTCACGGTGGTTGGTCAGGTCATCTCCACTAATCAGCGCCGAATGAAGGGCCGAAAGGGCAGTATTTTTGAGGTGGTGCTGGGGGACGGTGACTCAAAGCTCACGCTCGCATTTTTCAACCAGGCCTGGCGCCAATCAGAATTGCACGAGGGTGTCACAGGTTTGTTCTCCGGCAAAATCGGCTCGTTTTCTAGTACTTTGCAGCTAACCCACCCTGACTATGAATTATTCGATGCAGAGGTGATTGAATCTCAGGCGAAGGCTTGGGCTGAGTTGCCAATTCCGATCTATCCGGCGACCGGAACGCTATCCAGTTGGAAAATACAAAAAGCAATTGAAAAAGTTTTTGATGCCGGAGTCCCCATTGAAGAAGTGCTGCCTGAGGCTCTTCTGGAACAAGAGTCGCTCACCTCGTTGAGACAGGCCTTGACCTTGATTCACCGACCGAAGAAAGACTCAGATTGGAAGTTGGCGCTAAAGAGCCTGAAGTACCACGAGGCTATTTTGTTGCAGCTTGGTCTTGTTGAACGCAGGAAAGCCGCGAGCCTTCAAAAGGCCTCCAGCTACGAACCAGGTCAACTTCTAGAGGGCTTTGACAAGACGCTGCCATTTGAACTCACTCAAGGGCAAATCTCGGCGGGTAAGGAAATTAGTAAAGATCTATCCGCCGGGCACCCCATGAACCGGATGCTGCAGGGTGAAGTGGGATCTGGAAAAACTGTCGTGGCCCTGCGGGCAGTATTGACCGTGGCTCAATCTGGAGGGCAATCGGCAATGCTTGCGCCCACGGAGGTTCTCGCTTCTCAGCATTATCGATCGATCATCCAGGCCCTTGGTCCAAAGCTCAGCAAAGAACTCGGTGTCCAGTTGCTAACTGGACAGCAACCTATGGCCAAACGCAAAAAAGCGCTTCTCGATATGGCATCTGGAAACTGCAGGCTTGTTATCGGCACGCACGCACTGATAACCGAAGGTGTCTCATTTTTCGACCTTGGACTGGTGATCATTGACGAGCAACATCGTTTCGGTGTTGGTCAGAGAGAAGCGCTCAAGGCTAAAGCGAAAAATACACCTCACTCGCTCTTGATGACTGCAACGCCGATTCCTAGAACTCTTGCCGTGAGCATTTTTGGAGACCTAGACATCTCTTCACTTCGAGAGCTCCCGCAGGGTCGCCAAGCGATAACCACTCACGTCGTTGACATCGAAAAAAGCGACCATGTTGCCAGAATCTGGCAGCGAGCCGGGGAAGAGGTTGACTCCGGGAGGCAGGTTTTCGTGGTCTGCCCAAGGATTGAGCTCGGTGAAACCGAAGAAGACTTTGATGAGGAGTTGGAACTAGACCCCGGTCGAGAGCCAGCAAACGTAAAAGGGGTGTTTGAGGCTCTTCAGCAAAACCCCTTTCTGAATCAATACAAGATTGATTTCCTACACGGTCAAATGTCTTCGGATGAAAAGGAAGAAGCGATGGCTAATTTCGAATCTGGCGACACAAATATTTTGGTCTCCACAACCGTGATAGAGGTTGGCGTGAATGTGCCGAATGCCTCGACCATGGTGGTGCTGGATGCAGATCGGTTTGGTTTGTCTCAGCTCCATCAGCTAAGGGGCAGGGTCGGTCGTGGCGAACACGCCGGGCTTTGCCTCTTGGTCTCGGGTGCCGAGGAAAATAGCTTGGCATCTCAAAGACTCGCGGCTCTTGCGGCTAGCACCGACGGGTTTGCACTGAGTGAAATTGATTTAGATCTTCGAGGAGAAGGTGACGTGCTTGGCAATACCCAGTCGGGGGCTAGATCTTCCCTGAGACTGCTGAGAGTGGTCCGAGACGCAAAACTAATCCAGGATGTTAGAAAGCCAGCCGAAGAGCTTGAGGGCTCTGGGCTCAGCGAGGCCTTATTGAAGGTTTTGGAATTGCAAGATGCGGCGCAGCTTGCCCGCGGCTAACCTAGTCAGGTGAGCAAAATAGCTATTTATCCTGGGTCGTTTGACCCAGTGACCCTCGGGCACATCTCTGTTCTGGAACGAGCATCGAGGCTTTTTGACGAGGTTTATTTGCTGATTGTTCACAACCCACAGAAGCAATCCAAGTTCGACCTTGCTACTCGCCTGGAAATGGCTCAGCAAGCTGTTGCAGAAAAGGGCCTCACTTCATCGTGCATCGTCCAGATAATGAACCAGGGGCTCTTGGCCACAGCTGCAAAGCGAATGGGTGCTGAGGCGATAGTCAAGGGCTTTAGAAACTCAGCAGACATTGATTACGAAATGCCGATGGCTCAGGTAAACGAGGATTTGAGCGGTATTCAAACCATTTTTCTTCCGGCGGACGATGCTTTCGGTGAAATTTCTTCCTCACTGGTCAAGGAGGTATTCTCTCTCGGGGGAGACGTATCTAAGTATGTCTCCGAGTCAGTCCTAAGAAAAATGCAAGAGGAAAGAAAATGACGTTATTGGTGCCGGTCCATGACCTGATGAAAAGACCAGGAATCATGCGTGAATTCAACCTCGAACATAATGTTGTAGAGGCCATGGGAACAACGATCGTGAAGATCCCGGCAGGCGCCGAGTTGGAGATATTTCTTCGCTTGGAGTCGGTCCACGAGGGAGTTTTGGCAACGGGTGAGGTTTCTGGTGAGGCTAAATCCGAGTGCTCCAGATGCCTGGATTCTGTAAACCTTGGAGTTGAGGTAGATTTTCAGGAACTTTTCGCCTATTCTCTTACCTCGGATGAAGATCTGGTTGTCGTTAATGAACACATCGACTTAGAGCAGGTCCTCATTGATTCGATTGTTTTGAATCTTCCCTTCCAGCCCGTGTGTTCCGAGACTTGTCTTGGATTGTGCCCGGAGTGTGGAATCAGGTTGGAGCAGACCATCGAACATGGGCACGAAAGGCCGGTTGATCCGCGCTTCAGTGCATTACAAGATTTAGCAACGAAGGAAGATTAAAGATGCCAGTACCAAAACGTCGACAGTCTCGCTCAAACACGCGCTCACGCCGTTCACAGTGGAAGGCTGCGCCTATCACGCTGGTTAAGACTGTTGAAAACGGTGAAACCACCTACAGCCTGCCTCACCGCGCGAAGGTCGTCACTGACTCCGTCGGAACTGAGCTTTACATGGAGTACAAGGGCCGCAAGGTCGCTGACGCCTAGACAATGAATCTTGACGAGCTGATAAAAACGCTCGGCATCGAGATTGATCCCGAGTTACTAACTCTCGCTCTCACTCACTCGTCCTATGGCTACGAGCACAACACACCGGATTATGAGCGCCTTGAATTTTTAGGCGATTCAGTTCTTGGATATCTGGTGGCTTCCTTTGTTTTTGAACAACACCCCGAACTGCAAGAGGGTGAGCTCACAAAGCTAAAAAATGCAGTGGTGTCAGGTCAGGCACTGGCAGCCGCAGCGAATCGCATGGACCTCGGTTCCCACCTTCGAATTGGCAAAGGTGAAGAGCAAACTGATGGTCGCAAAAAGGTAAACATTCTTGCAGACGCCTTTGAATCAGTTCTCGGCGCTGCTTTTTTATCCAATGGACTTGATGCGGCTAAGCACATCGTTGAAAAATTCATTTTTCCACTCTTGGACGATCCGGATGCCGTTCGTGAAGCCTCAGACCCAAAGACATCCCTTGTTGAAATACTCGCTCGCCTTGGCAGGGAAGACGTGACATACATGATCTCGGGTGCAGGTCCAGAGCACGAGCGCATCTACACGGCCAAATGTCATTCGGGTGATGAATTGCTTGGCGTTGGCACTGGAAAGACTAAGAAAAGCGCCGAAACGGATGCGGCTATAAATTCGCTTCGGGCGATGCAAAAAAACTGATGCCAGAGCTACCAGAGGTCGAGACTGTTAGGGCTGGACTGGCAGCGAAGCTAGTTGGAGCAAGGGTTATAAAGATAGACATTGCCGATCCGAGGTCTTTAAAGAGACATCTTCTAGGGCCCAGGCACTTCGTTGATGAACTCATTGGGCAGACCTTTGAGGCTGTGGTGCGGCGAGGCAAATTTCTGTGGCTACCGTTCTCTGATTCCAGAGCAATGGTCGGCCACCTCGGAATGAGCGGCCAACTGCTCCTTCGCACGCCGAATTATCCCGAAGATCGTCAGACCCGAGTTGTTATCCATGCAGAAACAGCACAGGGCGAACTGGTTGAGGTCCGCTTTGTGGATCAACGAATTTTCGGCTCTTTGGCAATTGAGGACCTGGTTGAAACTGTTGACAACCAACCCGGGGGATTTTCGCCTGAAGCGCCGGCATCAAACTTAATCCCCGTGGTCGTTGCGCATATTTCAAGAGACCTGCTCGATCCCGACTTTGATCCCAAAACTGTGGCGTCCAAAATGAGTAAGCGCGCATCAGGCATCAAGCGTGTACTGCTGGATCAGAAGCTACTGAGCGGCATAGGCAACATCTATGCCGATGAGAGTCTTTGGCTCGCCAAGCTTCACTACGATCAGCCAGCGAACACGATTCGGGTGTCGAAGCTGCTGGAATTGATCGAAATAGCCAAGCAAGTTCTTGAAAGGGCGGTTTTGCAAGGCGGCACTTCATTCGATGAGCAATACAAGAATGTGAACGGAGACAGTGGCTATTTCTCACAATCTTTGAATGCATACGGCCAAGCCGGAAAGGCTTGCCCAAGGTGTGGGGGCCAGATTGAGCGAAAGGCGTGGGCAAATCGCGGAAGTCACTTTTGTCCAAGGTGCCAAAGGCTAAAGACCTAACGTTTGACTATTTGGTGTTCCATTGTTGTTTCGAAATTCTGGGCCAGAAAAGCACTGCGAAGGCGATAATAGGCGCGCCGAACGACCAGATGAGTCCAGCCTGATTCGTCGGAAGCATCTTGTCGTTCCAAAAATCCTGCCCAACAACGAAGAGCATCAGGGTTAGCAAGACCGCGAACGCCCACCCTGCAGACCTTGAGGTTGAAACCATGCGAATTTCAAGTGCGATCAAGAGTGTCAGGAGCAGGGCAACCACCACTCCGATATTAAGCTGATCTCCCAGCGTGCTCTGGTGAATGACGGTGCCAAAGATCATTACGAAGACCGCTTTTCCAGGAACCAAAAAGACTTCGACCACGCGATTAGTTTTGCTCTTCACTCCTCGAGCCTACGGTCAATGGACTCATGATGAGATTGTTTTGGCCGGATGGGTTCAGGTGCGGGGCTAGATTGTCAATAAATCGCTAAACTTTTGGCTCGGCTAGTCTGTCATCAGGACAGGAAAGGGGTGATTGAGCTTGCATCTGAAAAGCATCACCCTGAAGGGCTTTAAATCATTTGCCCAAGCCACAACCTTGGCCTTGGAGCCGGGCATCACCTGTGTGGTAGGCCCAAACGGCTCGGGTAAGTCAAACGTAGTAGATGCACTTGCATGGGTCATGGGCGAGCAAGGCGCTAAAACTCTTCGTGGCGGAAAAATGGAAGATGTCATTTTCGCTGGCACTTCCACCAAGGCTCCTCTTGGTCGAGCCGAGGTCTCACTGACCATAGACAACTCCGATGGAGCCCTTCCGATTGAATTTGCTGAAGTCACAATTTCAAGAGTGCTTTTTCGCAATGGCGCTTCTGAGTACTCCATAAACCAGCAGCCTTGCCGGCTACTTGATGTTCAAGAGCTGTTGAGCGACACGGGTCTTGGCCGAGAGATGCACGTCATCGTTGGCCAGGGTCAACTCGATACGGTCTTGAAGGCTACTCCTGCAGAGCGTCGTGCTTTCATCGAGGAGGCAGCTGGAATCCTGAAATACCGCAGGCGTAAAGAAAAAACCGAGCGGAAGCTTGAGGCCATGCAGGCCAACCTAACCAGACTTCAGGATCTAATTGCGGAAATCAGACGCAACCTCAAGCCTCTAGGTAGGCAGGCAGAGGTTGCCAGGAGCGCGCAGGAGATCGCCGCAATCGCCCGTGACGCCAAGTCAAAATTACTTTCCGTGCAAGTTCGCAGCTGCCAGGAAAAACTCGAAAGTGCTTCTAAGTCAGAGAACGAGCGCAAGGCAGAGTCAGCTTTTGCGCAGCAACAGTTAGCGGCCGCAAGGTCTGCAATACACGAAATCGAAACTGAGCTTGGCGCCGGCTCCATGGACCAAGCTCGGTCAAGGCTTTACTCGATAGAGGCCATTGAGCAAAAGCTTCGCAATCTTCAAAATTTGGCGGAACAACGCATCAGCTTGATAGGTGCGACCAAATTGGATGAGTCGGAAACTGAAATTGCAGACCTCAAGTCAGCACTGGCCCTCGCCCAGACAGCGAGCAAAAATCTGGAAACAGAACTCGCAGACAGTGGTGGAGAATTAGCCTCACTTGAGGCGGTCCGCTTGACTGCTGCCGAGGCACTTAACTCCTTCGACGCGAACGTCATTCGCCAAAGAAGCAGCCAAGAAGAGCAGGCCCGAATTCGGAGTCAGGCTGAGGGTGCAGTATCGGTGCAGCTGTCCAAGATTGAAGCGATTGCGGAGCAGAAGTCAAAACTCGAACAAAGTATTGAAGCAGCACATGCCAGAACTACCGAACTTGAGGCACGCCAGCCTGCAGCCGGGTCCGCTGGGATCCCAACCTCAGACGACAAACTGCGAAGTGAATATGAAGTGGCCCAGCAGACCGAAGCGGACGCGCGCAGGCTAGTTGATACTGCGCGCCAGCAGCTGCACTCCTCAGAACGTGAGCGAGACGGTTTGGCGGCTAGGTATTCTGCACTCGGCCTCACTCTCGAGCAAACAGACGGCGGCAGCGAGGTTCTAAATTCTAAGCTGCAGGGAATTAGAGGCCTGCTAGCCAAAACCGTAAGCATCGATTCAGGGTTTGAAAAGGCGATTGCTGTGGCCCTGGGAGCCCTGTCCGATGCGATTGTGGTGGACACCAAGGAGCAAGCAATAGCCGCGATTCGCTACCTAAAACTTCAAGACATGGGGCGGGCTGAATTTGCAATCGCCTCTGCAGCTACCCAAAAAGGAACACTGAAACCTCGTGCCGGTCTAGTTAACGCGAGCACGGTTGTATCTGCTCCGAAAGAAGTGCTGGCAATTCTTGAACACTTCTATCTTGCTGACAATCTTGAAGAAGCTGAACGAGCTTTGAGCAAGGACGGGTCAGTCACGGTAATCACAAAGGACGGCGACTTAGTTTCAGAATATGCGGCAAGAGGCGGCGGGACTAAGCAGGCTTCCAAGCTTGAGCTCAGCGCAGAGCGAGATAGGGCAGGGCTCGAGCTTTCCAAATTTGATGGTCAACTAGTCGATCTGGCTAGAGCACTGAAAAACGCAGAGCAGGCGAGCGAAAGTGCAAACCTCGCCGTCAAACACGCATTGGCCCAGCTTCAAGAGCATGATGCTCTGCTGGCTGCAAGCGCGGAACGCGCCGGGCGCGTTATTGCTCAACTGGATGCGGCAAAAGCGGAGATTTCTAGATTTGAAGCGGAGCTGGGTGCTCTTTCAGAGCAGGAGATTAGCTCCGGGGAGTTGTTGGAATCTCTCAGTAGAGCACTGAGCGCAATCCCTGAGCCTCAATCGGTCGAAGTTTCCCAGGACGCCCGAACGCTACTGTCAACAGAGCTTGAAACGGCCAGACAAAAAGAGCTCGAAGCTCGGATTCAATCTGGGACGCTTGCCGAAAGAAAGAGTTCAGCTGACAGGGAGTTAGCAGTTCTTCGAGGGCGCCTCACAGAGGCCGAGACTGCTGCCATGGTTGCTACTGAAGCGAGCATTGCCAGGAAGCAGCAGGTAGCCAGTGCAGAGTCTTTGCTAATTGATCTTCCACCGATTCTTGCATTCACGGCGTCCCTCGCTGCAACTCTGAGGGTGACTCTTCTGGATTTAGAGGCGAAGCAGGCCCAGCGAACTGAACGGTTGCAGTTGTTGAGAACTCAGGCCGCTGAACTTGAGACAAAGCTTGCCGCACTGAACTCCTCGGTCCACGAAGTTGAGCTACAGAATCACGAGCTACGCCTAACACTTCAGAATCTGACCGAGCGCGTAAGTAGCGAGCTATCAATCACCGTCTCCGAGCTACTGGGTGAATACAGCGAAGTTTCAGAGCCAATTAATGAGCTTCAGAAAAACCTCAAACAGGCTGAGGCAAGACTGGCTCAGCTCGGGGCTTTTAATCCCCTTGCCCTAGAGGAGTTCTCCGCTTTAGAGGAGCGGCACAAATATCTCTCAGATCAGTTGGCGGACCTAACCAAAGCCAGGGCGGACCTCACGGGAATCATCGGAGATCTCGACGGGAAGATGCAGCATATCTTCCTGGCGGCCTTCGAAGACACCGCAAGGGAGTTTGAAAAGATTTTCCCAGTTCTATTCCCGGGTGGAACAGGCTCGCTGAGCCTGACCGAACCCGATAATCTGCTCGAGACTGGCCTAGAGGTCTCGGTTAGGCCAGCAGGAAAGCGCATCGAGAGAATGTCTCTTCTATCTGGAGGGGAGCGCTCGCTTGCCGCGGTCGCACTTCTTGTCTCGATCTTCAAGGCAAGACCAAGTCCGTTTTACGTGCTCGACGAAGTCGAGGCTGCCCTGGATGATTCCAACCTCGGAAGGCTGCTGGAAGTAATTAAGTCTCTGCGGGCCAGTTCCCAATTGATCGTCATAACGCACCAAAAGCGAACCATGGAAATTGCAGATGCCCTATACGGGGTTTCAATGCGTCAGGACGGAATTACTCAAGTTGTCGGCCAAAGGCTAGAGGTAGCGGTCTGATGTTCAAGTTTCTCAAGCGACTAAGGGGCGAACAAGCCTCAGCGGTTCAAAGCCAAGCACTCGAGCAAGAAGTCGCTGTTGAAACCACGCTGGATAATCTCGCTCCAGATTTGACGGCGCGAGAAGACAGCCCTGTCGAACCTCCAAAATCAACTGTGTCAGTTCAGCCAATCCTCGCTGATCAGGCAGCTGCTGAGACAGAAGGCCAAGACCACAAAGCTCCTGACCAGGCTGCAAGACCAATTCAACTTGAGGCGGTGGAGCTGCCAAAGCGCTCTCTTGGATCCGGAGTCAGGTCATTATTCGGAGAAGCTGTCAACATCGATGAGCTTGAAGACATCTTGATCATGGCTGATTTCGGCGTTGAGGTGGCCGAGGAGATTACAGCCCAGGTCAAAAAAGACGCAAATAAACAAGGGGCATCCAGCGATGCTGAGCTAAGACTTTTGTTGAAGGACCTGCTAACCGAGCGTTTGAACAGGGAAGACTCGGCACTAAATCTTGACGACGGCAAGCTGCCCTATGTGTTTTTGGTAGTCGGCGTCAATGGTGCAGGCAAGACAACCACAATTGGAAAGCTCGCAAGATGGCTCAAGGATGGCGACTGGGAAGTTGTGCTTGGTGCAGCAGACACCTATCGCGCGGCCGCAGTCGACCAGCTGGCAACCTGGGCCGATCGAGCTGAGTCGCCAATAATAAGGCCGGCAAAAGAAGGGGCTGATCCAGCTGCTGTTGCCTACCAAACGGTTGAAATGGCGATTAATACTGGAGCCGACATCGCAATCATCGACACGGCAGGGCGATTGCAAAGTAAAAAAGACCTGATGGATGAACTCGGAAAAATCCGCCGGGCGGTTGAAAAGCAAGCGAAGATTTCTGAAGTTCTGCTGGTCATTGATGCAACCAACGGTCAAAACGCAATGAGTCAGGCAAGAGCCTTTACCGACGTGGCTGACGTGACGGGCATTGTTATGACCAAGCTGGATGGCACCGCAAAGGGCGGAATTCTTTACGCTCTCCAAAAAGAACTCGATTTGCCAATTAAGCTCGTTGGTGTTGGCGAGCAAATAAATGACTTTGCCTTTTTCTCTCCCGAGGAATTTGCCAAGGGCCTAGTGGCCAAGAAATAGGAGTTTCGTTGTTCGGCAATCTTTCTGATCGGTTATCCGACACGTTCAAGAACCTAAGGGGCAAAGGCCGCCTTTCCGCAAGTGACATTGATGCAACTCTTCGGGACATTAGGCGCGCCCTTCTAGAGGCCGATGTCGCACTTGAGGTGGTCAAAGACTTTATTGGTGCCATCCGCGAACGAGCACTGGGCGATGAAGTTTCCAAGGCCCTGAACCCGGCTCAACAGGTAGTTCAGATTGTCAACGAGGAGTTGACCCAGATTCTTGGCGGCGAGAGCAAGCAGTTGCGCTTTGCGAAGTCTCCGCCGACAGTGATTATGCTTGCGGGCCTGCAAGGCTCTGGAAAGACCACCTTGGCGGGGAAGTTAGCCAAGTGGTTGAAAGAACAAAATCAGACCCCGCTACTTGTGGCAGCAGACCTTCAAAGGCCAAATGCCGTAACTCAGCTTGAGGTGCTCGGAGAGCGCACCGGGGTCAGCGTTTTCGCACCCGAACCGGGTAATGGTGCTGGCGACCCAATTGAAGTGGCAAAAAAGGCCATCGCTCACGCCAAGAAAGCTCAGTTCTCGGTTGTCATCGTTGACACTGCTGGACGCCTGGGTGTGGATGAAGAAATGATGAAGCAGGCAATCGGCATCAGAGATGCCGTAGACCCGGATGAAATCCTGTTTGTTGTTGACTCGATGCTCGGCCAAGATGCGGTCAACGTGGCGAAGGCATTCAAAGAAGGCGTCGGGGTGACTGGAGTAGTCCTCACCAAGCTGGATGGTGATTCCAGGGGCGGTGCCGCACTTTCTGTTGCGAACGTTACCGGCGCACCTATTTTGTTCAGCTCGACCGGTGAAGGGCTGGACGCTTTCGAGACATTCCATCCGGATCGAATGGCCGGTCGAATTCTTGACATGGGTGATGTAGTAAGCCTGATCGAACAGGCTCAGAAGAGTTTTGATGAAGAAGAGTCAAAAAAACTAGCGGAAAAGATTCTCAGCGACAGTTTCACGCTTCAGGATTTCTTGGAGCAGATGCAACAGCTTCGAAAGATGGGAAACATGAAGAGCATCCTTGGCATGATGCCAGGGGCTGGAAAAATGAAGCAGCAGCTCGAGGACTTTGACGAGTCAGAAATTGGAAGAACTGAGGCAATCATTTTCTCCATGACTCCGGTAGAGCGAAATATGCCCAAGGTTCTGAATGGCTCCAGACGCCAGCGAATTGCCAAAGGGTCCGGCACAACCGTCACAGAAGTGAACCAGTTGGTCAACCGTTTCGAGCAGGCCGCAAAAGTCATGAAGACAATGTCAAAGGGAGGGATGCCAAATATCCCAGGCACCAACCCTGTCCAGATGGGCGGTTCTGTCGGCGGTGGATATATCGGTGGCAGGAAAAAAGACAGCAAGAAAAAGGGTTCGAAGAGCGGAAATCCAGCGAAAAGAGCGGCTGAAAATAAGGGTTTAGGCTATTTGGCCACTCCAGAAACTAAACCCGGCAGTGCATTTGGGCTCGAAAAGTAGCAAATCTCTCAGTTTTCTGGCAGAATTTAGAAAGTTCGAGCGCCTTGACCCTCTATCCGGGCGTGATCGAAAAAAAACTTGAGAAACCTCCGAGTGCATCCCCACGCTCATGTTGGAATTTCGACCCAGAAACTCACAGGAGAATTGTGGCCGTAAAGATCCGCCTACAGCGCATAGGTAAGAAGCGCACCCCTCACTACCGCATTGTGGTAGCCGACTCTCGCACTCACCGTAACGGTCGAGTTATCGAAGAGATTGGTCGTTATGTTCCGACCAATGAGCCTTCGATCATTGAGATCAAATCAGAACGAGCACAGTACTGGCTTTCAGTTGGCGCTCAGCCAACCGAGCAGGCTGCAGTTCTTTTGAAGCTCAGTGGTGACATCGCTAACGAGAAGGGTGAATTCAAAAACACCATCAAGCCTCAGGTGGCAAAGGTTCCTTTCACTCCAGACGCAAACAAGAAGTCAGTTCTTTTGCCGAAGGTAGAAAAGAAGGCTCCTGTTGAAGAAGCTCCTGCTGCCAAGGAAGAGAAGTCAGCTCCAGCCGAAGCACCTGCTGAGACTCCAGCTGCCGAAGCTCCAGTTGAGGCAGTGGTTGAAGAAACCCCAGTTGTCGAAGCCCCAGCTGCAGAATCTGAAGCTCCAGTTGCTGAAGCAACCGATGCGGCACCTGTAGCTGAGGTCGTCACTGAAGAAGCTCCAGCGGCCGAAGAGCCAAAGGCAGAATAGTTATGTTGCAGGCGACCCTCCAGTTTCTAGTTCGTTCTATCGTCAATAACCCTGATGATGCAACCGTTGCCACTCGCAAGGTTGGCCCGAACGATTTGCTGGAGGTGCGCGTGCACCCAGACGACCTCGGTCGAGTAATCGGCAAGAATGGTCGCACCGCAACAGCCCTACGCACAGTCGTTAACGCCCTAGCTGGCGGAAAGCGCGTGCGAGTAGACGTGGTGGATACAGATTTCTAGTTCCACCGAGCTCCGCGTGGGCCGGCTGCTCAAAGCGCACGGTCTAAAGGGAGCGTTCAAACTCGAGCTTTATACCGACAGCCCAAAGCAGAGGTTTCGCGCAGGAGAAGTCCTACGGCTGCAGGTCCCCGAAGACTCTGAATGGTTTGGGAAGACCGTCACTGTAAAGGAACTTCGTTGGTACAACAGTTCCGCAGTGCTTTTCATCGACGGCATTGAATCCCGTGAGCAGGCTGAAGGCCTAATTAGAGCAATCTTGCTCGTAGACCAACCATTGGATGCATTGCCAGAAGAGCCAGAGTCTTGGTTCGACCATCAACTCACCGGCCTCAAAGTTGTCAGGGACGGCAATGAAATCGGCACGATTATTCGGGTTGATCACATGCCGGCGCAGGATTTATTGGCAATCAGGACTGAATCTGGGGATTTTTTGCTTCCATTTCTCAAAGTTTTTGTTCCACGTGTGGACATAGCAAACTCGCTGGTTGAAATTACACCTCCGGGTGGTCTCTTTGAAGAGATAGAAAGTGCTTCCAGTGAAAATTGAAGCGATCAGCATATTTCCGGAGTTTTTTGATGTGCTCGGGCTGTCACTTTTGGGTAAAGCTCAAGAGCAGGATCTAATACAGTTTCAGGCACATGACCTCAGGGCGTGGACTGAGGACAAGCACAAAACTGTAGATGACTCTCCTTATGGCGGCGGCGCCGGGATGGTTATGAAGCCAGAGCCCTGGGGTCGAGCGTTTGACGAAATTTTGTCAGCCAAGGAAGCGTCTACTGTCATCTTCACAACACCGGCTGGAATTCCTTTTTCTCAAGCTTTGGCGCAGGAGCTATCTCAAAAGCAACACCTGATATTCGCATGCGGGCGCTATGAGGGGATCGATCAACGCGTTGTTGACTATGCAGCCACCAAGGCCGACGTTCTCGAGGTTTCGATCGGTGACTACGTCTTGAACGGTGGGGAGGTCGCAGCCGTTGCCATGATTGAGGCAATAAGTCGCTTGATTCCTGGTGTAATTGGTAACAGTGAGTCACTTACTGAAGAATCTCATAACGCTGGCCTTTTGGAATATCCGAGTTACACAAAGCCCTCTTCTTGGCGCTCCCTAGATGTGCCTGAAGTACTGCTTTCGGGTCATCACGCTGAGATTGATAAGTGGCGTAAAGAGCAATCACTTGCTCGAACCAAAAAGAATCGCCCCGATCTAATCGACTGAGTAGTTGTTTTATTGCCTCGGCTGTGGCAGAATTTGGAACTGTGCCCAACTAGCTCTGCCGCAGGGGAGAAGGGCCAAAAAAACTTATTAGACACTAACCATTTTGACCTGCGTGCAAAAGGAAAGAAAAAAACGATGAACATTCTTGACGAGCTAGATGCAAAAAGCCTCAGAACCGATATTCCAGACTTCCGTGCCGGTGACAACGTGAAGGTTCACGTAAACATCATCGAGGGAACTAGAAAGCGTGTTCAGGTCTTCCAGGGTGTAGTTATCGGTCGTTCAGGAGACAGCGTCCGCGAGACCTTCACCGTTCGTAAGGTCTCTTTCCAGGTTGGTGTTGAGCGTACATTCCCAGTTCACAGCCCAGTTCTTGAGAAGATTGAACTAGTTTCAAGGGGCGATGTTCGCCGTGCGAAGCTTTACTACTTGCGCAGTCTTCGCGGTAAGGCCGCAAAGATTCGTGAGAAGCGCGACAACGTTTAAAACGTTTAGCTAATGTCTCTGGGTGGGGGATTGCGACCTCGGAAATCCGGTGCCCTAAATGGCATTAGACGGAATTTTCGCAGAGCGAGAAAAAACTGGCTCTTAGCTTTTCTAATCGACTTTGTTGCCATTGTCGGCTTTGCCCTAATTCTCTCCGTATTGATCAAAGCGTTTTTGATTCGATCGTTTTTCATTCCTTCGGGCTCAATGCTCGATACTCTCCAAATCAACGATCGAATTATCGTTAATGTTCTAGTGCCTCAGGTGATCGAACTTCAGCACGGCGACGTGGTGGTTTTTAAGGACCCAGGTGGATGGCTTGGGGCTCCAAATACTGTCGCAAAAGAACCCCTTGAGCAGCTGAGCGACTTCGTGCTAGGTACCTTTGGGATCACCGCTCCAGACTCGGCTGAGCACTTGGTGAAGAGGCTGATTGGCTTGCCTGGAGATGTCATTACCTGCTGCGATTCCGAAGGAAGGCTGCTGCTCAACGGCGTTCCACTCGATGAAACGTATATTCGAGAGGGCTCTAATCCTTCTGACATAGAATTCTCCGTCACGGTTCCAGAGGGGCAACTCTGGGTCATGGGTGACAACAGAGGAAACTCAACTGACTCTAGATACCACCAAGATCTGCCAACCGGTGGATTCGTGCCAATTGATGTTGTCGTTGGCAGGGCGATGCTGATTAGCTGGCCGGTCGAAAATTGGACCTACTTGGACAACTACCAGGGTGTTTTCGATGTCGTCCCCAACCCTTGAGATTGAAAGATCTCTTTTAGAAAAATACGATCGTGTAATCGGGATTGACGAAGTTGGTCGCGGAGCTTTGGCCGGCCCGGTTGCAGTTGGTGCATTCACCCTTGACCAGAAGCATCTTGACGGCATGCCTACTGACCTAAGAGACTCAAAACTCGTCCCTGAAAAACAGCGCGCCCAGCTAGCTCACGATGTTGCGGAGTGGGGCCATGCGGCAGTGGGTTATTCGTCGGTTGAAATAATAGAAAACTACGGAATTAACCGAGCTTTGCAACTGGCTGCTCTCGATGCTCTAAATTCCATCGACCTGGCCGGAGCGGTAGTGCTTCTTGATGGGAGTCACAACTGGCTTGGCGATTGCGGTGCAGATGTGGTGGTCAAGGTAAAGGCAGATCGAGATTGTGGGTCAGTTTCGGCCGGGGCAATAGCGGCCAAGGTCGCTAGGGATGAACTGATGGTCCGCTTGGCAGGCAAGTTCCCCGAA
The DNA here is from genome assembly GCA_029241985.1 of Aquiluna sp. Classification (GTDB taxonomy): domain Bacteria; phylum Actinomycetota; class Actinomycetes; order Actinomycetales; family Microbacteriaceae; genus Aquiluna. The sequence continues at coordinate 28,420 of JAQWUU010000051.1, read as the reverse complement.
TACGGTTGGGCAGGCAATAAAGGCTACTCTTCTGCTTCTCACATCTTGGCCCTCCAGTCCCTTGGGCCAACCGAGCACCACCGCCTTAGTTGGTTATCGAAAATCCTGTCTGCCGACCAGGCGCTGTTTTGAAGGTTAGGATTTAAGCATCATGGACGAGAGTGAATTCGAAGACTTCGACAGTCAAGCCGAGCTGGCCCTGTATCGCGAATATCGTGACGTGGTCAAGATGTTTAGGTATGTAATAGAAACTGAGCGCCGCTTCTATCTTGCCAATGACGTCGAGCTCAAGAGAATAGATACAGCGACAGACTTCTACTTCGAGCTGGCCATGACGGATGTTTGGGTTTGGGACATCTACCGAACAGACAGATTCGTAAAGCAGGTCAAGGTAATGACTTTTAAAGACGTGAATGTCGAGGAGATCGGTAGCCAAGAGTTCGCGCTTCCCGAAGAATTATCCGTGGGCGATAAGCCCTAGTTATTCACAGTTTCTTGTTGCGGGCGCCCTCGTAATCCGCAAATTTGTAAACCTTCTGTTCGGAGGTGTTACAAAATGCAATTATCTGAAAACGAATTAGACCTTATTGCTTGGACGGCGCTGTCTGAGCCTGGTGATGCGTTGGCAAATTTGCTGTGGACAACAATTGGACCCAAGGTCCTTGAGCACGCAAAGTCTGGGGATTTCAAACCCTGGTTCCGCGCAGTTGGGAAAAGCCATCCGGAATATCTGCCGGAAGTGAAGCCCGCCATTGAGCGCATATCCCTAAGGCTGCCAACAGTAAACCCGCATCAACTTGTTGAGCGCGGGATCCGATGGAACTGCAAACCTGTCAGTTTGGACAAACTGCCACAGACGCGGACGCGATTTTCCGACCTCGGACTGCACGCACCACTAATGCTTTGGGTGGCTGGCAACGAACAGCTACTAGAGCAGGAACAAGTCGCAATCGTTGGCACAAGGACTCCCTCCCGTACCGGGATTGAAAATTGCCGGAGGCTAGTAGACCTTTTGAACATGCCAGTGGTCTCCGGGGGAGCCAAAGGAGTTGACGCGACAGCGCACGAACAAGCCTTAAAAGCGGGCCTTCCAACGGTTGCCGTGATGGCCGGCGGAATAGACAGGGCATACCCTGTTGAGAATTGGAATCTCTTTCATCGAATAGTGAGATCAAATGGCGCGCTGGTTAGCGAGATGCCACCGGGGGTGCAGCCTTCGAGATTTCGATTTCTGCAACGAAACAGACTGATTGCCGCCATGTGTTCTGAACTGTTTGTCGTTGAGGCGGCACTCAGATCAGGCTCAAGAAACACTGCCAATCATGCTAAACGCCTAAATCGCGATGTTTACGCACTCGCCGGCAGCTGGGACAACAAAATGAGTCAGGGTTGCAATTCGATGATTCAGCAAGGCTTGGCAAACCAGTTTCCACTCGGTGGATATTTGGAATTGGAACCGAGCTGGCAGGCGAAGCGCATTGAAGATGCAATAAGAAATGGCGCTTCGACCATCCATGAAATTGCTTCTGAATCTGGAGTCGCCCACCGCGAAGTCGAGAGATTCAGGCAACGCTCGAGTGAAAGTAGAACGCTAACCTGAGGCGCAACTTGGGCAAAGCGTTTTCAAGAGACCAAGACGGTCCCTGACATCACGGCTTATCTCGTCCCAAAAGACTCTTTGGGCTTTATTCTGGTTTGGTGTCGGAAATTGAGGTACTTAGGGAGAGGTTTCTTTCTCAGTTGGGTGCGCGCGGAGTCGCAGACAACACTCGAAAGGCCTACGCATCTGACCTATCCGATTTCTTGGGTTTCCTAGGGGACAGCAGACAGAGCATCGACCTGGAGTCAATACGAGGTTGGCTCTATAGGATGCTGGATGCTGGAGCTTCTAAGGCGACCCTCGCTAGGAAGACTTCTTCAGTCAAGAGCTTCACTGCATGGTTGTTTGAGAATGACCTGCTCGAGTCTGACCCTGGGATTCGACTTCGGTCTCCAAAGCTTGACCGCCCTCTTCCTAAGGTGGCAACTGAAAAGGCCCTATCCGGGGTTTTTGAGCGCCTGAAAGAATCTGCAAAAGACGATAACCCCGTCGCCCTGATGACGCTCTGTGTCATGGAGCTACTTTATGCAACAGGAATGAGAGTGGGCGAACTTGCAGGAATCGACCTTGATGACATCGACCATTCGCGGGCACTCATTCGAGTCACTGGTAAAGGTAACAAGCAGCGGATGTTGCCCTATGGAGCGAATGCAGCAGAGGCAGTAGCTTCTTGGTTATCCAAAGGCCGACCGCAGTTCCAGAAGGAGACATCCCCGAACGCGTTGCTACTAAGTTCCAGAGGAGGAAGGGTCGGAGTTCGTCAGCTTTACGACACTGTGGCAAAGCAGCTAGCTCAAACTCCAACTGGGCCTGCCGGACCGCACACTCTCAGACATTCGGCCGCCACGCACTTGCTGGACCATGGTGCCGATTTGAGAGCAGTGCAGGAAATACTTGGACATGCCTCACTTGCCACTTCTCAGATCTACACCCATGTCTCAATCGAGCGCTTGAGGGCTTCTTTCGAACAGGCTCACCCTCGCGCCTAGCTCTTCAGAATGCTTGGCTTGACGAGTCCGAAAAACAACTCTGGGTTCAAGTAGCCGTAGTCCGACCGCACAGAGAGGTGGGAGCAGGCTTCACAGTGACCTCCCGGTCGAGAAGCCGCATCGCAGGGAACTCCAATTACTTGGCCGACCTTCACAGACTGCCCTTCAGTAAGGGTGGTGCAGATGTCACTGAAGGATATGAGCAGGCCTTCTAGTGTTCGGATCGTGAGGTAGTAATCGTCTACGACTTTGCCTGCAAAGTGGACAGCTCCACCTGTCGGGGCTTGAATTTCAGCATCACTTTCAATCAAAAAATCAACACCCCTGTGCCCGGGTCCGTGCAGACTGATTGGCGCCTTGAACTCTTGTCGAACCTCAAAGTATGGAACGGGAGTTGCCCAGATGTCAGGCGGCTCGAAAAGTTGGTGAGTAAAGCTGAAGAGCGTTGCAAGAATGGCAATTAGTTTGAACATAATTCAAAGGTTTGCAGTCTTGCGGTCTTGGGCCACGGCGGAAGCACGAACGCTGGTAAAACTCCCTAATTCCTTGGTATGCTAGAAACACTCGACGAACCTAGGTTTATTGAGAATTCGCGTGTTCCACCAAAGCTGATAACTCGGTCCTAGAAATAGGTGCTGTCAGCTGGAATGCCAGGGACGAGGCCATCCGGCCTGGTCATAAAAACTGAGTGGACGTTTTTAGCGTCCAAAAGGAGGGCCAATTGGCCACGATTACAATGCGTCAACTATTGGACGCAGGAGTTCACTTCGGTCACCAGACCAGAAGATGGAACCCGAAGATGAAGCGCTACATCCTCACTGACCGTTCAGGCATCTACATCATTGACCTGCAGCAGTCCGTGACCCAAATTGACGCAGCATATAACTTTGTTCGCGATATCGTTGCCAACGGCGGTTCTGTGATGTTCGTGGGAACCAAGAAGCAGGCCCAGGAAGTTGTCTCCACTGAGGCAATCCGCGTTGGTCAGCCTTACATCAACCAGCGTTGGCTAGGTGGTCTCTTGACCAACTTCAACACCGTGAACAAGCGAATCCAGCGCCTGAAGGAGCTGGACACAATGGACTTTGAGGACGCGAGCAAGTCCAGCTTCACCAAAAAAGAATTGCTAATTTTCCGTCGCGAGCGCGACAAGCTTGAGAAGTCCCTCGGTGGAATTCGCAACATGGCCAAGATTCCTCAGGCAATTTGGGTAGTCGACACCAACAAGGAGCACCTAGCGATCACCGAGGCCAAGAAGCTCGGTATTCCAGTCATCGCAATCCTTGACACCAACTGTGATCCAGAAGACGTAACCATTGGTATTCCTGGAAACGACGATGCGATTCGCTCGATTGAAATTCTGACCAAGGTAATTGCAGATGCTGCAGCAGATGGAATGATTGCTCGGCATTCAAAGGATGAAGAGCAGGCTGAACCACTCGCAGAGTGGGAGCGCGAGCTTCTCGAGCAGGGTCAAGCAGAATCAGAGGCAACCCCAGCCGTTGCAGTAGAAACTCCTGCGGCAACCAAGGTAGAGGCTCCTGCGGCAACCAAGGTAGAGGCTCCTGCTGTTACAGCTGAAGAGGTTAGTGCTGAAGCTGAGGTTGCTCCAGCCGTTGAAGCCAAGAAGCCTGCTGCAAAAAAAGCAGCTCCAAAAGCTGCAGCTGCGAAGCCAAAGACAGAGACCAAGAAGAAGGACGCATAATGGCAAACTACACAGCATCCGACGTAAAGGAGCTTCGCGAGAAGTCCGGCGCAGGCATGATGGACTGCAAGGGAGCACTTGATGAAGCCGACGGCAACATTGAGAAGGCGTTCGAATTCCTAAGACTCAAGGGCCTCAAGGGAGTTTCAAAGCGTGAAGGCCGAACCACTTCCAATGGACTGATCGTTTCTCGGGTCGGCGACGGTGCGGGCGTACTGGTCGAACTTGCTTGCGAGACTGACTTTGTTGCCAAAGCTGAAAACTTCGTGACGCTTGCTGACCAGGTAGCAGACGCTATTGCGGCGGCGGGTGCCAAAAACGTCGAGGATGGCTTGAAAGCTACTCACGATGGCAAGACAGTTGCTGATCTCATCGTTGATAAAGCTGCCATCATGGGTGAAAAAGTTGAACTCCGCAAAGTAGAGGTAATCTCCGCAACGGGTATCGATGCATACATGCACCGCACCAGTCGTGATCTACCACCACAGGTGGGCGTGCTACTTGGATTTGAAGGACCTGATGCTGACACTGCGCACGATATTGCGGTTCACATTGCGGCCTTCAGCCCGACTTATCTTTCACGTGAAGATGTGCCAGCAGAAATCGTTGCCAAGGAGCGCGAGATTGCAGCTGAGACAGCTCGCAACGAGGGAAAACCCGAGGCGGCTCTCGAAAAAATCGTAGAAGGCCGAGTAACCGGATTCTTCAAGGAAACCTGCTTGCTAGACCAGGCATTTGCTAAGGACAACAAGCAGAGTGTTGCTCAGGTTGCCAAGGCGGCCGGTCTAACGGTAACTGGATTCCTAAGGCTCCGCGTAGGCGCTTAGAACTAAAAAAGGTGCGCGGGCTCGGTCTATGATCGGGCCCGTTTGCCGTTTGCGCCATAGTATTGGTAGCGATTGTAATGATTTTCGGAGGGCAAGTTGGAAACACAGAAAAGAAGAGTGCTTCTAAAGCTTTCCGGTGAGGCATTCGGCGGCGGTGGACTTGGAGTTAATCCAGATGTGGTCGCCGAAGTCGCCAGAAAAATTGCTGAGGCAGCGAAGGATGTAGAGATAGCAATCGTCGTCGGAGGAGGTAACTTTTTCCGAGGAGCGGAGCTTTCCAATAGAGGCATGGACCGTGGTCGAGCAGACTACATGGGGATGCTTGGAACAGTTATGAATGCTTTGGCTTTGCAAGACTTCATTGAGCAGGCCGGTGCCGATGTTCGCGTCCAAACGGCGATATCGATGGCCCAGGTTGCAGAGCCCTATTTGCCACTGCGCGCAATTCGCCACCTCGAAAAAGGCAGGATCGTGGTTTTTGGCGCTGGAGCAGGGCTTCCCTACTTCTCGACTGACACAGTTGCAGCCCAACGAGCTTTGGAGATAAACGCGGACGAAGTTTTGGTCGCCAAAAATGGCGTTGATGGTGTTTACTCATCTGATCCAAGGACAAATGCGGATGCAAAGAAGCTGAAGGAAATTAGCTACCAAGACGCTCTGGTGCAGGGCCTAAAAGTTGTGGATGCGACAGCGTTTTCTCTTTGCATGGACAACAAAATGCCAATGCGGGTTTTTGGCATGGACAATATTTCGGCAGCCCTGCTTGGGGAAGATGTCGGCACCAGGGTTCGAGCATAGGCAACGAGGAGTGAAAAGATGATTGCAGAAGTACTTAAAGAAGCTAAGGAAAAAATGGACAAGGCAGTTGAATCTGCTAAGGACGATTTTGCTTCGGTTCGCACTGGGCGGGCTAATCCGGCAATGTTTCAAAAGGTGATGGTTGATTACTACGGCACTCCAACGCCACTGCCTCAGCTATGTGGAATACAAAACCCAGAGGCGCGTTCCATCATCATCAATCCCTACGACAAGAGTGCCCTCCAGGCCATCGAAAGGGCTCTAAATGCTATGCCAAACCTTGGAGCGCAGCCAAATAATGATGGTGAGATTATTCGTATCAACCTTCCTGAGCTAACTGAAGAGAGAAGAAAAGAGTACGTAAAGCTCACCCGCGACAAGGCTGAGAACGGCAGGGTTTCTGTGAGGAGTATTAGGCGGACCGCCAAAGAAGGCCTTGAGGGCATCAAGAAGGATGGCGGTGCTGGAGAAGACGAGGTCGACAGGGCCGAAAAGGAGCTAGAGGCCTTGACCAAGGCTCATACCGACAAGATCGACGAGGCCCTCAAAAACAAGGAAGCCGAACTCCTCGAGGTTTAAATGGAGACTGCCAAGACAAAAACCTTGAAACCACGCTTAGTGGTCGGTTTTAGCCTTGGCGGAGTGTTCTTGCTTTCACTCCTTCACCCCCTGGCTTTCACGTTGCTTGTAGCACTTGCTTCTGGTTTCGCTGCGGCGGAACTTAGTCGGGCCATGAGGTCTTCGGGGTGGCATGTTCCTAGGATTGTGGCCGTATTCGGGCCCTCAATTGTTTTGGCCACTTACTACTTTGGTGCAGCTGGTCAATGGCTGGGCCTACTTGTGGCATTTCCATTACTCGTTGTCTGGAGGTTGTTGACTCTGGTGTTGGGCAACACCAGGCAGTCGCTGAAGCAAACCCTGCGCGATTTTGGTGGAACAGCCTTTGTGCTTGTGTATGTGCCGGTGTTATTGAGTTTTGCTATCCAGCTGGTCAATGGCGAAAATGGTGTCCCTTGGATACTGGGAATGGTGCTTACAGTAGTTGCAATCGATACGTTTGGTTACCTAATTGGAAGATTTTTCGGGAAGACAAAACTGTCTCCGGAAATCAGCCCCAAGAAAACTTGGGAGGGTCTCGGCGCCTCATTCATTGGCGCGATCGTAGGCGGGCAATTGCTTGTTTTGCTCACTCCAGCGACATTTTGGTTCGGCGTGCTGTTCGGTGCCGCAATATTGCTGAGCTCAGTGCTGGGTGATCTTTCTGAGTCGCTTTTAAAAAGAGATCTCAACGTCAAGGACATGGGTAACCTGCTCCCCGGCCATGGCGGAGTTCTTGATCGCATTGACTCACTCATTCCTTCTTCTTTCATTGCTTTCATTATGAGTCAGTTGGTGTTCTAGCCATGTTTCCAATGGGGCTTAGTGACTTACTCGGTTATCAAACAGAGCAAGTGGATAATTTTTTCCAGAGGGTGAAACTTCAATTTGATGACCCTTCGCGCGATCTGATGACCGCTTCGATTCTCTCCTCGGCAAGGTTTGACCTAGTTCTAGGGGGCTATCAGATTACTGCCGTTGACCAGACGCTAGCGAAGCTGGCCGATACGCTTGAAATCCGAGAAATCACTCAGCGGATCATACGTGTCGGTAAAGCCGGAGTGCTTGTCGAATATACGCAGAGCATTAATTTCATTTCTGACTTTCTTGAGCAAGAGCAATCAAGCATGTTCAGTAAAGCGCGAAAGGGTTATTCCAAGAAGCTTGTGTTCGAAATGCTTAAGGGCATCCGAGTGACGCGGGGCAAACTCATTTCCCCGAGTGCATTTGAAATTAGAACCATGGAACTTGGCAGGTCATCGTCAGGGCTATCTCGGTCCGAAGTCAATGATTTTTGTGCGCTAGTAGCCAGTGCGGTCAACAAGCAATCCGCGCTCAGCTGATTGCCTATTGACCTTCTGTGCCAATAGGCTTGTCTTTCTAAAGGAGTGACTTGAATAAGCATGCATCGAAATCAAATCGTCCCCGGTTGAGCACCGGTTTGGGCTTTGTTTTCGTATCTTCGCTCGTGATGGTCACCGCAGTTGATCCTTACTCCGGGCTGCTTGCCTCGGCTGCCACGGTGCAGAGCTTTGACATAGATCAGATTGAGTATCAGCAGCTAAAAGTCGTACCACTTGCCTCCAATAGTTTTGATCGCGGGGAGTTTGAGCTCGTGGACGGCGCAAATGCCGTGAAGCTCATTGTGAAGAATGCTCCAATCCCAGACTCTGGTACCGCGAAGGATTATGCGCTCCAGACTGTCACCTCTAAGGGCTGGGAATTCACTCAGTTTTCCTGCCTGGTTAAACTCTGGGAACGTGAAAGCAACTGGCGATGGAATGCCACAAACAAATCTTCCGGAGCGTACGGAATACCTCAGTCGCTTCCAGCCTCCAAAATGGCTTCTGCCGGCTCAGATTGGAGAACAAATCCGGAAACCCAGATCAAGTGGGGAATCGGCTACATTGACGGTCGCTACGGCTCTCCGTGTGCTGCCCTGGCGCACTCGGATGAACATAACTGGTACTAATGGTTGGACGCAGACCACGCCGGAATGAGCCAAAGCGTGAATATCGAGAACTAGACGTGAATTTAGTGCGCACCACCATGCCCCGAACAGAACTGAAAAAAGGCAACGAATATCAAGTCCAACAGACCTCGGGCGCAAATGCCGAATCGGGAAAAACCTGGATCTGCCCAAGCTGTCGAATAGAAATCGAACCAGGATTGAACCACACAGTAGCTTGGGACCTCCACCGAGGAGTAGAAACCAGGCGCCATTTTCATAACAACTGCTGGAAGAGCTTTGATGGGATGCTGACCTGATGGAGGAAATCCGATCCAGCACAGTATTGCCAGCCACCAGAAGTGCTGTTGAGCTAATAACCCTGGACGGGCAAAAGTTAGTTGGGGAATTGTCGGTGCCAGTAAATGGCGAGCCGAAGGCGACCTTGATAATGCTTCACCCATTGCCCACTCACGGTGGGTTCATGGATTCTCACCTTATTAGGAAAGCATCGAATCGACTACCGGCACTGATTGGTGTGGCTGTGCTGCGATTTAATACCAGGGGTACTAGCTCGCCCCAGGGAACATCAACTGGGAATTTCGAGGAAGGCGTCGGCGAAGCTGCCGATGTTGCTGCAGCCGTTGCGTTCTGCTCACAACAGGGCCTTCCAACCCCCTGGCTTGTCGGTTGGTCATTTGGAACCGAGTTGGCTTTGAAATACGGTCCCGATCATCACATACAGGGTGCGATCTTATTGTCTCCACCGCTGCATCGGGCTACCGAGATGGACCTTATGCGCTGGAACGAGTTCAAGAAGCCTCTGATTGCCTTGGTTCCAGAATTAGACGAGTTCCTAGATCCTGCTGCTGCAAAAATCAGGTTTAGCGTCGTGGCTCATGCCGAAGTAACCGGTTACGATCAGGAAAAGCACCTCTGGGTTGGAGAAAACGCAACCAGAAGAGTGTTGGATAAGGTCGCCGAAGTTACAGTTCCAGGCAGTTCTCCACTACCAAGAAGCTACTAACGAAGTTGTTGCCGGGGCATCCAGACTTCCCGGACTATAAGCAACACGGAAGCCGCAGTTGGAATTGCAATAACGGCTCCTAGAACCCCCATCAACGTCCCGCCCAGTAGTGCTGCGATGACGACTAAAGCCGCTGGGACAGACACCGCGCGCTTCATGACTCGAGGTGCAATCACATAGGCCTCAAGCTGGAGCCATACGGCGTAGTAGATAACGGCTATGAGCGCCAACTGCGGGCCTTCGATCAGGGTCACCGAAACCACTATTACTGCCGAGGTAATTGGACCAATCAGCGGAATCAAAGAAATGGTAAACGCGACCAGCGTCAAGAGCAGCCCAAAGGGAGCACCGATGATTGTTAAAAAGATAAATAGTGCTGAGGCGTGAATCAGGCTAACTGTCGCCTGTCCCATTACCCAGCGACCCACTGAGTACGCAATCTGGTCGGTGAGTTTTCTGAATCGTTCGCGCTTTGATGCGGAAGTCAGCTTGGATAGGTAGTCCTTCATTGACTCAAGTGATGCCATGAAGTACAAAGTGAGAATAATCACAACAATGACGCCGACCACGCCCGTTAGCAATCCAATGCCAACTTGCAAGACGCCGCCCAGCAGGCTGGGCCAGTTTTCCGTGTTTGTTATGAAATCAAGTCCAGACTGTGTGGCATTGGTTATGGCACCACCCAGCTGATCATCCCATTGCGAGATCAGGTCTGTTGTGACTAAATTCGAAGCGATATGCGGAACTTGCTCGATGAGCTTGCCGGCCTCAGCGACTGCGGTCGGGATGATTGCCCAGAGAATAAGGGCCATTCCTCCAAGGAATGCCGCAACCACAATTCCCACAGCTAAGGGTCTGGGCATCTTAGTTTTAGTGAGTGCTCTAACGACTGGGTCTAGGCCCAATGCCAAGAACAAGGAGATACCAATGTAGGTGAGGATGGTTGCGGTCTGTGTCACCGCTGCGCCGATGATGACGGCAGTTAGGACTCCAAAACCTCCGGTCAGGCCAAGTTGAAAAGCATTCGTTACTCTTGCCCTGTGCTCCACTTAGTCCTCCATTGGTTCATGCTTATTTACCAAGGTACGCAAGTTTTTCAAATAAATCTCGCTGGAACGCACTCTATTTTCGTATTCCTTTGCCCGAAGCAGAGCCAGTTTTGCCGTTTCAGCTGCCTGTTTCTCAGCGCTTCTCTTGATTTCGTTAGCCTCAAGCTCGGATTGATGAGTCAATGCTTCTGCGGTTGCTCGCGCTTCCGAAAGAATTCGGGTTTGCGCCTGTCCCGCATCCATTTCAAGGGCCTGAATCTCGAGTCGCACCGTGGAAATAGTTTTCTTTAGCTCAGTAAGGTCTTTTTTCGCAAGGGCTAGGTATTCCTCGGTCTGCCGAACAGCTTCGTTATGCTTCTCAAGATATTCCTTTTCACCCGCCCTGCGTCGAGTCTTAAGCTTGGACTCAAGCGCTGCAAGGGCATGCTCCTTGGCCGCATTCTCAATACCGAGCTCCTCAAGGCTCATTAGAGATTGAGCGGCTATCTTGCCATCGAGCTCGGCCTTCTTTGCTTCTACCTCTCGCCTGGCCGTGGTTTTCATGGCAGCGACCTCGGTTGCGGCCTGCCCTCTAAGCCTTGCCACTTCTAACTCGGTGTCACGAATTTTGTCTCTGGCTTCCGCCTTTGATTTTGCAATCAGCAATTCCGCCTCGTGCTTGGCACTTGCGATTGTCCTCGCCGCTCGCCTTTCGGCGGCGGCAGACTGTTCCTGGTATAGAGCTTCGGCGGACAGCCTCGTTGCTTCAGACTCATTGGTGGCCAACTCGATAATCTCGTCGGCTCTTGTGCTCGCAGCCTCTTCAAGCTCACGTGCGGTAGTTTCAGCCCTGACCAGAAGGTCGGCGGCTTCCGAGCCTAAGCTTGCAAAATTTGGGGCCTTCGACGCGGCTAGCTGGGAGGTCAGGGTTTCTCGTTCAGAAGTGGCTTCGCGGAGTGCTTCCGCGGATTCCTGAACCTGCTCCCGAAGCCTAACGAGCTCGGAGTTGAGCGCGTTTATTTCCTTGTCTACGGCCTTTGGGTCGTAACCTCGCCTAGAAGTTTCGAAGCGACTAAATTCAGTTGGCAAGAGGGGTCCTTGGTTGAAGAGTAAACTTTCTTAGCTAGCCAAGTCTACTCGGAGCAAGGAATTATGCGATTTTGGATTGCCCTTTCGGTGTTCGTAACCGGGTTGGTTTTCAGCGCCGTTGGGTTTGTGAATCAGATCGAAAACCAACCGATTGACGTAATCAACGCCTCTGGGAGCCTGTCAGAACCGGCCAGCTACGTCTTGATTCCAAATTCCGTGCTGAGCGCATACGATGGCGAGTCTTCTGTTTTTGCAATCGGTGATGGGCAGGTGTTCATGGCTACCGGTCGCGAGTCCGACATCGTTGCTTGGCTTGGTGACTCGCAGTATGTTGAACTTCGCATCAGCGTAAACGTGAAGGATGAAACTGTCGGCCTGGCCGAAATACTGAGGCCAGGAACTGGTCCACTGGTGGATCCTGCAGGAGCAGATATTTGGCAGAGTGAATTGGCTAATAACGGGACACTTTTACTTCCATTCGAAATCACGAATGAAGTCGCAATTTTGATGGCCTCCACCGGTGCTGACTTGGCTCCGCGAACCGTGAGAATAGGCTGGGACCTGGGAGATGTCGTGGCCCCGGTTGCTCCAATCACTCTTATTGGGCTTGGTATAACGATCCTGGGCGCGCTTATGGGTATTTACGCGTCATTCGTCTACTCAAAGAAATACAGACGCCGCAGAAAGGGCCGAGGCCCCAAGTTGCCAAAACCAATCAGAATGAAAAACGGCTTGTCGCAAGCAGGAAATAGGCCCCCCACTGGCAGAAGAGCACACCGGCCCATGGGTTTCATTGCAGCCACCGCATCGTTATCCCTTCTTTCTGGTTGTGTCCCAAACTACGAGAATCCCATCATCTCTCCGCAGGCTCTTGAGCAGCCCGGCGTGCTGACCGCGAGCATGACTGAAACCCAATTGTCGAAGATCCTCAAAGACATAGCCAGAGTGATTTCAGTGGCAGATTCAGAGTTGGACAGAGAGTCTCTGGAGGTTCGAGTCGCTGGTCCAGCGCTGGAAATGCGAAAGGCCGCTTACGCCCTGGCTGCCAAAACTGATGCCTCGGACGATGGCCCCACCCCAATTGTCGCCGGTCCTATTCAATTGTTTTTACCCAGTGCTACAGACACTTGGCCGCGCAGTGCTCTTGTCATCACCGGCCAGACCGCGCTCCAAGCGTTGGTGCTGATGCAGGAGTCGCCGCGGGATGGATACAAGCTTTATCAATATGCGGACCTGCTACCGGGTATTCAATTCCCGGATGTACCGGCAGCCACTGTGGGTGCAAACCTATTCAAGGAGGACAATCGGTTCCTTTCGATGGATCCGGCTTCGATCGTTGAAGGCTTGGGCAACTTGCTCAATGTTGGAGCAAATTCACCGTGGTCTTTGCTGATTGATCCTGACAACACTTACGTCGCAGATGTCTCATCGGTGCAGTTTGGTCTACAGCAGACACTGAGCAACGCGAATTTGAGCTTCAACCATCTGATAGCCGAAAACCCGCCGGTCATTCTCGCCAACTCTGACGGTGGTGCACTTGTGGCTCTTTACATGATAGATACCTACACGATTATTCCTAAGGAGCCAGGAGATGCGGTGGCAATAACAGGTGACGAGGCGACGCTATTGGGAACCGGTGGGAGTGCAACAGGCATTGAGACTCAATACGGCGCAATGCTTTTGTTCAACGTTCCGGCCTCTGGATCAGATGATCGAGTGACGCTTCTGGGAGCAACACAGCAGCTACTGTCAGCGATAACACTAGGTGGATAATGAGTAATTTTGGAGCCATGGACCTATCTGGTCTTGCCAATAAGGAGACCCAACCCGAAGGGGCAGCTATTTCTTCGTGGCTGGTCAGGGGAGACGAGGACACTCTCAGGAGATATCTGACGCTGTCCGAGAGTACGCCTGTCTTGATGTTGATAACAGACCAAAGTGACGTTTCTACAAGGTTGCGCCAACTCGTAAATGAAGTACTTGCAGGTAGCGAGGGTCGGTTTGCTGGCATAGAAATCGACATCACCTCAAACCCACAGCTTGCGCAAGCTGTAGCGGTAGACAAAGCTCCTGCGATGTTGGCGATATTGGCAGGACAGCCAGCACCATTATTTCAAGGCGAGGCAACCAAAGAGCAGTTATTGAACGTGCTCAGCCAGGTTCTTTCATTGGCAGCAAAGAAAAACATAACCAAAACTGTGACGCTCGGTGCTGTCGCCCCGATCCAAAAAGAACTCAGCCCCGAACATCAGGCGGCCTTGGCAGCTCTTGAGGCAAACGACCTAAACCTGGCGCATTCGCTGTATGAAAAAATAATCACAGAATATCCGAATGACTCAGAGGCAAAGGCAAGTCTTACCCAGGTAAAGCTGATGCTTAGAATGTCTAGCGAGCCAGAGCAGGGGGAGCTGGCAGAGCTTTTCCGATCCGCCGACCAGATGCTAATCGCCGGGAACGCAGCCGGTTCATTGGCGGTATTACTCGATGCATTTGAAATGGCGACAGACAGGCGCGATGAGATCCGGGATCGACTGCTCGAATTATTTATCCTGATTGGCGATTCTGAACCAGAAGTGCTCGCTGCCAGGCGGCGGCTTGCAACCATGTTGTTTTAGTTAGGTTTTAACCAGAGTACGCCGAAGGGCGGCAAGGTCAGAGCCAATGACTGCTCGTGCCCGTGAGACGGGTGAGATTCAGTCGCTACCGAACCTCCGTTGCCTGCGCCTGAACCACCATATTCCAGTGCGTCGGTATTAAGAATCTCAGTCCAGATGCCAGCTTTTGGGACACCAACACGGAAGTCGTGATGTGGGGTTCCGGCAAAGTTGGCAATCACTAAAATTTGACGGCCCGCCATGTCAAGCCGCAGAAAGCTCAGCACATTCTGGTCGGCATTTCCGCCATCAATCCATTGAAAGCCTGAATTGTCATGGTCCAGCTCCCACATTTCAGTTGACTTCAGGTAAAGGTGGTTCATGTCGGCCACAAGTTTTTGTACTCCCTGATGAGGCGCATGGTCCAAGAGCCACCAGTCGAGCTCCCGAGACTCGCTCCACTCAGCCGGTTGAGCAAACTCTTGACCCATGAAGAGCAGTTTTTTCCCTGGATGCGACCACATGAATGCCAGGTAGGACCGAAGGTTTGCATGCTTTTGCCAATTGTCTCCAGGCATTTTGCTAAGAAGCGAGCCCTTGCCGTGGACAACCTCATCGTGGCTGATTGGGAGGACGAACTTCTCATCGTAGGCGTAGAGCATTGAAAAGGTCATCTCGCCGTGATGATACTTTCGATGCATTGGGTCGCGCTGGATGTATTCAAGGCTGTCATGCATCCAACCCATATTCCACTTGAAGCCAAAGCCCAGGCCGCCATGATCAGTCGGGCTTGAAACTCCAGGGAACGCGGTCGACTCCTCCGCAATCATCATGATGCCAGGGTTATTTTTATAGGCGAGCTGGTTTGTTTGCTTCAGGAACTCGATTGCATCTAGATTTTCTCTACCGCCATAAACGTTTGGAAGCCACTGACCCTCTTCGCGGCTGTAATCCAAATAGAGCATTGATGCCACGGCATCAACCCGAAGGCCGTCGATGTGAAATTCTTCAAGCCAGTAAGCGGCATTCGCCACGAGGAAGTTTCTAACCTCATTGCGACCAAAATTAAAAACATGGGTGCCCCAGTCGGGCTGGTCTCCGCGTCTAGGATCGGCATCTTCGTAGAGAGCTTCTCCGTCAAATTTTGCCAAGGCCCATTCATCTTTCGGGAAGTGGGCAGGCACCCAGTCCAGAATGACGCCAATGCCAGCCAGGTGCAGTTCATCAATCAGAAAGCGCAGGTCGTCGGGGGAGCCGAACCTGGATGTTGGAGCGAAATAGCCAGTTACCTGATAGCCCCAGCTTCCACCAAAGGGGTGCTCTGCGAGAGGCATAAATTCAACATGGGTAAAGCCCATGTATTTCAGGTGCCCAATCAGCTCTGGAGCTATTTCTCGATAGCTTTTGGACTTTCGCCAGCTGCCAAGGTGAACCTCGTAAACCGACCTTGGCGAAGTGAGCGCGTCTGCTTCAAGACGTTTTTGAAGCCAGGCAGAATCACGCCAAGCATATTCAGATTTAGTTACCACTGTGGCCGTTGAGGGAGGGATTTCAAATGAATTGCCCATCGGGTCAATTTTTGTGACCTTAGAACCGTCCCTGGTGGTGATTCGATATTTGTAGAGAGCGCCTGGTTTCACGCCAGGGATGAACAGTTCCCAAATTCCGCTGGAACCCATCGACCGCATTTGATAGCAGGTGCCATCCCATCCGTTAAAGTCCCCAACCACTGAAACAGCTTTGGCATTTGGAGCCCAGACAGCAAAAGAAGTCCCAGAGGTTTCTCCCAGGGAGTCAAAGCTTTCCGAGAAATGTGAACCGAGCACTCGCCAGAGTTGTTCGTGGCGTCCCTCGGAAATCAGATGCAGATCGAGTTCTCCAAGCGTCGGAACGTACCGGTAAGGGTCATCCTCGGACCAATCTGGTGCGTCTTGATAGCTGGCTATTATTCGGTAGTCAGTAGGAGGTTTGGTTTTGCCATGGAGCTCCCAAATTCCTCCGTGAAGATGGGTAAACGAAGGAGCGGTTTTGTTCTTTGTTTTCAGCACAACTTTTTGAGCAAAGGGCCTGAGAACGCGAACAGTCCAGTTTTTACCATCTGTGTGAAATCCGAGCACTGAGTGGGGATTATGGTGCTCGCCAGCAGCCAGCGCATTCAGTGCGTTTTGATCGATGCTCATTGCATAACCTCAAAAATGTGCGCTGGCTCTTCGAAGGAATCGAGTTTCACGTAGTTCTGTGCTCCCCACTGATAAATCTTCCCAGTAACTAAATCTTTAACCTGGAACTCCTCGGGGAGCCCAAGAGCTCTCAGGTCAATTGTTACCGTTGTCTCTCTTGTGGACGTTGGATCGGTGTTCACAACGACAATGATCGTATCCGGCACGCCCTGATTAAATTCTGCCTCTAGGTGCTTTGAGTAGACCAGCACAGCAGCGTCTGCACTTTCGTGAACTAGCAAATTGCGCAATTGGCCAAGGCAGGGATGCTCGGCTCGCAATTTGTTGAGGAGCGAAATTCTAGGTGCGAGGCTGGCCCCCGATTTCTCCGCGGCAAGGAAGTCGCGCTTTTTGTATTCGAATTTCTCGTTATCAATATTTTCTTCAGCACCGGGTCTTGCCACCGCCTCGTATAGCTCGAAACCTGCGTACATACCCCAGCTTGATCCGGCAGTGGCAGCAATCGTTGCTCGAATCTTGAAAGCAGGGCGCCCACCAAACTGTATGTACTCACTCAGAATGTCAGGAGTATTGACCCAAAGGTTTGGCCTAAAGAAGTCCGCGGAGTCTTGAGAAAGCTCACGGAAGTACTCTGCTAGCTCGTTCTTGGAATTGCGCCACGTGAAATAGGTGTAAGACTGCTGGAAGCCAGCTTTCGCCAAGGCGTGCATCATGGCAGGCCTGGTAAACGCTTCCGCTAGGAAAATGACCTCAGGGTGCTGTTCGTTTATCTTCTCAATCACTTCCTGCCAGAAACTAACTGGTTTGGTGTGTGGATTGTCCACCCTGAAAATCTTGACTCCTAGCCCAATCCATTTTGTAAGAATGCCAAGCACTTCTTCAACAAGTCCCTCAGGGTCCTCGTCAAAGAAAATCGGAAAGATATCCTGATATTTCTTGGGGGGATTTTCCGCATAGGCGATTGAGCCGTCAGCTCTTTTCGCAAACCACTGTGGGTTGCTTTTTACCCACGGGTGGTCAGGCGATGCCTGCAGGGCAAAATCCATCGCAATTTCTATTCCAAGCTTGTTGGCGCTCTTCACAAAATTAGCGAAATCCTTCTCGGAGCCGAGATCCGGGTGAATAGTGTCGTGACCCCCGGCAGAGGATCCGATGGCCCAAGGTGAACCTGGGTCATCGCCCTGTGCCACCAGGGTATTATTTGGTCCTTTTCTATGGGCTTCGCCGATTGGGTGAATTGGTGGCAGGTAAAGGACTTCAAAACCCATGTCCTTCACTCTCGTCAATGACTTTGTTGCGGTCTTGAAAGTGCCAGAAGTCCAGAGGCCTTTTTTGTCTTTGGTCGCACCCTCACTTCTTGGGAAGAACTCATACCAAGATCCAGATCCTGACAGCTTTCGTTCACAGAGGATTCTTACGGGCTTAGAGCTGCTAGCAAGTGGACGAAGCGGCGAGTTATTAGCCGCTTGCGCAAAACCCAGAGCGATTGAGCTCTCGAATTTTTGAAGGGGAGTCTCGTTCTCATCACCAAGACAGGCGATAACTGCCTTGAGAATCTTCTTGTCTTTTGCACCGGCAGCAGCCAGGAGCTCATTTGCTAATTGTTGGCCCTCGAGCATGACCAGGCTCTGGTCGATTCCGGCCGCAAGCTTTATTACTGCTGTGTGGTGCCAAGTGGCAAATTTGTCATCCCAAGTGGTTACCCGGTATTTCCAAATGCCCATTTCAGAAACTTGCTGTTTTACAAAAAATTGATCCATGCCCGGTGAGCCGGGAAACATTCTAGATCTGGTCTCTTCGCCAGACGGGCTCTCCAATACCAACTCGGCGGCCAATTGGTCATGGCCTTCTCTGGTAGCCGTAGCTCCAAACTCCAAGACCTCTGTGACGAATGCCTTCACAGCGAAATTTCCGTCGTCAACCACGGGCCAAGTTGACACTATTGGTAGTCGAGTTATTCGAATGTCTCCGTGGGTCATGGCTTCAATTTAGCCAGATTTCCTCAGTTGTGCTTGCCTGGCACGGCTATCGTCAGCGAACTGCAAATAATTGGATGCTGGTTTCAACCATTAAAACCTTTGCTCTGGCGTTGAATTTAAGCAGTTGCGTGGGAGGCGTTTGGAAAGCAGAGTCCCAAAGCAATTCATAATGTTGGTTGCGTGCAAGTTCCGGAAGTTGAATTTCTTTGATTGCTTCGGTGCCGTTGATTGCGAGCAAAACCCCTTGAGTTGAACCATCGGGAAGAAGGTGAAAATTTAGCCGCTGGAGAGTCCTGCGCTCCGGGTTATGCCAGTCCTCAACGCTCATCTGCTGTCCAGTTGCCGAAAACCAAAGCATTTGATCGTGATATGTGGTTGCTTTTTCGAGTTTGGTGAAATCCGTTGGCCTGAGTGCTGGGAATTGCTTACGCAGCCTAATTAGATGCGCGATGGTTTCGAAAAAGTTGTCCTTTTCTGAGTCTGGTTCAAACTCTTGCCAGGTGATGGAGTTGTCTTGGCAATAAGCGTTATTGTTGCCGTCTTGAGACTTCAGCCGCTCATCACCGGCCGTAATCATGGGAACTCCCGCGGAGGTCAAGAGCGTGCCAAGGAGGTTTCTGGCTGCTTTGGTTCGATTTGCGCTGATTGATTTGTTGGTGGTGGAACCTTCTTGTCCATGATTGAAGCTGAAGTTTTCGCCAGAACCGTCTCGGCTTGCTTCGCCGTTGGCAAGGTTGTGTTTTTGGTCATAAGAAACCAGGTCCCAGAGCGTGAATCCGTCGTGGGCAGTTATAAAGTTCAAGCTTCCAACAGGTGAACCCTCGCTCACCACCTGCTGAGATCCGGAAATTTTCCCGGCTAAATCCTGCACGCCGTTTTCGTGACTACCGGTGTGCCTAGCGTTTTTGATGTCGCTGAGCCAAAACTTCCGAATCGAGTCACGGTACTGGTCGTTCCATTCCGGAAAGCCGGGTGGGAAATTGCCAGTCTGCCAACCTCCCATGCCAACATCCCAGGGTTCAACAATTAGCTTGGCGGTTGAGATAATGGGGTCTTTTTTCATGGCTTGCAACGATGGATGGTTCGGATCAAAGCGGTTCTGTTCGTCTCTGGCAAGCGTTGTTGCCAAGTCAAACCGAAATCCATCCACCTGCATGTCATCAACCCAATAGCGGAGGGAGTCGAGCATTAGCTTTTGGACCATGGGTTTGCCAAAATCTAGCGAGTTGCCGCAACCTGTGGTGTCTTGATAATTACCGTCGTCGTCCTGCCGGTAGTAACTGGAGTTATCTAACCCGCGGTAAGAAAAGGTAAGCCCCTTGGCACCACCTTCGGCGGTGTGGTTATAAACCACGTCAAGAATCACCTCAATTCCAGCCCTGTGAAGCTCTCGAATCGCGGTCTTTAGCTCCCGCATTATTGCCAAAGGGGATGACTCTCGGGCCTTCTTGCTGGAGTAGCGCATGTGCGGCGTGAAGTAGTTGATCGTGTTGTAGCCCCAGTAGTTGATAAGGCCGAGATTCACGAGCCTAGGTTCTGAGATGAAGGCCTGAATCGGTAGCAGTTCTATGGCGGTTATTCCCAGCTTCGTCAGGTAGTCAATGGTGGCTGGGTGGCCCAGGGCTGCGTACGAGCCCCTAATGTCTTCTGGAATCGCAGGATTGAGACGCGTTAGGCCACGCAGGTGGGCCTCGTAGATCACGCTTTCAGAGAGGCTGGTTTTGGGCTTTGCGACCCCTTGCCAGTCAAAATCGTCTTCCACAGCCACGCAGTAGTAATCGCTGGGACTTTTTCGAACTAATCCTTTGGCATATGGGTCCAATAAGTTTCTGGTCGGATCAAAGGCATCTCTTTTTCCATTTGGCCCGGCTGCGCGCAACACGTAATTTGTCCCGGCGGCAAGCCGGTCATCTGCCCCTGAAAAGATGCCGGCATCTTGGGCCTCAAGTGCAATTTCATGCGTCACTTTGGTGCTGTCTTCAGAATCCAGGATCAGAAGTTTCATCGAATCTGCGGTAGCGGACCAGACGTTGAAAACCCCGCCACCGTCGACCAGTGAAAGCCCCAGAGGAGTGCCATCGGCAACTAGAGAGTTGTGAAGTGAATTCGTCATCGGGCTCAAGGCTACTAAGGGTTACTTGATTGGCCTGACAACTAGGCTGTATTTATGTCAGTTTTTCTCGACCATGCATCTACTACAGCGCTTAGGCCAAGTGCAAAGAAGGCCCTAACTGAGGCGCTTGATTTACTCGGCAACCCTTCAAGCGTTCATAGCCAAGGCAGGAGCACTAGGGAACTACTCGAGGCATCAAGGGATACTGTTGCAAAGGCCGTCGGTGCTAACCGAAGCGAAATAATCTTCAACTCCGGTGGAACAGAGGGCAACAACCACGCCATCAAAGGGATCTACTGGAGTCAAAACCAAACCGGTGCTAAAAAGACCGTGATTATCTCCTCCGAAACTGAGCATCACGCGGTAATCGACCCTGTTCAGTGGCTAGCTAAGAACCAGGGCGCTGAGGTTCACTTCGTTAAACACTTTGCCAATGGAATGGTTGATTTCGAGTCTCTGAAAGCGTTGATTTCAAAACACGGGCCTTCGGTTGCCCTGATCACGCTGATGTGGGTAAATAACGAAACGGGTGTAATCACTGACATTCCGAGAGTTGTGCAAATGGCTAGCGAGTTTCAGATACCAGTGCATACTGACGCTGTGGCTGCCTTGGGCCACATACCAATTGATTTTCAGGCCAGTGGACTTACTGCAATGAGTCTGTCTGGGCATAAGGTCGGAGCACCCATAGGTATCGGAGCACTGGTTGTGGCTAGGTCAGCTAAACCGATTTCACTCGTTCATGGCGGTGGCCAGGAGCGGGCTTTGCGTTCGGGCACCATGAACTACCCGCTAGCGGCAAGCTTTGCAGCTGCGGCAACCGACGCCACTGCAGAACTTAAAGAAGAGATGAATCGACTGACGGTGCTCCGCGATGAGGTGGAGGCTCGAGTCACGCAATTGGTGCCATCGGCCATAGTCACAGCCAGTGGCGCAGACCGTGCCGGCTATAACGCCCATTTTATTTTTCCTGGAACACAGTCTGATGCTCTGCTGTTTTTGCTGGACCAAGAGGGAGTCTGTGTGTCTGCAGGATCGGCTTGCCAGGCTGGAGTGCTTGGACCCTCGCACGTAGCAATTGGAATGGGGTTTGATCAAGCCCAGGCTTCGGCTTGCGTCAGGGTAACTCTTGGATTTACCACCACAGCGGACGATACGGCCGCATTTATTCGCGCTTTAGCAAAGATCCACCCAATAGCGCTTCAAGCCGCACCTGCATAAAAACCAAAGTCAAATTAGACTTCAAGGATGCGAGTATTAGCGGCAATGAGTGGTGGAGTAGATTCCGCGGTTGCAGCGGCGCGTGCGGTTGATGCCGGGCACGAAGTAATCGGCGTCCACTTGGCACTCTCCAGAATGCCAGGCACCTTGAGAACTGGCTCCAGGGGCTGTTGCACCATTGAAGATTCAATGGATGCGCAGCGGGCCGCGAACAAGCTTGGCATTCCCTATTACGTGTGGGACTTCTCGGAACGATTCAAGCTTGACGTAGTGGATGACTTTGTTGCCGAGTACCAGGCCGGCAGAACACCAAACCCCTGCATGCGTTGCAATGAAAGAATCAAATTTGCTGCCCTGCTCGAAAGAGGACTGTCACTGGGCTTTGATGCTGTTTGCACCGGACACTATGCATCAATCTACAACGATGAACAGGGCAATTTGGAACTTCATCGTTCGTTGGCAATGGCCAAAGATCAGAGCTATGTGTTGGGAGTACTAAACGCCGAGCAGCTGGCCCATTCGATGTTCCCCCTGGGCGCCACAGCATCCAAGGACTTGATTCGAAAAGAGGCAGCTGAGCGAGGTCTCACGGTTGCGAATAAGCCGGATAGTTATGACATTTGTTTTATCCCGGAAGGCGACACCAGGGAGTGGCTCAGGGACTTCATACCAACTGAACCCGGAAAAATCGTTGACACCGAAGGGAATCAACTCGGAGAGCACGATGGCCATGTTGGATTCACCATCGGACAGCGTAAGGGGCTGAAAATTGGAACCCCTGCTAAAGACGGTAAGCCAAGGTATGTTCTAGAGATTAGGCCCAAGACCAAGGAAGTGGTCGTGGGTCCCGAATCAGCCCTGCAAATCTCCGACCTGTTCGGCGCTCGCTACACATGGTGTGGAAAAGCGCCTGAAAAACCGGAAGCCTATTTTGAGTGCGACGTTCAAGTCAGGGCTCACGGGGACACGGTTCCCGCGTTGGCCGCCATCGTGGACGGGGCAATGCACGTTGAGCTAGTGGAACCGCTTTACGGAGTGGCCGCCGGGCAGACAGCAGTTGTGTATTTAGGAACAAGGGTTTTGGGGCAAATGACTATCGACAGCACAAGAAGCAAAGTTCCAGCAAGTGCCTAACTTGCCTGAGCGCGTGCTTGAACTGCGTGCCCTAATCGAGAACTACCGAAACGCCTATTACAACGAAAATCAATCCCTAATCTCGGATTACGAATATGACAAATTAGAGGCTGAGCTCAAGACCATTGAGGAACAAGACCTTAAGGGTGATCCGAATTCTCCAACCTCGAGGGTTGGATCTGCTGCGGGAAGCGTTTTCGACCCGGTGGTTCACGGTGAAAAAATGATGAGCCTTGACAACGTATTTGACAGTGATGGACTCAGGGCATGGGCTGCAAGAGTAGGCGACGGGCCGTATCTCTGTGAACCCAAAATTGACGGACTGGCTGTATCCATTACCTACCAGGACGGGGTGCTAGTTAGGGCTGCAACTCGTGGTGACGGCGAGACAGGCGAGGACATAACTGAAAATGCTTTGACAATACAGGGAGTGCCGCATCAACTCTTGGGAGAAAGCCACCCGGAACTAATCGAGGTTCGCGGTGAAGTGTTTTTTGAACTGGCGGATTTTGCAAAACTAAATGCCGGGATAATCAAAGACGGTGGCAAGCCGTTCGCGAATCCGAGAAACAGCGCATCCGGGTCGCTTCGGCAAAAAGACCCTGCCGTCACTGCTTCCAGGCCGCTAAAGATGCTGGTTCATGGCTTTGGCGTCTGGAAATCGGAGCTCACAAGCCAAAGCGGTGTCTACCAGCAATTAGCGAAGTGGGGCTTGCCAACAACAAGTCGATATGAAGTCCTAGCCACATTTGAAGATGTGTTGAACTATGTGACCGAGCTGTCTACAAACCGTGCTGAAGTGGAGCATGAAATTGACGGTGTTGTTATTAAAGTTGATGACCTCGCCGCTCAAAAGCAGCTTGGCTTCACATCTAGAGCGCCACGGTGGGCAATTGCCTATAAATATCCGCCTGAGCAAGTGAATACCCGGCTGTTGGATATCCGAGTTTCAATCGGTAGAACTGGAAGAGCCACTCCGTTTGCTGTTCTAGCACCGGTGACGGTTGCTGGGAGCGAGGTAGAGTTTGCCACCCTGCACAATCAGGAGCAGGTTGAAGCTAAAGGCGTATTGATCGGTGACACGGTTGTACTTCGAAAGGCTGGGGACGTAATTCCTGAGATATTGGGGCCAGTGGTTGACCTCAGAGACGGCTCTGAGAAAGCATTCGTCATGCCAGATATCTGCCCAGAATGTGGGGCGGCACTTCTTCCCACGAGCGAAAAAGACGTGGACCTTCGTTGCCAAAATGCGAAAGATTGTCCAGCACAACTCAGGGAGCGAATTGCATACATTGGCTCCAGGGCTGCGCTTGACATTGAAGCACTTGGTTATGTGAGCGCAACTGCGCTAACAAACCCGGTGTTTCCTGACGAGGCACCCATTAGAACCGAGGCAGATCTCTTCAGCCTGTCGATGGATCAGCTGCTGCCGATTAGGTCCAAGGTGTTGGATGCTGACACTGGCCTGCCAAAGCACGACGCAGATGGAAATGAAAAGATTGTTGACTATTTCCAGAAAAAAGACGGCACACCTTCTGAAACAGCAATCAAGCTTCTTGCAAATCTTGAAATCGCCAAGACCAGGCCACTCTGGAGGCTTTTGGTAGCACTGTCGATTCGTCACGTGGGCCCGGTGGCCGCAAGAGCGTTGGCAGATAACTTTGGTTCTTTTGAAGCAATATTCGGTGCAACTGAGGCTGAGCTGGCGCAGGTAGATGGGGTCGGTCCAACTTTGGCCAATTCAGTAATCAGCTGGTTTGAATTGGACTGGCATAAACAGATACTTGTCAGCTGGCAATTAGCCGGAGTGCAAATGGCGACGCCGGGTCACCCAGGTCCGGGTGTCGCAAGCGCGGAGAGACTCTTCTCGGGCTTGTCAATCGTTGTAACCGGCTCAATGGAGTCGATGACGAGAGAGCAAATCGAAGCGCTGATTATTGAAAACGGTGGCAAGGCCGCCTCTTCGGTTTCAAAGAACACCGCGTTTTTGGTTGCTGGCCCCGGTGCTGGTTCAAAGTTGACAAAAGCTGAGGGATTGGGCGTATTGGTTATCTCGGAACAGGATTTCCTTGCTAAGTTGCCAGCGCTATCGAACTAGACTTAGGTCCTACCCGCCAAATAATGAAGTGAGATGTTGAATGTCTGAAATTACCCCCGATTTGGTTCGCCATCTCGCGTCACTTTCCCGAATTTTGGTTACAGACCAGGAAGTAGAGCAGTTTGCTGGCGAGCTCTCTGTGATTGTAGATTCCGTTGCCATGGTTACCAAGGCTGTCTCTGGTGACGTGGCGGCCACCAGCCACCCGATTCCAATGGCTAACGTGTATCGCGAAGATGTGATTCTTCCGTCTTTGACTCAGGAGCAAGCACTATCTGCAGCGCCTGACAGCGCAGATGGCCGGTTTAAGGTAAACGCAATCCTGGACGAGGACTAGACCATGACAGACATTATTGGCGCTTCCGCAGCAACACTTGCGGAGATGATAATCACCAAGAACGCTTCGTCCGTCGAAATCACATCGGCATTCTTGGACCGGATGGAAAAGCTAAATCCAAAGACCAACTCTTACTTGCACATTAATCGTGAGAACAGCCTCGAGCAGGCCAAGAACGCAGATAAGCACCTCGCAGATGGCAAGCCGCTGTCAGCGTTGCACGGTGTTCCGATTGCAGTCAAGGACAACCTGACAACCACAGATGCCCCTACAACCTCTGGATCGAAGATCCTTGAGGGCTGGGTGCCACAGTATGACGCAACGGTAGTTGCAAAGATCCGCCAGGCCGGCATGCCAATACTTGGAAAGACAAATCTAGATGAGTTCGCAATGGGCTCTTCGACAGAGTTCTCCGCCTACGGCCCAAGTCGAAATCCATGGGATTTGGGGCGGATCCCGGGAGGTTCAGGTGGCGGGTCTAGCTCAGCTGTTTCAGGCCACCTCGCGCCATTGGCACTTGGTAGCGACACCGGAGGGTCAATCAGGTTCCCGGCTGCAGTGACTGGCTCGGTAGGTGCCAAGCCAACCTATGGCGCGGTATCACGTTACGGTCTGATTGCTCTGGCAAGTTCACTGGATCAAATTGGACCTGTGACTAATGACGTTATGGATGCTGCTCTTTTGCAGGACATCATCGCCGGGCACGATCCTCACGACTCAACCTCGTTGCCAAATAGCCTCGGCTCTATGACAAATGCCGTTAGAGAGGCTGATGTCAAGGGTCTTCGGGTTGGAGTTGTGAAGCAGCTTTCTTCTGATGGATTCCAAGATGGCGTGAAAGAGCGCTTCGAGGACACCATTGAAAAGCTAACTGCCGCAGGCGCAACCATCGTTGAGGTTGACTGCCCAAGTTTTGAGTATGCGGTGGCTGCCTATTACTTGATTTTGCCGGCAGAGGCATCTTCAAACCTCGCAAAATTCGACTCGGTGCGGTTCGGGCTCAGGGTGATGCCTGAGGGTAACCCGACCATCGAGAGAGTTATGGCCGCAACTCGCGAGCATGGCTTCGGCCCAGAGGTCAAGAGAAGAATCATTCTTGGGACCTACGCGCTGTCCTCTGGATACTACGACGCTTACTATGGGTCAGCGCAAAAGGTGAGGACACTCATTCAACAAGACCTCGCCAAGGCTTTCGAGGTTGCGGATGTTTTGCTGACACCAACAGCTCCAACAACGGCATTCAAGATTGGCGAAAAGATCAACGACCCTCTGGCCATGTATTTGAATGATATTGCTACCATTCCCGCGAACCTGGCAGGAATCCCTGGCATGTCAGTTCCAAACGGTTTAGCGAAGGAAGATGGGCTTCCGTCTGGAGTTCAGATACTTGCTCCGGCAATGCAGGACGCACAAATGTACAGGGTCGCCAGCATTATTGAAAAGCTTTATGTAAGTGAATGGGGCGCCCCTCTGATCAGCCAGGCGCCTGATTTGGAGGTTCTGTAATGGCTAAAGAACAACTGATGTCCTATGAGGATGCAATCGAACGGTTTGAGGTTGTGATCGGCCTGGAGGTTCACATCGAGCTGAACACAGTCAGCAAGATGTTTTGTGGCTGTGCAAACAACTTTGGGTCGGAACCAAACACAAACGTGTGCCCAACCTGCTTAGGTTTACCTGGTTCATTGCCGGCCGTTAACCGCAAAGCAGTAGAGTCTTCTATCGCAATCGGCTTGGCTTTGAATTGTGAAATCGCTTCTACTGGAAGGTTTTCCAGGAAAAACTATTTTTATCCAGACCTGGCAAAAAACTTTCAAACTTCACAGTACGACGAGCCGATAGCTTACGAGGGAACCATATCGGTTGAGCTGGAATCTGGAGAAGTTTTTCAGATTCCAATTGAGCGTGCCCACATGGAAGAAGATGCTGGAAAGCTCACTCACATTGGTGGCGCAACCGGGCGAATCCAGGGTGCTGAGTACTCCCTGGTGGACTACAACCGGGCAGGTGTGCCATTGGTTGAGATCGTTACCAAACCGATTTATGGAGCGTTAGACAAAGCTCCTGAGCTTGCTGCAACCTACGTACGCGCAATCCGCGACATTGTAAAAGCAATGGATGTTTCCGATGCCAAGATGGAGCGTGGAAACGTGCGCTGTGACGCTAACGTCTCACTGCGAGAAAAAGGTGCAGAGAAGCTCGGCACTCGCACTGAGACCAAGAACGTTAACTCGCTTCGAAGCGTTGAGAATGCAGTTAGATACGAGATTCAGCGTCAGGCGTTCATTCTTGCCGGAGGCGGCTCGATAACGCAGGAAACTCGACACTGGCACGAAGACCGTGGCCACACTTCTTCGGGGCGGCCTAAGTCCGATGCTGATGACTACCGCTACTTCCCGGAACCAGACCTTGTTCCTGTGCAGCCGAGTGTTGAATGGATTGAGGAGATCAGGAAGACCCTTCCTGAAAACCCAGCCATCCGAAGAAAGCGTCTGCAGGAATCATGGGGCTTCGCAGACCTTGAGTTCCGCGATGTTCTGAACTCAGACTTGCTCGATGAAATCGAGGCTACGGTCGCAGCCGGAGCAAGCGCTCAGTCTGCACGTAAGTGGTGGACTGGTGAATTGGCAAGACTCGCCAACGCTCAGGAGGTCTCTGTGTCTGATTTATCTATCACGCCGGCTCAGGTCGCCGAAATCCAGTTGTTGATTGATTCTGGAGAGCTGAACGACCGTCTGGCAAGGGATGTTGTGGCTGGAGTGCTGGCAGGCGAAGGCGAACCTGCAGAAGTGGTTGAGAAGCGCGGGCTGAAGGTTGTTACCGATGAGGGTGCCCTCATCGCAGCAGTTGACAAGGCTTTGGCCAGCCAACCAGATGTCTTGGAGAAGATTCGAGATGGCAAGGTTCAGGCTGCCGGGGCGGTCATCGGGGCTGTCATGCAAGAAATGCGCGGACAAGCCGACGCTGCCAGAGTTCGAGAGCTCGTTCTAGAACGAGCTAAATAACTACTGGGGTGAGTAACGGGGCTTGAACCCGCGACCCCCTGGACCACAACCAGGTGCTCTACCAACTGAGCTATAGCCACCACGTGCCTCTCTCAGGCAACTCGTGAAGGGTATCTGTTTCTGAAACAGAAATGCAACTTTGACTTTCTCG
>JAQWUU010000050.1 GCA_029241985.1 Aquiluna sp. | reverse complement strand
ACCTTCATTCAACTCCCCGTCTATGACCTAGAGGGCGAATATGCTGGTCGGGTCGCTGCCTCTCCAGAGCGTTCCGCAGAGATTTTTCAGCTCTTGATAGATGACCAGCCGCTAGTTCTGGCTGAGGCGAATATCGGTAGGGGTGCGGTTCTGGCAGAAGAGCCATCCACGGATGAGGCAGCGGGTTCAACTGCCTCAGGCAATGCAGTGGACGCTCCCGCGGCAGTTGAGCCGACAGCTCTTCCGGAATGGGTGCAGGGCACAAATGCTGCTACCACCAGCTGCTCAAATTAGTTCAAGTTTTCAATCTGCTGTTGGACCAAGTCGGAGAGCTCAACGTTTGAAGGACCAGTTTTCGAGCCCGGATAGCCACCGTCATAAGTCCCGTGAAGCTGTCTTGAAGAAAAAACACTAAACCCCGCCGCCCTCGCACCTTTGGCGGTTTGAAGAACGCATAGCTCGGACTGTGCACCGATGAGTTCTACTTCATGCACGCTTGATTTGATCAAATCGGGTGCAAGCTCCGGGTTGGACTCAAAGGTGTCTTGGGTGGTTTTTCGAACTACCAGTTCACCGAGAAGTGGTTCCAGCACCAGCTGCCAGAAGTGCTCACCGGGGGCATCAAGCTCCCCCTCGTCACCATCGTTTTGAATGTGAACAATCAGCTCACCGTCGTTTCGAGCCTTTGCCAGTCGTTCGGAAATCCGCTCAAGTAGAGACTCGTGGTTGGGAAGAGCCCAGTCGCCGGAGAAACCCCAGTTTTGAACATCAACAACAAAAAGCGCTCTAGTCATAGTACAAATCGTAGGCAGAACAGACTGCTTTGTTGGGATATTCGAGCCAGCAAGCGCTCGAGGGTCTTGTTCGAGGGGAGGTGCGACCAGCTTGATGGTGGCAAAACTTTCTTTTCTGGTCCGTATCGCGATAAACTGCCCAAGTAATTGGAGACGTCGCATAGTCCGGTCGAGTGCGCCTCACTGCTAATGAGGTAGGGGTTTTATAGCCCCTCGGAGGTTCAAATCCTCTCGTCTCCGCCAGTTGCCTTTAACTGGTAATCGGTCCTAGAACATACATATCCAGAGTCCTATCTGGGCTGGCCTGCCCGCCGTGTTGACTCAAGAATCTGGCAGTTCCATCTTTCCCGCAAAGCCCAGTGATAGCTCCCTGGCCACCGGGATGTGAAGCGATCCAAGCGGTCAGGTCATAGGCCATCCCATCTATTGCCACCCAGCACTTACTTGCCGTGTTGTTTGCCGAAATCATGGCCATGGTGAAGCCAGCAGGCTCAGCCGCCGGAGTTTCGGGCGCCACTGGTTCAGCCGCGGGCTCCTCTGTTTCTAGAGTTTCTGTGTCTTCAGCTTCCGATTCTCTTGAAGACGAATCCTGCTCTTTGTCCTCTTGTTCCTCATCACTGGCTGAATCAGGCTCGCTAGGGTCTTCCTGATCCGTTTCTTCAGGAGCTTCGTAGTCCATGCTTTCAGCCGCATCCATTTGCTGAGGGTCAGCTGAGGCTTCATCGGTCCCTTGTTCTTGCTGGCTCGTCTGGGCAGTACCCGAAGTTGTTGCCGGTTCAGCTTCGGGCGCTGCACATCCAGCCACCAGAAAAGCAGCTGCTGCAATGGCAATCAACTTGTATTTCACTAGGCAACCTCTGGGTATCTTGAACCATCAGCAAAGTTACCAAACAACATCCCCTCACCCTCGGTTACGGACTGAACCAAGAGATCTCCACCGACAAAACAACCCCTCCAGCTGGCACCTCTGCCACCAAAGACCTCGGCTTTGTCACCTCTGGACCTGGGGGCATTGATGCCGAACTTGAAGGCCTGCGATTCTTCACGAACTCTTTCTGCGAAGCCCAAGTCATCGGTTGCAACCGATGACACTAGGTTTCCATTGGAAACGTTCATGGCTGCAATCATTTCAGCTTCGCTGTCTGCAAGCACCACTGAGTCCAATGGTCCAAAGGGTTCAGAGTGGTGAATAGACCAGGACTTGGGTGGTTCCAGCAGGGTTCTAGGGGCAACATAGGCAGAAGTGTCCTGACCAGCTAGGAATGTGCCGGAGGTTAGCTTGCCCTGGTATAGCGGAACGCCACCTCGATCCACAGCCTCTTTGAATGCAATGTCTAACTCCGTGGCTTTCTTTGCTCCGATGAGCGGACCAAAGTGCAGCTCCGGGTAGTCATCATTTTCGTTTTCAACCGCCAGCGGGTGACCAAACTTTAGGCTCTTCACAACCCCCAGATACATTTCCAAAAACTCTGGGAAAAGTTCTCGTTGAACTACATACCTGGGATATGCGGTGCAGCGCTGTTTAGCGTATTCAAATCCTTTGGTTAGGTGAGCTGCAAGCTCAGACCAGTTTGAGTAGTTCCAGATGCCCCACGAGTTCAGGCCCTCTTGTTCGAGAATGTGTCTCTTGTCTAAGGACCTAAGGGAACTCGCCGCTGCACGGCCGTTGTTTCTCCCACCCACAAAAGCCAAGGCCCCGAGGCTTGGTGAGCTTACAAGAGCCGGTGACAACTCAGAACCAGAACCAGACACTAGCGTCACTGGCAGGCCCGCTTTGGCCATCAGGGCGTGACAAAGAGTAAGCGCATGGAAACCGCCCTGAGATGGAGTCTTAGCAATCACTGCGTTTCCTGCAAGCATCTGAACCAGCTCTGCATGAACCAGCACGCTGAGTGGGTAGTTCCAGCTTGCAATGTTTGACACTGGTCCTGGTAGCGGGGTTCTACCAATCATTTGACGGTCTATTTCTCCGAGATACCACTGGACGCCTTCAATACAGCGATCCACGTCAGCACAGGCAAGTTTCCATGGTTTTCCAATTTCCCAGATCAAAAACTGTGCAATCAAATCTCGGTTTTCAGCCAGCAGCTCAAGGGCTTTGCTCACTCTGGATTTGCGCTCATCCAGTGGCAGCTTCGACCAGTCCTTATCCATCAGGACTGCCTGTCGAACAGCTTCTTCGGTTTGTGAAAGGCTAAGCATTGACGGGCCAATAATGGGCTGCTGGTCAACCGGTGATAGATGTTCGATCTGGTTGCCCAACACCTGCCAAGAGCCACCAATTAGGTTTCTGATTGAGGTTTGGTCGAATGCGTCTGGAGCAACAGCCCGCGCTTTATCAAATATTGTCTGGAAGTCTGTGCCAGCTTTTAGTTTTAGTCCCATCTAATTAGCAACTGCAGGCTCTCTGTTTTTCTTCCAACAAATCAGCTAGACTTTGGGCTTCACCAGCGCTTGTGGCTCAACGGATAGAGCATCTGACTACGGATCAGAAGGTTGGGGGTTCGAGTCCCTCCAAGCGCACTGAGACCCAAGAAGACTTCACGACTTCTTGGGTTTCTTTATTTTTTTTACTGGGTGCCGTTGATCGTGGCCGAGGTGGAATTCACCCTAGAAGAAAACTGATCGCAGCCTTATAAAAAAACTACTCGTGCCATTAAAGTTTTTTGAGTCAAGCGCCAGAGGCTACTTCTCATTTTCAGTTCGGGAAAGCCGCTGCGAAACATAGACCGGCACAAAGGACAAAACGATCACTACAGTTGCCACGACATTCACAACTGATGCTTGATTAGGCCTCGCCATTTCCTTCAAAATCCATAGCGGCAAAGTATCAACTCCTGGCGGAGCCGTGAAAATTGTAATCACCACCTCGTCAAAGCTAAGAGCAAAAGCTAAAAGTGCACCCGCTGCGAATGCGGTTCTAAATTGTGGAACTGTTACAAGCCTGAAGGTTCCCCATAGCCCTTGACCCAGGTCCATAGATGCCTCTTGCAGTGAAGGGTTCATGCGCTTGAGGCGCGCAAAAACGTTATTGAATACCATCACGATGCAAATGGTCGAGTGCGCAACAATCATTCCGAAATAACCAATCTGAAAACCAGCTGGTGTCAAGAAGTTGCTGTATGTATTGCTGAAAGCAACACCGGTTACCACACCGGGCAAGGCAATCGGTAAAACGATTAAGAGGTTTACCGTGCTCTTACCAAAAAAGTCGAATCGGTTCAGTGCGAAAGCCACCAAGGAACCCAAAATCATGGCAATTAGCATTGCTCCGGTGGCTACTGTGGCTGAATTAAGCAGTGCTGCCCTTATCGGCTCAGACTCAAACGCAATGGCCCACCACTTCAGGGAAAATTCTTCAATGGGCCAGGAGGAAACCTGTCGCTCGTTGAAGGCGTTTAGTATCAGCACGGTTAGAGGTGCATACATGAATAGCAGCACGATTCCAACAATGACTATCAGTCCTGCTTTTGAAGCTTTTGAGAATCTCAGCATCTACATGCGCTCCAATGAACCTGTGCGCCTTGCGAGCATCAAGTACATGATCACGAACGCAATTGGCACCATTGAGAAAGCTGCGGCCACCGGGGGATTTAGGTTGATGTTCGAAGCAATGATCGAGCCAACCATTTGTGTCTTTCCTCCAACAAACCTTGCTGCTAGATAGTCCCCAAGGCTTAGGGAGAAGGTAAACACGCTGCCCGCAACAATGGCGGGGGTGATAAGTGGAAGAACAATTCGCAATACTGTTGGCCAGCCTTTAGCTCCAAGGTCGGCAGATGCGTCAAATAAGTTGTGGGGGAGCTGCCTAATTGCTGTGAAGACCGGAAGAGCCATGTAGGGAAACCAAAGGTAGGCGAGGGTGAGAACAATGACAGGGATGCCAAACCCTGGACCGCTTATACCAAGTGGCTCGACAAGCCAGTTGAATAAACCATTTTCCGTGAACGTCAGACGCATCGCCAGCAGCTTTACCAGATACCCCGCCCAAAGTGGAAGCGTAATTGCCACAGCCAGAAGGTTTCTCATCCATGGCCTGGCTAATTTGGCCATAAATATGCCCAATGGGACGGCGAACACAGCACACACTGCTGTTACAGCCAGCGCTATTCCCAGAGTGCGAACAGAAGTCGCAAAATAGGCCGGAACAGTGAAGATGCTGACGAAATTTTCAAGAGTGAAGCCCGGACGAACCTTGGACGTGTAAGGGTCGGTAAACCAAAAAGCCGTTACAAGAAGCAAGAAAAGCGAAATGATGTACACGCCTATTAGCCAGGTGAGCGGAAGCGCTAAAAGTGCCCTAAGACCAGTTTTTGGGTGCAGGTGCAGGTAGGTCGAAATAGGGCGCTTCGGAGCTTTGGCTATGACGCTCAACTACTCCCCCTTTCGGGAAGCTCGGTTTCTGAAAGGCGACCGTTTACTCTAAACAACTGGGTTGTGCTGGGCGAGGGTTACCCCCGCCCAGCAACGACTTGCCTAACCTTTAACGGTTAGCCAAGCATTGGTCCAGTCTTGGAAGTTGGTGCACTTAACATCGGTGCGTCCATCCACACACTCCTCAATTGGAGTGGTCCATGGCCAGATCCTGTCCCAAAACGCCTCGTCCTCGGCGGAGAACTCGTCACAGTGTGCCTGAGTCTCTGCGTTCGTGGAGCAGTACGCAATGTTTGCAGGTGCCATTCCAAAGTTTTCGGAAATAGCACCGTTAACACTGGCTTGGCTGGTGTAGTCGATCCATGCATATGCACAGTTCGAGTTTGGTGAGGTTGAAGATACCAACCAGGTGTCGAACCAACCGGTTGATCCCTCAACTGGCAAGGTGGTCTTTAGGTTGTCTGATGCGGCGAACTTCCTCAAGATCTCCCATGAGGTTCCAACGACAGTGTCTCCACCAACGAAGGACGTGATTTGAGCTACAACATCTGACCAGTACTCACCGATGACGGTGTTTTGCTGCTTCAGAAGGTCAACTGCAGCTGCGAGCTGAACCTCATCAAGCGCGTATGGGTTTTCAATGTTTAGTTCTGGGTTGTGGTACATCAAATACACCGCTGCGTCAGCAATATAAATTGGTGCGTCATAAGCGGTGATCTTTCCAGCATATGGGCTGTCAGTTTCCCAGACAACGTCCCAGCTTTCTGGCTCTCCACCCGTAACGTCCTCGTTGTACTGCAAGAGGTTCGCACCGCGGCCAATTGGCACACCGTATGGCTTGCCGTTTACAACGTCATAGATTTGGCCTTTCATGCCTTCTGCGATTTCATCGCTGAAGTTCGGTATCAAATCGACGTTTAGCGGGGAAACATCCCCACCAACGATTAGTCGAAGTGCTGCGTCTCCAGATGCAGAAACTAGGTCGTATTCGCCGGTGCGCATTAGTGTCACCATCTCGTCACTTGTGCCAGCAACTCGAGAGTTAACAACGCAACCGGTTTCTGCTGTGAAGGGGTCGGACCATTTGGGGTCGACAAAGCCAGACCAATGCACGATGTTTACCGTGCCTTCGAACTCGCCTAGCTCCGACTTGGTTGGCAAGTCTGGAACGGTAATTTCTATAGAGCCGTTATCGGCTGCACAACCGGACAACACCAAAACGCCGGCTGCCAGAAGTGACGGTAAAGCTAGTTTTCTTTTCATGCTCGTACCCTTTCTTTATTTGCTTGGGATCTTGGCAACGTGTTCCTTCCGGAATGTTGCCAAAACTTTATCGGACCAATCAAGGCCTTGAGAAGCGCCAGACATCTCTTGATTTAGTCGCGTGGCCACCAGTCTCAGGCCATTCGGCCCTTCAAGCGTGTAAAGCGTGTTGGCGCCGGTGTATGCGATGTCGACAATCGTTGCGCGCACCGATATTTCGCCGGCCAAGGGCTTGGAATTCTCAGGCAGAATTTTGATTCGTTCTGGCCTAATGTTTACTAAATCCGCTGAGCCGAGCAGCTGCCTGGCATCCTCTCCGGATAAAAGGTTCGAAACTCCCAGAAACCCAGCAACAAATTCAGTCGCCGGGCTCTCGTAGACCTCAGCCGGCGTGCCTATTTGTTCGATGCGACCGGCGTTGAAGACCGCAATGCGGTCTGACATCCGCATTGCTTCCTCCTGATCGTGGGTGACGAATATGAAGGTGATTCCAGCCTCGCGCTGAATTCTTTTGAGCTCAACCTGCATTTCCTCGCGAAGCTGCTTGTCAAGCGCGCCAAGTGGCTCATCAAGGAGCAGCACCTTGGGGCGCAAAACCAGAGCTCGAGCCAACGCGATTCTTTGGCGCTGTCCACCAGACAGCTGGTGAGGCAGGCGATCTGCGAGGTGGGAAAGTTTTACCGAATCAATTGCTTGGCTGGCCAGCTCTGCACGCTTAGGTTTTGAAATTTTTCTGGCTTTCAGGCCGTACTCGACGTTCTTTTGAATGCTCATGTGCGGGAACAATGCGTAGTCTTGGAAAACTGTGTTCACATCTCGGTCAAATGGAGCCAAATCAGTGACATCAGTACCCTCGAGTAAGACTTTGCCGCTGGAGGCAGTTTCAAATCCCGCCAGAATTCTTAGAACCGTGGTCTTGCCCGAGCCTGATGGGCCAAGCATGGAAAAGAACTCGCCCTGCGAAATCTCGAGGTTTAGATCCACGACAGCCTGGACTTTGTCGAAACTTTTATTCAATCCTGTGATGGAGATAGCAGACACGCCCGCTGTCTTGTCAGCGGAGATTTCCTCAGCACTTGGGGACACCTTCAAAATATCACCTGAACTCTAGTTGAAGCCATCGTCTTCTTTCCCCTAAATAATTGTATCCCGCCAGACGGGGCATCGAGGGCTGTTTGCTTAGTTATCGGAAGCGAATGCCCTTCGCTTCCATAATGTTCCTAAGCCTCGCAACCGAGGACTTACTCATGCCATCGAGTGCTGAGAGTTCGGCAATGCTCAAGTTTCTAAGGTCTGACACTCGATAAAGTTTTGCATCCACCAGGGCCTGTCTGGCAGGTGTCGGGAGTCCAAGCTTTCGCCAGTCACCGTCAAGCGCTTCATATAAGTCATCGCCCTTTTTCCCCAGAGGGCTAGGGCTCTTGCGCCTGGGCTTTTCGGACATGGTTGCAAGTCTAGGGAACCTAGCGGAGCTTGCCTCGCCAAGCACTAAAAGACCTAACCGAGCTAGCGTGAGGGAGTTTTAGCCAGGGGTAGGGGTGGATCTCTGCCAGATTCTGGTATTTCTCAAAGCTTGGAACTGGCGCGTGGGTAACGGCGACCATATTGTTTTTGGCAAATTCGACTGGGTCACCAAGGAACACTGAAAGGTTTCTGCGTTCTGCTAGGTCCTGCAGGGTTTCCAAATAAAAGAAAATCCGCTTTGAAGATAGCTGCAGCTTGGCAAGAGCCTTCTGGTTGAAGACGAAGACTGCCGGCAGCTCAGGATTGGCGGCCAGCGCAGGGTCGTCATCACCCAGCGAGTCAATAGTTAGCAAAACCTTTTCTGGGGCTGAGTTTCTAATTGTTGTTAGCGGCCCGGAAGTCTTTTTCGTGTCAGGGTCAAAAGCCAATAGGGGTTCTGTGGGCAGAGCTTCAAGGCTTTGATCTGCTGGGAAGTTTTCAATTGGGCAGTTTGATTTCAAAGGGCAGCTGCCGCAGAGTGTCGGCGCTCGCTTTTGCACTTGCCAGCGAGCAAAGCCATAGGGCTTTCCGCTTCCAGAGCCAACGGTCCACTGCCAGCCGAGCAAATTAGCCGCCCTTGAACCGTCAATTAGCTCGCGGTGCATTTGCTCTTGACCGTGAAGCCAACCTTTTCCATTTCTAACGCTCCAGTGAGAGGCAAGCCACATTCTGGTTTGGTTTACGAGCCAGCCGTCTTGGTTTAGCTCATCAAGCACGAAGTCCGTGCAGGCCATGCCTGCTGGCCAGCCGTTGCCTTCGGTGTCCCAGGATTGATTGAATCGCAAGTTTTCAAAAAGCCTGGTGCCAAGACGGGCATATAAATGTCTTGAGTACTCCTGCCACAAAAGCTCATCGCGGTATTTCTCTTTGTCGTATGAGGGGGCACTACTAACGCTGTCCCAAACCTCTTGAAGAGACAGGATGTTGTGCCGGATGTAGGGCGACAGCACGCTGGCTCCCCGTGCAGTTACCGGGAGCACCTCTGAGCGCTTCTTGGCATAGCCACGGATATCAAGTGCTGCCAATGCTTTGTTGGCAGCGGTTTGGCCGCCCTTTATCGAGCTTCTCCCACCACCTGAATGCAAGCCATCAAAAACTTCAGCCAGGATCTTTTCTGGGTCTTTATGGATTTCGATCCGCTGCAAGTGCTTACTCCTGTTTGGTGTTTGCACTTAAGCCTAAGCGCAGGATGTGACGTTGTCTCAATGTTCTGCACCAGATGCACTTAAGGTTGTTTTATGGATTCACTCAATCGTCACGAAGATTACGGGCAGGCTTCCCTTGATGAGACTCACCTGCTCCAAGACCCAATCGAGCAATTCAAGATCTGGCTGCAAGAAGCCGATGAAGAAAAGATCTATGAGCCAAATGCTTTTGTGTTGAGCACAGTGACAGAGTTGAATGCCCCCAGCTCCAGAACAGTATTGCTGAAGGGGGTTGATGAGCACGGCTTCTTTTTCGCAACCAATTTTGAATCCCGCAAGGGTCAGGCGATAGCGCAAAATCCGGCGGTAAGTGCAGTCTTTGGTTGGTACTCGATGTATCGGCAGGTGTTAATAGAAGGCGTTGTTGAAAATGTTCCAGAATCGGACTCTGATGAGTATTTCAATTCCAGGCCCCATGAGTCAAAGGTTGCAGCCTGGTCTTCCAACCAGTCACAACCGATTCAGAACCGCGAGGCATTGGACCTTCAGTTCCAAGTAGCTCTTGATCGTTTTGAGGGCAAGGATGTTATAAGGCCTGATTACTGGGGTGGCTATCGAATAGTGCCAAGCAGGATCGAATTCTGGAAGGGCCGGTCAAACAGAATGCACGACCGAATTGCCTTCACAAGAACCCTTGATGGCGCTGGTGAGCCAACTGAGTGGAAAGTGCAGCGGCTGCAGCCCTAGTTACTAGGCGCCCTTGAATTGCTCGTTCACTAGCTTGGAATAGAGCCCATTGGATTTCAAGAGTTTTTTATGAGTGCCGCTCTCAACCACTTCGCCTGCGCTAATGACAAAGATCACATCGGCATTAATAACGGTTGAAAGCCTGTGAGCAATTGCGATGGTGGTTCGGTTTCTGGTTACTGCATCCAGAGTCTCCTGGACAATTCGCTCGCTCCTGGTATCCATCGAGCTGGTGGCCTCATCCAAAATCAATACCGGTGGGTCCTTGAGCAGCACCCTTGCAATTGCAATGCGCTGTTTCTCACCACCACTGAGCCGGTAACCACGCTCACCGACCATGGTGTCATAGCCCTCGGGGAAGCTGGAAATTGTTTCGTGGATGTTGGCGGCCTTTGCCGCGGCAGTGATTTCTTCGTCGGTCGCGCCCGGCCTTGCATATGCCAAGTTCTCTTTGATGGTGGCGTGAAAGAGGTAGGTCTCTTGGTTCACGATGCCGACATTGTCAATCAAATCAGCCTGTGCAATTTCTTTCACGTCACTGCCGGCGAATAACACCTGACCCTCTGTTGCCTCATAGAGTCTTGGAATGAGGTAGCTGATTGTTGTTTTGCCAGAACCCGAGGGACCGACAAGGGCTGCGTACTGACCCTTTTCAACTTTGATGTTGACATTTTTAAGTGTTGCAGCATCAGCCCCCGGGTAGCTGAAGGTGACATTCCGAAGCTCAACGGAACCCAATTGATCTGGGCTTAATTCTTCTGGTTTTTCTGGGTCGTTGATCGCAGGTGTTAGGTCAAGGTATTCAAAGATTCTTGCAAACAGTGCCTGGCTGGTTTGAAGGTCCAGAACAACTCTCATTAGACCCATCAGTGGAAACAGCAGCCTTGCCTGAACCGTGGTGAAGGCAACAACGGTTCCAATTGACACCTCGTTGCCACCGGTAATAAGCCAGCCAGCGAACAGGTAGATGATCGCTGGGATTGCAGAAAAGAAAACCTGAACCATTGCAAAAAACCACTGGCCACTCATGGTTTGACGAACCTGAAGACCAATCTGGATCTTGTTCTCTGCGGCATACCGGTCAACTTCTATTTGCTGCCTGCCGAAGCTCTTTGCAAGCAAGATGCCGCTCACGCCAAGAGATTCTTGGGTGATTGCTGTCATCTCACTCAGTGACTCCTGGGTCTTGCCGGCAATCTTTGCCCTTACTTGGCCAACCCTGCGCTGGGCGATAACCATCAGCGGCATCATTACAACGGCAATCAAAGTCAGCTGCCAACTCAGCAGCAGCATTGCAATAAAGGCCGCAATCACTGTCACGGTGTTGCCAAGGATGCTAGAAACAGTGTTGCTCAGTACATTGGCAACACCACCGACATCGTTTTGCAGCCTGGACTGGATGGTTCCGGTTTTAGTTTTTGTGAAAAAGGCAAGCTCCATTGCCTGGAGGTGGCTAAAGAGCCGCTCTCGAAGCTGACCCATTACCTCGTTGCCAACCCTGGCGGTTAGGTAGGTTTGCCAAACACCAATTACTGCTGCCAGCACAAAGATCGCAATCATGATGCTCACCAGCTGAATCAGCACGCTCATGTTTGGCGCACCACCTAAAGGAAAAAGCCCCTCATTGAATGTGCGCTCAATCAGAAGCGGAGGGATCACACTCAAGCCAGCACCAATTAAAACCAGAATGATTGTCCCGGCAAGTGTCACCCTGTGATTTACAAACAGCTCAGATATTCGACCGAGAAGATTTTCAACTTTTGGAGCAGCAGCATTCTCAGCTCTTCTTTTTGCAGGGTCAACCATGAAACTTCCGGGACCACCATGCATGCTCATCAGTGAAGCCTACTTCAACGTTGCGGCGAGAATTTCTCATGGAATCTCTTGAGTTGGAATATAGGACTGGATTCGAATGACGGTCAACAAATCCACACCTTGCTCGGCCACGAGCCAATGACGGCCCCAGAGACCTCAACTTTTTTTGGAAGACAATCCAGTGCTCAAAGTTTCAATTGTTTCCAAATGTTTCGACGTATTTGGAACTATTTAGGCAAGGCCGAAGGCGCCTGATCCACACCTCCGAGACGATTACGTATCGCCCTAGATTCCAGTAAATAACTGGGAGAAATGGGAAAACCAGGTCTTTTGCTCCTTTGATTTATGGTGGTTTTATTACCTGAAAAACACTTGCATTGAAGTGTCAAAGACCGCTCATGGTGGAGCGTCATTTGATCCCTGCCTATACTTGGAAAAAATCATCACCGAGAGAAAAGGAAGCCATGTCAAGGTCGCGTATTTTGCCCTTCGTGGTTTCTCTTTCCGGCACATTACTTGGGGCCATGGCACGAATGCGCTAGATGCTTAGTCTCTGCGTTTTTCAATAAACGGTGAACTGAGCCGCGAGGGTAAAGCCTTGCAAATCTCCCAAAATTCGCGCGCTAAAAACATCAAAAGGTGACCCAAATTGGCCATTGCCGAACCCAGAAAACCCGAAGCTTCTAATGTCTTGGCTGCCTCCGTAAAAATGACGGGGGTCAACAAGCACTTTGGCTCAGGCTTGAAGCGAGTTGATGTCCTGCGGGATATCAACCTTGAAATTCAAGCCGGAGAAGTGCTTGTTCTGTTGGGCCCTTCTGGCTGCGGTAAATCCACGTTGCTTCGCCTGATAGCCGGCCTTGACTCTCCAAGTGAGGGCCTTGTGACAGTCGACCACGAACAGGTCACCGGAGTTGATGAACGCTGCGGTTTTGTGTTCCAAGACCCTCGATTGCTTCCCTGGCTCAACCTGCAGGACAACGTGGCAATTGGAGCAAGATCAAAACGAAACCAGCAAGAAATTTTGGAACTGCTTGCAACGGTTGGGCTTGGCGGATTTGAAAAGCACTTGCCTCGGCAAGTTTCTGGCGGGATGGCCCAACGAGCCGCTTTGGCTCGAGGTCTCGCGGGGCACCCTGGAGTTTTGCTCTTGGACGAACCATTCGCAGCCCTTGACGCACTTACTCGTTTGCGGATGCAGGATTTATTGCTTGATGTGACTAGAGCTTCAGGTGCAACCGTCGTACTCGTTACGCACGACATAGATGAAGCCCTTCACCTAGCAGATCGAATTGTTGTCTTGGCCGATCGAGGTCGTGGCATCGATGAAATCGTCAAGGTAAACCACCCGAGACCAAGAGACCGGTCTCACCCTGGACTTGCACCACTTCGAACAGAACTTTTGTCCAAGTTCGGTATTCACCCATAACCCAAAAAAGGAATCACAATGCAGAAATACAAGAAACACAACCGCCTTCGAGCTTCGATTGCCGCCGTTGCAATTTCACTTCTCGCTCTAACCGGCTGTGCCGCGGGAGAAGGAGCACAAGTTGCAACCGATGGAGACTCAAAAGTTCTAAGACTCGATTACGCGTACTGGAATCCGTTGTCACTGGTTATCCGTGACCAGGGTTGGCTGGAAAGTGAGCTTGAGTCAGAGGGCTACCAGGTTGAGTGGATTCTTTCAGCTGGTTCCTCAGCTGCCCTTGAAAACCTTAACGCTGAGGCTATTGACATCGGTTCAACAGCCGGCTCTGCGGCTTTTGCCGCACACGCAAATGGAGTTCAGATAAATACCATTGGAATTTTCTCACAGCCAAACTGGGCCAGCATCGTTGTTTCAAAGGACAGCGACATAACAAAAATCGCTGACCTCAAGGGAAAAAAGATCGCTGCAACAAGCGGAACAGATCCATACTTCTTCTTGCTTCAGACTTTGGACGAGGCTGGGCTCTCTAGCGCAGATGTCGAAATTGTAAATTTGGCGCACGCCGACGGTCAGAAAGCCTTGGAAAATGGTGACGTTGAGGTTTGGTCTGGACTTGATCCACTGACTGCAACCAGTGAGAAAAATGCTGGCTCAAAGATCATTTATTCAAATCCCGGGTTTAACACCTGGGGCGTCCTAAACGCCCGCACTGAGTTTCTGGAAAGCAACCCTGAGCTTGTTGAGGTTGTCCTTCTTCAGTACCAGAGGGCCAGACAGTGGATTCTCTCAAATCCAGATCAAGCAGTTGAGATTTTGGCCAAGGAAGCACAGCTTGATATCGATGTTGCGTCAAAGGTGTTGACTGAAAGGACCAATGTCGATGTCTCACTCGTACCGGGTGAAACTCAGCTGGCGGTATTTAGAATCATCACCCCGGTGCTTGTTGCGGAAGGAAAGATTAAGTCTCAAGAGGCAGCAGATCTTGCCATCGAAACACTGATCAATGACAGCATTGCCAAGAAGGTTGGCTAAGTAAATGTCAGAATTTAGAGTCGAGCAGCAGAGCACCCGTCGGCAGGGGCGTGCCGCCCTTATTGGCAAATCAAGGCAAGTTTTCTTGGGTGCGATGCTGCCGATTCTAATTCTGGCCCTGTGGCAAGTTCTTAGTAGCAGCGGCGCATTCTCAGTCAGTCAACTTCCACCTCCAGCTGAAGTTGTTTCTGGAGCTCTGGGCCTGATTGAAAGAGGAACCCTGTGGGGGCACATTGCAATTAGCCTGCAACGCGTATTTGCTGGCTTTGCCCTAGGGGCGGCGCTCGGCATCGCACTGGGTTCTGCCGTTGGGCTTTCGAAGTTTGTTTCTCAGCTTTTGCAGCCAACAATTGGGGCACTGAGAGCTGTTCCGTCCCTAGCTTGGGTTCCGTTACTTTTGATCTGGATGGGAATCTACGAAGAGCCAAAAATCACATTGATCGCCATCGGTGCATTTTTCCCAGTTTTCACAACGGTAGCGTCAGGTTTGGCGGCGGTAGATAGAAACCTTATCGAGGTTGGGAGAGCCTATGGCCTCAAATCCATCAAGCTAGTAACCAGAATCCTGCTGCCAGCGTCATCACCGATTATTTTCTCCGGCCTACGACTTGGTCTTGCGCAGGCCTGGTTGTTCTTGGTGGCCGCGGAACTAATTGCAAGCTCGAAAGGCCTGGGGTTTTTGTTGCTTGACAGTCAAAACACCGCACGCACAGACGTGCTATTTGTTGCAATCATTTTGCTCGCACTGCTGGGAAAGCTAAGCGACGTAGTTATCACACAGGTTGAAAAGCGCGCATTGCGCTGGATTTAGCCCAGATTACAAAGGAGAGATTGATGTCAGAACACAGCTTTGGATTCAAGACACGGGCACTTCACGCCGGAAGCGTTCCGGATCCGGTTTATGGTGCTCGTGCAGTGCCTATTTATCAAACAACGTCATTTGTATTCGAGGACACCGCTGATGCGGCAAACCTCTATGCTCTCGAGAAATATGGAAATATCTACTCTCGCATTGGAAACCCAACCGTTGCCGCTTTCGAAGAGCGGGTGGCAAGTC
The DNA here is from genome assembly GCA_029241985.1 of Aquiluna sp. Lineage (GTDB taxonomy): Bacteria > Actinomycetota > Actinomycetes > Actinomycetales > Microbacteriaceae > Aquiluna. The sequence goes on along the minus strand of JAQWUU010000050.1, from coordinate 5,817 downwards.
TCGAGGGGGGAATCGGTGCGGTGGCAACGGCCAGTGGCCAGTCTGCCGAATTCATTACCTTTGCTGCACTTTGTGGTTCGGGTGACCATATTGTTTCGTCTTCAAGGCTTTATGGCGGGACTATCACGCAAATCACAGTGACACTGCGCAGATTTGGTATCGAGAGCACTTTTGTTGATTCCACGGATCCAAAGGACTACGAGGCGGCAATCAGGCCCAACACCAAGCTGATCTTCACCGAGACGATTGCAAACCCGTCAACCGCAATCGCAGACATTGAAGGCCTAGCCGAGGTTGCACATCGCAATGGAATTCCATTGATTGTTGATTCCACTACAGCTTCACCGTATTTGGTAAGACCGATTGAGCATGGGGCAGATATTGTCATTCACTCGGCAACCAAGTTTCTCGGTGGCCACGGCACCACTTTGGGTGGCGTTGTGGTCGATTCGGGAAACTTCAAGTGGGATGGCGGAAAGTTTCCCACCATGACAGAGCCGGTTGCCGCCTATGGCAACCTCGAGTGGTGGGGAAATTTTGGGGAATACAGCTTTCTAACAAAGCTAAGGAGTGAGCAACTAAGAGACATTGGCCCCTCACTTTCTCCGTTTGCAGCTTTCCAATTGCTGCAAGGCATCGAGACTCTCCCCCAGCGCATGAAGGATCACGTGTCGAATGCCAGAGCAGTGGCCGAATGGCTTGACGACGATAAGCGAGTTAGCTGGATTTCATACTCTGGCTTGAAATCACACCCTGATTACAAGCTGGCAAAGAAATACGCTCCGGAGGGCCCGGGGTCGGTGTTTTCATTTGGCGTAGAAGGAGGGCGCAGAGCAAGCGAGGCTCTAATAAATAATGTGCAACTGATAAGTCACCTGGCGAACATTGGCGACGCCAAGAGCCTGATTATTCACCCCGCATCAACTCTTTATCGTCAGCTAGGCACAGAACAACTGGCTGCAGCTGGAGTCCCGGAGGACTTGATTCGAATTAGCGTTGGGATTGAAGACATCGAGGACATACTTTGGGACCTTGATCAAGCACTAGAGATGGCCACGGGTAGAAAACGATGAGCTATCAAGAGCCGACCGCCAAGGAGCGCCTAAATATTTTGCAGTCAGCAAAAAGTGTGGCAATAGTTGGCGTTTCTTCCAACCGCTCCCGAGCCAGTTACTTTGTCGCCAGCTACCTCAAGGGCGGTGATTACTACAAGGTCTACTTTGTGAACCCAATGATTGACACACTTTTTGACCAGAAGGTCTACAGCTCGTTAGCCGAACTGCCGGAGGTGCCCGACATCGTTGACGTTTTCAGAAAACCCAGTGACACGCCTGGAATCTTGGACGAGGCGATTGCCGTCGGAGCCAAAACCATCTGGCTTCAGCTTGGAGTCTCCAATGATGAGGTCGGTCAGCGCGGAACAGCTGCGGGATTAAACGTGGTCATGGATCGCTGTATCAAAATTGAACACGCTCGCTTCCATGGTGGTCTCCACTTGGCCGGCTTCAACACTGGAGTCATCAGCTCGAGGCGGGCCAAGAAGTGACGCTCAAAGCGCCGGAGCTAATTGGCGACACCTGGTTTGGAACGGAAAACTCCCACCTTGGCATTGAGGATTTCAAAGGGCGATTCTTGCTTCTAGATTTCTGGACACTTTGCTGCGTAAATTGCCATCATGTTCTGGCTGAGCTCAGGGGTGTCGAAGAAAAGTTCAAAGACGTGTTAACGGTGGTTGGAGTTCACTCACCGAAATTCGAACATGAAAAGCTGCCCGAGTCGGTAGCGGCTGCAATTTCAAGGCATGGGATTGAGCACCCAGTTCTGAACGATCCCAACATGGCCACCTGGAACAGCTATGGCGTTAGGGCTTGGCCAACACTGGTCTTAGTGGACCCGAGGGGCGACATAATTGCCACCTACTCTGGCGAGGGTCATGCCCATGCGATCTCGGCACAACTTGAAGCGCTAATTCCTGAGTATGTAGACAGTGGTGAGTTAGTTCCTGGTGCGGGATTGTATAAATCACCGGAGCCAACCAACTTCTTCCTCAAGCAGCCCGGCAAGGTCACAGAAATCCCCGATCACTATCGGCACCTATTGGGCGGGGCTGATCTTTTTGTCAGCAACAGTGGCGGGCACGACTTTGTTACCTTGTCATCCGAGCAGCCGGGCAAGCCGATTCTGCGGCTCGGCTCTGGGGTGCGCGGAAACTTAGACGGTTCGTTTGAGCAGGCAAAATTTGCCGAGCCCTACGGCGCGGTTTTTCTAGATCAAGATTTGGCAGCTGAGTTAGGAGTGCATTTGCTGGTTGCTGACACTGCGAATCACCTGATTCGAGGGCTAAACCTTGAAACGCGCGTGGTGACGACGATTGCCGGCACGGGGGCCCAGTGGATGCAGAAAGACCCAACTTCTGGAGACGCAAGAGAAATAAACATCTCAACCCCATGGGACATCGAATTTTTCCAAGGGCACCTCACAATTGCCATGGCCGGAGAACACAGGATTTGGAAATATGATTTTTATGCCAAAACATTAGACATATTTGCAGGAACCACAAACGAAGGCTTGGTAGATGGTCCTTCAGATCAAGCATGGTTTGCCCAACCTTCTGGAATAGTTTCCTCGAAGGTTGATCCGGGGAAGCTGTGGATTATTGACGCCGAGACCTCTGCACTGCGGTTCTGGCAGGACTCTCAAATCGAGTCTGTTGTTGGCAGGGGGCTGTTCGATTTTGGTCATGCCGACGGGTCGGCCCAAGAGGCCCTTTTCCAACACCCACTGGGGCTAGCTGAATTGCCAGACGGTGATTTACTGGTCGCCGATACTTACAACCGAGCCATCAGAAGGTACTCGCCATCGACCAACACCGTTTCAACAGTCGCCAGAGGGCTCTCGGAACCCAGTGACGTTGAGGTCATTTCAACTGTAAATGGACCGAGGCTCGTCGTGGTCGAGACTGCTGCCAACAGAATCACCATTTTGCCCGTTGAGGTTGGAGATCTAGTTCAGGGTGAAGCGATGCGAACTGTGCGCCAGGTTCTTGAAGTAGCGCCTGGAGCCGCGACAATTGAAATCACATTCAATGCGCCTCCTGGCCAAAAGCTAGACGATAGATATGGCCCCTCCACCTATGTGGTTGTAAGTTCAACGCCAAAGGAGTTCCTACTCTCGGGCGGTGGTAGCGGCAACGACCTCATAAGGGAAATCACGCTGAACCATGAAATCACCGAAGGTGTGCTGCACATAGCGGCCAAGGGTGCTTCGTGTGATGAGGCCGCTGCAGAGGCTCAGTGTCACATTCATCAGCAAGACTGGGGGATTCCTATCCAGCTGAGCGTTGGTGGCGTAAGCGTGATAGAGCTAGTTCTTTCGGGAGCACGGGGCTAACTCACATAACTATTGGTTCCGCTACCTCATACTGAAATCCCCAATCCCCATTGGGAATTAGCTCTTCTGAGTCACAGCCTTGGTAGCGAGAGAGTCGGCGGCTTTGGCTAAGAAGATGGCAAGCACCAGTGCCACAACTATCCCGGAGCTAATCGCTAGCTCTATGACCGCTCGGTCAAATTCTTCTCTACTCTTTCCTGAACCCAGTGTCATGTAGGCACCGACGGTGAGGATATGCCTCACCGCAGCAATGATGCCGATAATCAAAAAGTTCTGAAGTTGGAAAACACCGTCGGTGTAACGGGCAATGACCGTGCGCAAAATCTCCAAAATAATAATGATGAACAAAATGTCGTTGATGGACTGAATCATGCCGGTTGGGAAAAACGGTGAAGTGGTGAAGACCCGAATGACAGAGAAAATCAGTGCGGCGACAGCAATGCCGAACAAAAAGATGCCCAGCACAACGTGGAAGACCTCTTCCATGATCTCAATTAGTCGAGGGGAAACCAGGCTCTTTTTCGCTATTTCAAGTTCATTTTCCATATCTGTAAAAGTTCAGACTGGACACTTTTCTTCCCATTTTGGAAAAAATTTTTTAAGTAGCTGAAGCAAGCAAGCAAGCTAGCTCAGCGCAGGACGTCTGGTTTGTGCGGACTCTATTTGCCCCAGGGCATTAGAGGTGTCGTCACGTGCTTGTCGGTGCTGACCGACTCATCGATTGCAAGCGACACCAGGTGGTCCTGGGATGCTTGAGCCATGGGGTATGGCTCAGGTCCTGAACCTGAAACCCAGTCAGCCATTTCAACCATCAGGCTTGCAATGGCTATCTCTTCATCCATCAGTCGAAGCCCAACAAAAGGGTTTCTATAAACAACTTGGCCATCAAAGGAAATGTGTTCGGTGTCATGGCCGTCCAGGTTCAGGTCATGACCCAATTGATAGCGATTGAACTCTGAGCTGGTGATAGCAGGTCCATCAACCAGCCTTATGCAATCAAGATCTGAAATCTCACCCCTGGAGCCTCTAACAGTAAGCCTCCGGTGTCGAAGTTGGTTATGCCATTGGTTATCGGTGAAGTCATAGAGCCCAGAGCGCCCATCACCAAAGTCAATTGTCGCCAAGACATTTCCTGCTGTTTGTTCTGACAAGTCCTTATTCCACCCAGCTCTAGAAAGCGGGTCAACCAAGAGTGCGCTGAAGGTCTGCGCTTGAACAGTCACCGGATCAAAGCCTGCATCTAGGAATGCCCGCATCAGTGCCACCGCGTGGTAGCCGTGGGTTGAGGAGACCTGAACTTGAGTGACCTCACCTATTTCTCCGGCGCTCGCAATTGCAAGCCTTGCGGCATGCATTGGCAGCTTTGGATACTGCTCAGCAACCTGAACCAAATGTGAGCTGCCAACTGCTTGCCAGAGTTTTTCAAGTCCAGCAAGATCTGGCGCCGGAGGGGTTTCTGACAAAACCGGGATTTTGGCTGCAACAGCAGCGACGAGCACCTCCGGGCTTGACTCCCAACTCACCGCGCTGATTATGTAATCGGGTGTCTCACTCGCAAGAAGGTCACTGAGGCTCTGGTAGCGCTTCACGGGAAAATCTTGCTCAGAGCTTGACCTCACCACCCATCCGACAATTTGGAATCGCTCTGGCATCAAAAGCGCTAACTTCAAAAAGAAGTGGGCTCTCCAACCAGATCCGATTACGGCGATCTTTGTGGTCATTTCAACAAACCCTCAGCTCTCGAACTGTGTGCTTGAACAATACCTTCCCGGTTGCTCTTTCTGGCATAGAGAGCAAGTGAAAGCAACGGCAGGTAGAGCTCAAAAGAAGATGTCATAACCACTAGGTAGTTATCGGGCTGCAGCGAATTCATCCCGTGGTCTAAGGCGCTTTCATGGGAGCTCATTGATCAACGATCAGAGCACTGCGTAGCGGTAGGTGCTACGGCCTGCTGATAACGGGAAAAGTACCAAACCTTAGAAGGATCTAAAGATTGTAGTGACGGTAATTTTTTTGGGCGATTCCATTTGTTACGCAATTGGAACACGAAGCTATGTTTTCTGCTTTTTAGAGGAATAAAGTGAAGGTCTGCGCACCGCGTCCGCCTTGCGTCAGACCCGCATTAAATAAGGAGAAGCATGAAGAAATTCCGCGGAACAGCTCTTGTTGCAAGTGCTGCTGCTTTTGCGCTGACCATCTCAGGATGTGCAGCTACAGAGGAGCTAACCCCAACAGCGAGCCCCTCCGAAACTGCCGCTACAGCCGAATGGTATGAGGATCTAGCACCTCAAATAACTGTCGGCTGGAACGACATAATCGATACTTTCAACACCAGTAGCGCTGCCGGTAACAACGTTGGTAACTCGCTAACGGCCTACCTAACAAGCTCTGGTTTCAACTACTACGACAGCGCTCCAGCTCTGGTGA
>JAQWUU010000049.1 GCA_029241985.1 Aquiluna sp. | reverse complement strand
ATTGCCAAGCATGCCTATGACGCCATTCAAGACATCCCACAGGACAGCGACACCGGAATCATCACCACCGCTGTTCACTTAGGCCCCAAAAAAACCGCCCACTGGGCAACATTTTGGTGGGTAGTATCGACGGTGTTCTTCGCACTAGTGAACATCCCACTTGCAATTGCTAACGCAGCGATAGCTGCGTATTTGGTGATTGGAATCTATAAAGACCCAACGCCCAAAAAGGCCCATGATCTTTATAAATACTCGATTGCTTTTCCCTACGTGGCAGGAGCAGTTGCCGGCATCCAGCTGGTCACCGGCCTAACCTTTGGCCTCTACCCATAATGAGCAAAGTAATAGTTCTAGGGGCAGGTCTTTCTGGACTCGCAAGCGCTGCACTGCTGGCTCGCACAGGTCACGATGTGACAGTGATTGAAAGACACAGCTGGCTGGGCGGTAAATCCAGAAGGGTAGAGGTGGCCGGTCAAATCATGGACACCGGACCAGCTCTTGTAACCTTCACCGGTGTTTGGGAAAAGTTATTGGCAAGCTATGACAAGCTGGGTAAAAAACAGGCAAAGACAGCGCGCCTGATTGCCGATTTAGAATTTGTGAAACTAAATGAACTTGGCAGGTATTACTACAAGGATGAAATAACTGACCTACCGGTAAAGCCAGACCACAAATGGTCTGAACCCTGGCAGCGATTTGAAAAAGATCATGCTCCACTAACCGGACCAATTACTGAGTTATTAACCAAACTGCCACTTGACCCCAAAGCCTTGCCTGCGCTTGCAAAACTGCAAAAGCGATATGGATTCAGGCTCACCACCAGCTGGTATCTGAATGCCATCAAGTGGTTGCCACAGGATCTGAAAGACATCATCGCCATCCACACCCTAAACGCAGGCATCGCTCCGAACAGGACTCTTGCGCTCTACGCATCGATGACTGCGGTGATGGCAACCGATGGCATCAGGGTTCCAGTCGGCGGCGTGAACGAAATCGCCCAGTCGCTTGGCAAGCTTGCAACAGCGGCAGGCGTGACCATCAAACTTGAAGAAGAGATCACTAAAATCTCACGCAAGCAGATCACCACAAAAACCGGCTCGTATAGCGCCGACTACATCGTCTCTTCACTCGACCCACAGGTCTTGAAATCTCTCATGACTGGGAAAAAGGCGTCGCCTGCGAAAACCAGGTCCTGCTCAGGAATAGCAATCTACGCGGTGCTTGATAGCCCGCTGCCAGAAACAACTGTCACCCACTCGGTTGTGATGCCAGATGAACCAGAAGACCTTTACAAAAAACTAGAGGCAAATGAATTGCCAAAACAAACCATGGCATTCGTGAACTACTACAAGGCAAAAGAGATCTACCCAAACAGCAAACCAACAGTTGCCGTGCTACTAACAGCTCCGGCCGACGGCAAGAACTATGACATCAACCACCCATGGGTAAAAAACGAGGTTGAAAGAATCTCAAAAAAAATGGGGCTCTCTAAATCAATCGTTAGCCAGTTTGAAGACCACCTGGTGCTGGACCCTGAGTATTTCGGCAGCTGGGGAGCACCGGGAGGTGCTCTCTATGGAGCAACCAAACCAATTTGGCAGTCTGGGCCTTTTCATAACCCGCAATACAAGAATCCACTGAGGCCATGGCTCTATCGGGTCGGAGCTTCTGTTCACCCGGGTGGAGGAATCCCAGCGGTGCTGGGTGGAGCAATGAACTCGATTGCTGGGCTTCTAAAAAATCCCTAGCCAAAAAACTCTTGAAACGCAGTTTCAAGAATCCGGTAGTTTTCCGAGGTTGGTGGTCCGTAAGTAAGCACAGATGTTCTTATATCGTCCCCAAATGAAGTGCTAACAGTTGTGAAATAACCATCTTCAAGTTCATAACTCTGACCCTGAACACCAAACTCACCAAAGTCCTGCACCACAAAAAAGCTGCCATCAGGCTGCAGTTCAACAGCAATGTCGGCAACAACGCCGGCTTCTTCAGCAAGTGCGAAGCTCACATAGGCCCCACACACCGCAAATACATCAGTCTCGAAAACCAGCACGTAAGGCTCCTTTGACCCAGGCTCAAAATAAGCAGCGCTGTATGACTCAATTGCCTGGTCTTCGCTCACCATCACCAACGTGAGGGCACCGTCACCGACAACCTCGGTTATACCCTCGGTCATGGCTCTCAGACAGCTTCTTTCAGATGCAAGTTGAAACTCCATGAGTGCCTCTGCTGGGCTGGCAGCTTTTATTTCAGGGCTCGTTGGTGTGGCGGTTGTGGTTTCAGTGGGTGCAGGAGTGGCTGTCTGTTCCGTCGCAGGAGAGCTGCAACCTGAGAGCAGCAAAGAGCAAGAAACAAAAGCTACGAGAAATTTAGGTGTTACCGCCACTGGTTATTGGTGGTTATTTTTCTTCGGAGGAAGCTGCTGGTTCGTCCTCTGTGACAACCTCGGCCTCAATCGGCTTGCGCAACGAATCTTCTAGCGACCTCCGCCGCGCAATCATTACCTCTTGTTCCGGAGTTATCATTCTGCTGGTTTCTTCCAGGAACGCTTCAATGGCGTTTGCCTGGCCAGGAAGCTTGCCCAGGCGGTATTCCGCCTCTGCAATTGCCTCTCTTGCGATATCTAGTGACTTCATTGAGATTGCCTCTGCACGAGCTCTAGCATCTGAAATTAGCGCGAGCGCCATTCCTTGGGACTCAGAGGCCATGCGATCCGCTTCTGATCTGGCGTTGTCCAAAGTCTCTTCGGCATTCTCAATAAGCGAGCTTGCCTCTTGGGTCGCAGCGGCCAACTCTCGCTCGGCTTCATTACGCATTTGCTCGGCTTCTGACTGAACCTTGCTGAAGATCTGCAGAGACTGCTTTTCTCCTACGTCAATCTTCTCTGAGATCTCGGACTCAATCTCAGCGCTGCGCTTCAAGAGCCTTGCATTCTCATTCTGGATGCGCTCAACTTCGCTTTGAAGTTCGGCCTTCACCCTTGAGACATAGTTGTCAGCATCTGAGCGAACCACGTTCGCTTCCTTTTCGAGCCTTGCCCGCTCAGATTCAACGCGCTGCATTTCATCTTCGGCAGCGTCCAAAATTTCCCTGGACTCTTTATTAGCTGCTGCAATGACTGCCTTTGCCTGTCGCTTTGCTGAGGCGACTGATTTCTCAACCTCGTCTTCGGCCTCAAACCTGATTCGCTCTGCTTCTGCCTTTGCTGTCTCTCTTGCCCTGACCGAATCTTTTGCTGCGTCGTTTACTAACTTCGCCGCTTCAGCTTCGGCCAAACGAAGCGTTTGTTCAAACTGAGCTCCAACCCGGGCATAGCCCGGTGAGCGATTAAGTTTTAGAGACTCTTCTAATTCAACAATTCTTTCACGCAGAGCGTTTTGCTCCCGGATAGCCATGGAGTTGTACTGCTCAATGTCTGCAAGGTTCTTTTGAAGCCAGGCAACATGCTTATCAACCTCAGCACGGTTATAGCCACTGATGGCCGTGCCGAACACTTTTCTGGTTGGATCACTCATCGGATTAGGTTAGCCCAGAAAACCCATACTTACAATGCTGGCTGTGGGGTTAGGCCTTATTGGCTTTAGCTGATTTTGGTGTCGCTGCTGTCGGAGTCTTGCGGGCCACCGGCTTTTTGGAAGCAGTTGCGGTCTTTTTTGACGCAGTCTTTGGCACAGCTTGAGACTTGGGCTTCGCTTTAGCGGCAACTGTCTTTTTGGCTGCAGCTTTTGGAGCCACTTTCTTGGCACTGGCCGCTGCTGTTTTCTCACTTGCTTTTTGGCTAGCCTTACGCTTTTTTGCTGCGCTTTCACGCCGACGGGCTTTTTCCAATTCTTTTAGCTCGTCTAGAGCACCCGGAGCCATGTAGGTCAGATCATTTTGATCTAGTTTCTTGCCCTGTGTGGAGCTAGTTTCCAGGCTTTTACGCCATGATCTAAGGCTTGCAATGAATACGTCATGGTTGGGATTTGAGAAATCTAGCGAAGGTTTTACTGCTTCAACGCTCTTTGCGTTTCTGGCTTTTAACCAATTCAGCATTCTTCTCAACCTAGCAACTACGTCAACGGGGGAATAAAATATTCGGATATCCGAACATTACCAAAGAAGCGTCCCCTAAACGGTTATTTGGGCAAGTTTACTCCCAGTTTGGGCCAAGCTCGACTAGCCCAAAGCTTTATCCAGGAGCGCAAGGATTGCTCTGTCCGGCTCATACCTGAACACCCCTGTCCAAGCACCACTGGCCTCTTCGCCAGAAACAATGAGGCCGTTTTCAATAAACACGGTGAAGTTGCCATAGCTTTCATTTGAAAGACTCAACTGGTTATCACCCTCCACCACAACTGTTTCATCATCCTGAAGCATCATCCAGGCGCTATAGACGGTGAATAGCTCCGGCTGTTCAATTGGGATGATGTCATCAAGGCCAACGTTATAGAGCCCGGCAATGAATTCTTCCCCTGGTTGATAGGTCAAGATGTATTCATCTCCCGAGGAGGTGACCTCCTCGGTCATGCCATTGGCTAACCAGAGTTGATAGCTGGCTTCGACAGCATCAAGCAAAGTTGTCACCTCTGCCTGATCCTGGTTCTGATCAACCGCAGCGGTTGATGTCTCAACTGGCTCAGGAGTGTTGTTTTCTGCAGGAGCACAGCCTGCAAGTACCAACGTTGCCATCAGGACCGGAGCAACTAACTTTTTGATTCTCATAATCACCCTTAGAGGGTAGCCGATAAGAACAGCTAGTTCTTTGTTACCTGAACCACATCACCAAAGGCACCGGTTTCAACCACCTTGATGGTCCAGCCATCACTGGTAACGCTCTCGCCGAGCTTCAAAGAAGCATCCATCGAGAATGAACCTGAAGTTACGGTCGCGCGCGCGGGTGCGACAACGTCAACAATCTTCTTAGAATCTGGCTGATACATCTTGGCACTGGTATCAATGCGATAAACATATGCCCCCTCAGACTCTTTACCAAGCAGACCGTCATAGCCTTGGCGCCTTCTTGATTCGACGACAATCACCTCATGATCTGAAACAGGAATCACAACTGCCTTTTGGT
>JAQWUU010000048.1 GCA_029241985.1 Aquiluna sp. | reverse complement strand
TCGACGCCGGTCGGAGCCACATTTGAAAGAGGCGGGCAATGACCATTGTTTTTGGTTTATTGTCCGCCTTTTCTTATGGATACGCAGACTTCGTTGGTGCTCTTGCCGCCAAAAAGATTCGTGCGGTTGCGGTAACCACCTACTCATTCAGCTTTGGTCTCGTCATTGCAATGATCCTCAGCCTGTTCGTTGGCGCTGACTACCAGCGTGAGACCATCGTTTTGAGCATCTATGCCGGGATCTGTTCCGCCATCGCCATTAGTTGCCTTTACGCAGCCCTAGCGCTTGGGCCAATCTCAATCGTGAGCCCTTTGACCGCTGTCATATCAGCCATAGTTCCAGTGATGTTCGACGTTTTCTCCGGGCAAGAGCTCTCAAGTTTTGTTGCGATCGCGGTCGTCTTGATTCTGATTGCAGTGGTGCTAGTGGGATTTGTGCCGGGCGAAAAAGTTCAACTGCCATCAGTGCCAGCGGTGCTTTATTCAATAGCAGCTGGGCTTGGCTTTTCCGGGATCTTCCTGTTCCTTGATGCCACGGCTTCAGACTCAGGATTGGCCTCACTGGTAGTCATGCGCGCTATCGGACTGCTGCTTTTACTTGCCGGGCTCCTGTTGCTGTGGTTGAAGGGATCAAAACAAAAACAATTTATCGAGCGGCTCAGCAACCTGAAACTGTTTGGTCTAGTGCTGCTTGCAGGTTTTGGCGATGTGCTTGGAAACGTGGGTTTCCTGGTTGCGACACGAACTGGCTCGCTGACGGTAGCTTCGGTATTGACCGCTCTTTACCCGGTCGGCACGATACTCTTAGCAAGGATTTTCCTGAAGGAACGCATTGCTCTTTCGCAAAGCTTTGGGATCGCGTTGGCCATTGGTGCCTGCGCCCTTCTAGCCCTGGGATAGCAAGAAAGAAAGAATAAAAATGTCATCAAAAAAACGCTGGATCGGCCTGGTCTTTATATCCATGGCAATTTCCATTGTCATCATCGATGGAACAATCGTGAACACGATTTTCCCGGCAATCATCGATGAGCTGGACCTATCTTCAACTGAGGTCCAGTGGGTTCAGGAAAGCTACGTTCTGGTTTTTGCATCACTCCTTCTTGTTTTTGGTTCACTGGCTGACCGGTTTGGACGGAAGCGCGTTCTGAACCTAGGTATTGTGATTTTCATCGTTGCTTCGGTGTGGGCAGGGCTCACAGACTCGGCAACCGAGCTAATTTTGGCCAGGGTCGCCCAGGGAGTTGGTGGAGCCATGGTGCTCCCAACCACTTTGTCTCTGGTGAATGCAAACTTCCAAGGAAAAGAGCGTGGCATCGCCTTTGCTATCTGGGGATCAACCATTGGTGGAATGGTTGCGGTTGGACCGGTACTCGGTGGCTGGCTGGCAACTGACTTCACCTGGCGCTGGGCATTCATGATTAATCTCCCGCTTGGAATCATCATTTTGGCTGGGCTCTTGCTGCTGGTTCCAGAATCGAAGTCTCCGCAGCGAGCCGGCGCAATCGACTGGATTGGTGCCGCGATTTCGGTTGTGATGTTCTCTACCCTGGTCTTCGGTCTTATCGAAGGCCGCATTTATGGTTGGTGGAATCAGACCGATAAGCAATTTTCTCTCGGTGACTTCGTGTGGCCGGCGGATACCATTTCGGTTATCCCGGTTGCGCTTGCAATCTTCCTAGTTTCAGCGGTGGCGTTTGTTCGCTGGGAACTTAGGCGTGAGAAGTCAGGCAAGAATGTGATTCTTGATTTGAACCTGTTCTCGATTACCTCGTTCAGAAATGGCTCGATTGCCGCCGGAATTATCTCGATGGGTGAGTTTGGAATTCTGTTTGCTCTGCCACTTTGGTTGCAGAACGTTCTTGGGCTTTCACCAATTAGCTCAGGCCTTGTATTGCTCTGGCTTGCCGCAGGCGCGTTTTTGGCCTCCGGTGTTGGTGGAGCACTCAGTGGCAAGCTGCCCGCCGCCAGAGCAGTTCAGATCGGTGTTCTACTCGAGCTGATTGCGGTTATCGGTATTGCACTATTTGCTAGCACTGGAACCGGTTGGGTGTTGGTTGCACCGTTCTTGCTTGTCTATGGAATTGGAATCGGTCTTGCCACCGCTCAGCTAACCGGTGTGATCATGATCGATGTTCCGATGGAGCAAAACGGCCAGGCTTCAGGGTCGCAGTCAACTGTTCGTCAGGTTGGGTCCGCTCTGGGTATTGCAGTTCTCGGTTCAATGCTGTTCACCGGCGTGCAGGGAAACTTAGAAACCAGGTTGGAAACAACAGGTTTGAGTGCCTCGCAACAGGCTCAAGTCGTTGAACTCGTCGTTGATTCTGCCGGTGGTGCAATTCCGGTCTTGGATGACATTTTGCTGCCGCAACAGGTTTCCCAAGAGGTGGTTGATGCGGTTGCCTACGAAGCAGGCGAAGCCTTCACTCAAGGAGTTCACTTGGCAGCCTGGGCTGCCGGTGGTTTCTTGCTTCTAGGATTCTTGTCGACCTTCAGGCTTGGTAGAAAAAACGAGGTAAAGGCCGGCTAGAGGTTTTTATCTGCGAACTCGATAACCGCGTCGTAGATGTATTGTCCAAGACCCTCGCGAACACCCTCGTAAGTGTCGCGATAGCCGGTTGGTAGCACATAGCTCATGGCAAGAGATTTATAGGCTTCCTTGTTTGGCTGCCAGAACTTTGAGCAGAAATCAAAGTGCTCTTTGACTGCCGCTTGCATCTCAGGCGAGTCGGAAGACAGCCCAGCATCAAGGTTTGCAGCCATCTGCTCGGTTATTACGCTGAACTGCGCGGTGAACTGACTGTTCTGCTCTTGGGTGTAGTTGTTTTGGTAATAACTGCCCGAGATAAAACTGTTCTGGTCCATTTGGGAAATTCTAATTGGGGGCACCATTGATTGGTTAGGCTTTAAATGTGTCGACCAACCTAAAAATGGCCGGGTATGTCTTTATCGGAGGCGCCCTAGGAACAATGCTCAGATATCTGCTATCCGAGCTTGTCACTCTAAATATCTCCTTCCCAACCGGTGAGCTAATTGCTCTGACAATCGTGAATCTACTGGGGGCGCACTTTCTTGGCCTAACGGCGAGACTTCCCTATTTCCAGACGCTTTGGTGTAAATGGCTTTGGGCCTATGGCTTTGCCGGTGGCTTCACCACGATGAGCGCGGTAACACTTTTTATTGACATCAACGGCCTGTCCTGGGAGATCTTCGCAATGCTGTTCGCTGGCGTTGCCTCCTATGCTGCCGGTTGGCACCTAGGTAGAAGAGTGCAGCAGAAGGCCGATGCCAAATGAGTAACCCAATACTGCTAACCCTTTTGATTGGAGTCTTTGGTGGCATAGGTTCTGTTGCAAGGGTGTTCATGATTCGCTGGGATGGTGTGTTGCCATTTGGGTTGTTTCTAACCAACGGCTTGGCAGCAGGATTGGTTGGCTACGTCCATGCGGGAAACCTAATCCAGGACTACCTAATCATTGCAACCGTTGGTTTAGCAGGTGGACTTTCTACTTTTTCTGGAATTGCAAAGGCGGGCTTTGATTTCTATCACCGCGGCCGGATTTCGCAGATGCTGCTCACTGTTGCAATCAACATAGTTTTCCCACTACTTATCCTCACACTCGCTCTCTGGCTCGGTTAGCGATGTTAGAATTCACTTTGTAGTTTTCCATAGGTTTCTAGGGTGGCAACTTCGCCCGGATTAGTTAGAGAAAAAGGGGGCTCGCCATGGGGCGTGGCCGTCAAAAAGCTAAGAACACCAAGGTTGCTAGAGAGCTGAAGTATTACAGCCCGGCAACCGATTACTCTGCGCTCGAAGCAGAGCTTGGGAAACCTGAAGAAAATGACCAGTATGTCGACAAATGGGCTGACCTTTACCCAGATGAGGACGAAGACGAGAAGACTGAGTAGTCAACCTTCCTCCTACCAGGCAGAAGCCCCAACAACCAGCCCGATCAAGATGTCAAGATTCAACCTTGAATCCGTGTAGTCCTCTGTGAGGGCGAAGCCCTCGCCATCTTCAGATGCGATCCTGACCGTTAGTCCAGCGGCCTCTGCATAGCCAATGGCTGCATCCTTGGTCATGCCGACAATTTGGCATCCAACCAACTTGGTTTCGGCATGTTTTTCAGAAAATTGATCTGCCGAAGTGTCAATAAAGCAAAGCTCATTTGGCGTGTCCAGCACTTGCGACACCGAGGCGTTGCTTGCACCGGTTATGGTTCCAATCACAAAGGCCCCCGAGGCTGCCAGCAAGCCCACTATGCCAACAAGTGCGGTCTGCTTACTTGGCAAAATCGCCGACCAGCCTCACGGCTCCACCGTGAACACCCTTGGCCTCCACTAGGTAGCCATCCAGTTCCGCTGGCTTTTGCTCAATCACTCCGAGTTGCCAAGAGCGAATGCCGTGGTCATTGATTGCCTGCATGATTTGGCTTGCGCTATCAGCCCGGACTACAACTGCAAAACCCAACCCCAAGTTCCAAGTGGACTCCAAGTCAGTCAATGCAATCCCGGCAGATTCTGCCAAAACCTGAAAGACCGGCTGTGGCTGCCAACTTGCACGCTCCACACTCAAAGAAACACTTGTGGGCAAAACCCTTGAAAGATTCGCAGCGATACCGCCGCCGGTTATGTGACTCATGGTTGAAAACTTGTCCTGGAACCTGACATCTGCCAAAACCTTGTTCAGCACTCCGGTGTAGAGGGCGGTTGGCTCGAGTAGTTCCTCGCCGAGACTTCGGCCAAATTCTGCAATCTGGTCCGAATACTTCCAGTTGTTATCGGAAACGATTTTTCTAACCAGTGAGTAGCCATTTGAGTGAAGCCCAGAAGATCCTAGGCCGATTACAACATCGCCAACCTGAACTTTTTCAGCTGAGAGGATTTTAGATTTTTCAACCACACCAACCGCAGCACCTGCAACGTCGTATTCGTCCGGTTTTAGCAAGCCCGGGTGCTCGGCTGTCTCGCCGCCCACTAACGCAACATCAACCTGCTTGCAGGCCTTAGCGATACCGCGCACGATATCGGCAATTCTTTGCGGCTCAAGCTTTCCGGTTGCAATGTAGTCAGTCATAAACAAACTGCGAGCGCCGGTGACGATGATGTCATCAACAACCATGCCAACCAGGTCCTGGCCGATGGTGTCATGCTTATCCATTGCCTGCGCGATAGCGACCTTGGTTCCGACGCCATCGGTAGAGGTTGCAAGAATCGGATGGTCATAGCTTTTCAGCATGCTGGCATCGATCATGCCGGCAAAGCCACCAAAGCCTCCCAGCACAAGATTGTTATGGGTAGCAGAAACCGCAGCCTTCATTAGCTCTACGGCGCGGTCACCGGCTTCTGTGTCAACGCCGGAGGCTGCGTATGGATTGGTCGTCATTGGTGAAAGTGCCCCTCAGCTTCGATTGTTGCAACGGGCCTTTCAAGTAGGTTCTTACCCAATCGGTCTGCTGTTGGCAGTTCGATTGGGTAGCTTCCTGTGAAGCAGGCGGTGCAGAGTTTTTTCTCAGGCTGGTTGGTTGCTGCAACCATGCCCTCCTTGCTCAAGTAACCAAGCGAATCGGCACCGATTGACTGCCTCACTTCTTCAACACCAAGACCTGATGCAATCAGCTCAGCCCTGGATGCAAAGTCAATTCCGTAGAAACAGGGCCAGGTAATCGGCGGGCTTGAAATCCTGACGTGAACCTCGGCTGCACCGGCCTCTTTCAACATCTTCACAAGTGCGCGCTGGGTATTACCTCGAACTATCGAGTCATCAACCACAATCAGGCGCTTGCCCGCAATCACTTCGCGAAGCGGGTTTAGCTTAAGCCGGATGCCGAGCTGTCTGATTGTTTGTGAAGGCTGAATAAAGGTTCTGCCGACATAGGCATTCTTGACTAGCCCGTGACCAAATGGAATTCCAGATTTCTCGCTGTAGCCAATGGCTGCAGGTGTTCCAGACTCCGGGGTTGGAATTACCAGATCCGCTTCGACCGGATGCTCGACTGCAAGAGTTCTACCCATCTCAACCCGAGCCTCATAGACAACTCGGCCACTGATGGCTGTATCGGGGCGAGCAAGATAGACATATTCAAAGACACAACCCGCGCGCTTTTCTTCGGCGAACCTGGAAGAGCGAAGCCCGTTTTCATCGATTGCAATCAGTTCGCCAGGCTCAACCTCGCGAACAAATGATGCACCAACAATATCCAGCGCTGCAGATTCGGAGGCGACAACCCAACCGCGCTCAAGCCTTCCAAGCACAAGCGGCCTAACACCCTGCGGGTCTCTAGCCGCATATAGAGTGCTCTCATCCATAAACACCAGGCAGTAAGCACCTTTGACCTTAGGAAGCAGCTCGATTGCCGTTTGTTCAAGTGAGCTGTCGGGATTTCCGGTGAGCAGCGCTGTCAAGACAGCGGTGTCGGTGGTATTGCCACCGCGAAGCTCAGACTCGTAGTTTGGGTAACGCTCTTGCAAGAGTTCAAGGAGCTCAGCAGTATTGGTCAGGTTGCCGTTATGGCCAAGGGCGATGGTGCCATAGGCAGTCTTTCCAAGCGTTGGCTGAGCGTTTTTCCAATGCGAAGAACCGGTTGTGGAATACCTGGTGTGCCCGAGCCCTATGTGGCCAACCAGGGATTCGAGTGCTGCCTCATTAAAAACCTGTGAGACCAGACCCATGTCCTTGTAGACCATGATTTTTTCACCGGTTGACGTCGCAATTCCAGCAGATTCTTGGCCGCGGTGCTGGAGTGCATAAAGACCGAAGTAACTAAGCTTTGCAACCTCTTCACCTGGAGCCCAAACACCGAAGACTCCGCACTGATCCTGAGGACCCTTCTCGCCGGGGAGAATGTCGTGGTTCAGCTTGCCGTCACCGCGCATCAATTGCTTGTCTTACTTGCAGTTGCACTCTTAGGTTTTCTAGAAGAAATCAAATCAACAGCAATCGCCATTGCAACACCCAGGCCAAGGCCAAGGCTTCCAAGCGCAACCAGCAGCAGGCCAAGCACGTTCTCATTGGATCTGGCCTCATCGGTAATAAAAAGATTCAGCACGAAAGCTGCAATTAGGCCTATGGCGGCGCCAGTCAGAGTGAAAGCCAGCACCTTTGGAGCACGGCGAATTTCTACCTGTTCAGGTTTTTCTGATTTTTTGTCGGCCACAGCCCCAATATAACCACTCTCAAAGCCCGAGAAGTGGAAAAACACCAAAGGCAAGGTCAGCTTTTTCGCCAGAGAAACTGCAGCCGGGCATTGTCATTGCTTCCTTGGCGGATATTTCGCCCTTGCACAAACCCAGAAACACCTCCGGGGTCATTTCAACAACATTTGGTGGCGTGCCCCGTCTGTGGTTCATGCCCTCGATGCACTGCACAGCCCCAAAGGGCGGAACCCTAAGCTCCACGGTTCCCCCGCGATGATCGGCTTCTATTTTCTGAAGCAGGTACCTAACTGCGGTTGCAAGCTCAGCTGGCAAATCCTGCAGGGCAGCAATGCCTGCTTCATTAGATATCTTTTTGCCAGCCATAGGGCACAATTATCTCGCACTCCTGGACAAGTCAGGTTTTTACGAAATCTGATGAAACGCTAAAGTTGGGCGGGTGAGAGTACTCGTAATAGGTTCAGGTGCCAGAGAGCACGCAATTATCAAGGCGCTAATTCGAACCGGCACTGACCCCAGCGAAATAGTCTGCGCCCCGGGCAATGAATACATCGCTAAAGAGGTAGAGGTTAGAAGCCTCGATGACATCACCAACAAACTTGAAGTAACCAGAATCGCCCTAGAAGAAGCGGTAGATCTAGCAATCATCGGACCCGAGGCACCGCTTGTAGCAGGAGTGGCCGACGCCCTCAGGTCTCAGGGCCTCAAGGTCTTTGGCCCTGACCAAGAAGCTGCTGCCCTTGAGGGCAGCAAGCAATTTGCCAAAGACGTTATGGCCTCGGCAGACATCCCGACCGGGATGTCAAGAAGGTGCGACTCTCTAGCCGAAGTGAAAGACGCAATGGACCAGTTCGGTGCCCCCTATGTGATTAAGGCCGATGGCCTTGCTGCTGGCAAGGGTGTAATCGTCACTTCAGAAAAACAAGAAGCACTTGACCATGCAAGCAAGTTCCTAGAACAGGGTGTTCTAGTTGAAGAGTTTTTGGCAGGCGAAGAAGTGAGCCTGTTCTTCTTGTCTGATGGCACAACCGTAATGCCGCTTACTCCAGCCCAGGATTACAAGCGTGCATTTGATAAAGACCTTGGCCCAAACACCGGTGGCATGGGTTCATACTCACCGCTGCCATGGCTTCCAGAGGGTTTCGTTGAAGAAGTAACAACGCGCATTGCTCAACCAACAATTGATGAACTAAAAAAGCGCGATAAAGAATTCGTGGGGCTGCTCTACTGCGGTCTGATAATCACCGAGCGCGGTATTCAGGTAATCGAATTCAATGCCAGATTCGGTGACCCCGAGACTCAAGTAGTTTTGCCAAGGCTCACTAGCAACCTTGCCGAACTGCTTTTGGCTGCCGCCTCAGGCAAGTTGGATGTTGCAGCCCCTGCTGAATTCACTGCTGAAGCCGCTATTGCTGTCGTGCTGGCATCGGAGGGCTACCCGGATTCAGTTGCGCCAGTAAGAAAAGTCACCGGCATCGACAGCGCAGAATCAATGGATCAGGTTCATGTTTGCAAGGCGGGCGATGTCGGCAGAGTGTTGTCAGTGGTTGCAGTTGGTGAGAACTTCCAAGAGGCAAGAGCGCTTGCCTACGAGGGCATTTCCAGAATCCACCTCGAGGGCTCTCACTATCGCAATGATATTGCCTTGAAGGTAGTCAGCTAGATGGAGATTCCAGGTTTCAAGCACGTTTACTCCGGCAAGGTTAGAGACCTATACAGAAGCGAAGACAGTAACTTCGATCACCTGGTGCTCGTGGTCGCCAGCGACCGCATCAGTGCCTTCGATACCGTTCATGAACCAGAGATTCCAGGCAAGGGTGAGAACCTCACCAAGATGACCAATTTCTGGTTTCAAAAGCTCGATATCCCGAATCACCTAAGCCATGACCTAGCAATTCCAGAGGTTGTGTCAAAACGAGCGGTCATGGCCAAGAAGCTAGACATGTACCCGGTTGAGTGCGTGGTAAGGGGATACATCTCGGGATCTGGCTGGAGTGAGTACTTAGAAACCGGAGCGATTTGCGGTCAAGAACTTCCCGAGGGCTTGCAGTTCGGTGACAGGTTGCCATACCCAATTTTCACCCCGGCCTTCAAAGCCGAACTGGGTGAAAAGGATGAGAACATCAGCTACTCACGAGTAATCGAATTAGTAGGTAGCGACATTGCGGAAAGACTTCGCGACTTGAGCCTTGAGATCTTCATCACAGCCAGCCAGCTTGCAAATAAAGCCGGCCTGATTCTGGCGGACACGAAGTTTGAATTTGGAAATGACCCAAGAACAAACATCCTCACCCTCGGTGATGAGGTGCTGACTCCTGACAGCTCGAGATATTGGGACCAGGCACTCTGGGAGCAGGGGGTTCGGGACCAGAGCTTCGACAAGCAAGGCGTCAGGAACTGGCTTGCGGATAATTGGGATAAACAATCAACCCCGCCGCGATTGCCGGACGAGGTCGTTGCTCAGACTGCAGCCAAGTATGAAGAGCTTTATCAGCGACTTATTGCCATCTGAGTTAGACTAAAAATTCATTCCGCGGCCTCAATGAAGTGCCGCACCCAAATTTGTCCGGCAACGAAAAGAAGCCAAAATTTTGAATTTTTTGAAACAAAAACTAAACGTGCTCATTTCAGGCACTGACCCGAGATACCGCCCACGTCCAACCGTGATGGAGGCAATCAGAAGCCCGAAGCTATTGCTTCGGGAGTCACTGGCAGGTTTGGTTGTTGCTCTGGCGCTAATCCCAGAGGCGATTTCGTTTAGCATCTTGGCCGGGGTTGACCCCAGAGTTGGGTTGTTCTCAAGCTTTGTAATGGCAATCACCACAGCAATTCTTGGTGGCAGACCAGCGATGATCTCGGCAGCAACCGGTGCTGTCGCACTTGTGATTGCACCCGTTGCCAGGGACTACGGCCTGGATTACTTTCTTGCCACGGTCATCCTTGCCGGTGCATTCCAGCTGATCTTGGGTGGTTTGGGAGCCGCGAAGCTAATGCGATTTATCCCGCGCAGCGTGATGCTCGGGTTTGTGAACGCGCTGGCAATCTTGATTTTCATGGCTCAGCTGCCGCACCTAATTGGCGTGCCATTTGCTGTCTACTGGCTGGTTGGCCTGGGTCTGATTGTGATGATTGTGATGCCACGATTTACCAAAGTTATCCCGGCACCGCTTGTAGCAATTGTGCTTGTGAGCGCGATGGTTGTCGTGATGGCAATCTCGGTGCCACGGGTTGGTGATGAGGGCGAACTTCCTGAATCACTGCCTGAACTGCTAATTCCAAACGTTCCACTCACTCTGGAGACCTTCAACATCATTGCGCCATACGCTCTGGCGATGGCGTTGGTTGGTCTTCTTGAGTCGCTAATGACCGCCAAGTTGGTCGACGAAATTACAGACACCCACAGCCAAAAGACGCGTGAGTCTTTGGCTCAGGGTGTTGGAAACATCCTCTCTGGCTTCTTGGGTGGCATGGGTGGCTGCGCGATGATCGGTCAGACAATGATCAACGTAAAGGCTTCTGGTGCAAGAACAAGAATCTCAACCTTCCTGGCCGGTGTCTTTTTGCTAATTCTTGTTGTCAGCTTGGGCGACATTGTCGCCCAGATCCCAATGGCAGCCCTGGTGGCAGTGATGCTTATGGTCTCTTTTGGAACCTTTGATTGGCACAGCATCAAGCTCAGCACGCTAAAACGGATGCCTAAGAGCGAAACCACGGTGATGGTTGCAACCGTTGCCGTTGTGGTTTGGACTCACAACCTCGCAATCGGTGTGATTGTCGGTGTGATTGTTGCGATGATCGCTTTTGCACGGCGCGTTGCTCACTTTGCATCTGTGACCAGAACAATCGGCGGCGACGATGAGGTTTCTGTTGCCTACTACACGGTTGAAGGTGAACTCTTCTTTGCATCGAGCAACGACTTGACAACTTTGTTTGAATACTCAGATGACCCAGACGAAATTGTGATTGATGTCACCAACTCTCACATCTGGGATGCATCAACGATTGCGGCTCTTGATTCGATCACCACGAAGTATGAATCAATGAACAAAAACGTCTACATCAAGGGCATGAACCAGGCCAGCGAGCGCCTTCACGGCAAGCTCACCGGGAACCTTGGGCAAGAGTAATTTTTGCCCCTAAAAACTAGGTAGTCTGGGCTAGTGCTAAATACTCAACTCAAAGCAGAGCATGAAAAACTGGGGGCCAGTTTCACCGAGTTTGGTGGCTGGAACATGCCGGTTCGTTATGGCTCGGACATCGACGAACACCACAGCGTTAGAAACGGCTGTGGTGTTTTTGATATCAGCCACATGGCTGAAATCAGAGTCACCGGGCAAGCCGAAGAGTTTCTTGACTACGCACTGATTTCCAAGCTGTCAGAAATAGAAAATGGCCGCGCAAAATACTCGATGATCTGCGCCGAAGACGGCGGCATCATCGACGACCTGATTGTCTATCGCCTTGACGATGATGAGTTCATGATTGTTGCTAACGCCGGCAATCACCACCAGGTGGTTGAGGCACTGCAATCACGCCTCACAAATTTCCCAAACACCACCGTGACGGATGAGTCAGGCCAGTGGTCGCTCGTTGCTCTGCAGGGGCCAATGACCAAGGAGATTCTTGGTCCACTGGTAGATGTTGATCTAACAGTTTTGAAGTATTACTCGATTGCAGCGGCAACCCTTGGCGGGCAAGATGTTTTCCTTGCCAGAACTGGCTACACCGGTGAAGACGGCTTTGAGATATTCATAAGTGGCAACCCCGGCGAGATCTGGCAACTGCTGGTTTCCCAAGAAGGCGTTACGCCCTGCGGGCTTGCCTGCAGGGACACTCTTCGCCTGGAGGCGGGAATGCCGCTTTACGGTCACGAACTAAATAGAGACCTCACTCCATTTAGTGCAAACCTCGGCAAGGTCATTCGATTTGATAAGCAAACATTCGTTGGCAAAGAAGCTCTCGAAAATGCCAAGCACCCGAAGCTGAAACTATTTGGCCTGAAGGGTGAAGGTAGGCGTGCTGCAAGAGCTGACTACGAAGTCTTTATGCCCGGCGGAGAAGCTTCAATTGGAACAATTACTTCTGGAGTACTGTCTCCAACCCTGCAAGAACCAATAGCGCTAGCGCTATTGGATTCAAGCTTGGGGCTTGAAATTGGTGGAAGCGTAGAGGCAGATGTTCGCGGAACAAGGATTATTTACAAAGTAGTTGAGTTACCGTTTTATAAGCGTCAGAAATAGAAGGAAAAACTAATGGCAAACCCAGAGAACCTGAAATACACCAAAGAGCACGAGTGGATCCTCATCGAAGGCGATGTGGCAACAGTCGGCATCACCAAGTATGCAGCCGACGCCCTGGGTGAGATTGTCTACGTTGACTTGCCAAAGGTCGGTTCGGACGCCGCTCACATGAAAATTTGTGGCGAGATCGAATCAACTAAATCAGTCGGGGAGCTCTACGCTCCGATGGATGGAGAAATCGTTGAGGTCAACAGTTCACTCGATCAAGCACCCGACACGGTAAATCAAGACCCATTTGGGGATGGATGGTTGATTAAAATTCGTTATACCTCAATGCCAGACCTCATGTCATCCACCGAATACGACGCACTAGTTGGAGAGTAATTGTTACTAGATCACCATAATTTTCGTAACCGCCACATCGGACCAAACGCCAGCCAGCAGCAACACATGCTGGACTACCTTGGCATCAAAGACCTAACTGAACTCATGGAGCAGGCGCTTCCAGAAGCGATTCACTATCGCGGCGGCAGCACACTTCCTGAAGCAATCAGTGAAGATGAGGCGCTTGACCGCCTGCACGGCATTGCCTCTAAGAACCGAATTACTCAGACCTTTATGGGTCTTGGCTACTACGGAACCAGAACCCCTGCTGTCATTAAGAGAAACGTTCTAGAAAACCCAAGCTGGTACACCGCCTACACCCCCTACCAGCCGGAGATTAGCCAGGGCAGACTAGAAGCAATAATCAACTTCCAAACCATGGTCACCGAGTTGACCGGCATGAAGACCGCAAACGCCTCCATGCTAGACGAGTCCACAGCCGTCGTTGAAGCAATGCTCGTCGCGAAGCGCAGCGCGGATAGCGACTCAAATGTTTTCTTTGTTGACAATGATCTCTACCCACAAACCAAGTCTCTAATTGAGCACCGAGCAGAGCCCCTGGGAATCGTTGTTTCCTACTTCGACCCCACCAAGCCAGAGCAGCTTGACCAGGAATGCTTCGGCGCCGTTGTTCAGTACCCGGGAGCATCAGGAAGAATCATTGACTTCGACGGCATCTTTGCCAAGGTTCACGAATTTGGTGGCCTAGCCCTTGCAACCGCAGACCTAATGGCACTTACCCTGCTTCGCCCACCGGGGGAAGCGGGTGCCGATGTTGTTTGTGGCACCACGCAGCGCTTTGGTGTGCCAATGGGTTTCGGTGGTCCTCATGCCGGCTACCTGGCTGTGAGAGAGAAGCTAGAGCGGACTATGCCAGGAAGACTTGTTGGAGTGTCAGTAGACGCCGATGGCGCACCTGCCTACCGCCTCACTCTTCAGACCAGAGAGCAGCACATCAGGCGCGAGAAGGCAACAAGCAACATTTGCACCGCACAGGTTCTGCTGGCCGTAATGGCTGGAATGTATGCGGTTTACCACGGTCCAAAGGACCTAAAGGCAATCGCCACTGAAATCCACCACAAGACCTCAGCCTTGGCAAAAGTTTTAGAAGAGGTCGGCTTCACGCTCCAAAATGAAACCTTCTTCGACACCATCAGAATCACTGGCACCGAAGCAGAGAAGTTCTACCAGGCTGCAAGAGCCAAAGATCTAACCATGCTGAAGGTCGACGAAGAGACCATCGGCATCTCGGTTGATGAGAGCACAACCTGGGATCACCTGAGTGAACTTGCTAGCGCTTTCGGTGCACGAGCTCCAAGGCCAGAAGATGCCACCGACAGACTGAAAAACCACAGAACAAGTGCATACCTAGAGCACCCGGTTTTCAATAGCTACCACTCCGAAACTGCAATGCTGAGATATCTGAAGAAGCTTGCCGACTTCGACTACGCACTTGACAGAGGAATGATTCCTCTTGGGTCCTGCACCATGAAGCTGAACTCTGTTACCGAGATGGAAGCTGTCACTTGGCCAGAGATTGCAAACCTTCACCCGTTCGCTCCAGCTGAGGACACCCAGGGCTATATCGAGCTAATCGGTGAGCTCAGCAGCTGGCTGAGCGACATCACTGGCTATGAAGCAGTTTCACTGCAGCCAAACGCTGGAAGCCAGGGTGAACTGGCCGGCATGATGGCAATCCGTGGTTATCACCGCTCACGCGGTGATTTCCAGAGAAACATTTGCCTGATTCCTTCTTCTGCCCACGGCACCAACGGGGCAAGTGCTGTGCTGGCTGGTTTCCAAGTGGTTGTTGTTGGTTGCGACTCAGACGGAAACGTTGATGTTCTTGATCTAAAGCAAAAGATTGCCGAAACCGGTGACACTCTCGGTGCACTGATGATCACTTACCCATCCACTCACGGTGTTTACGAAGAAGCAGTTGTTGAAATCTGTGACATTGTGCACGCGGCAGGTGGCCAGGTTTACATCGATGGCGCCAACACAAACGCTGTGGTTGGCTACGCCAAGTTCGGTGAATTTGGTGGCGATGTTTCTCACCTAAACCTTCACAAGACCTTCTGCATCCCTCACGGTGGTGGCGGACCGGGTGTTGGTCCAGTTGTTGCAAGGCCGCACCTTAAAGAGTTCCTGCCCGGACACATCATGGCCCAAATTGAGCTGCCAAACTACGGCCCAGTTTCTGGAGCACCGTTTGGTTCACCAAGCATCTTGCCAATCTCCTGGGCTTACGTCCAGATGATGGGCAATGAGGGCCTGATGGATGCAACAGCAGTTGCAGTTCTAAGTGCCAACTACGTTGCGAAGAGACTGGCTGATGCCTTCCCGCTTCTCTACACCGGAAAGAACGGACTGGTTGCTCACGAGGCAATCATCGATATTCGCCCGCTTCAAGCTGCAGCTGGAATCTCAAACGACGATGTTGCCAAGAGATTGGTTGACTACGGTTTCCATGCGCCAACAATGAGCTTCCCAGTAAACGGAACACTCATGATTGAGCCAACTGAATCCGAGCCACTGGAAGAGCTAGACAGGTTTATCGATGCCATGCTTGCCATTAGACAAGAGGCTGCAAAGGTTCAAGATGGCGTTTGGCCAAAGGATGACAACCCACTTGTGAATGCCCCACACACCGCGAGTCTGCTAACAAGTGATTGGGAGCACCCGTACTCGAGAGAGACTGCGGTCTTCCCGGTTGCAGGTCAGGCCAAGACTAAGTACTGGCCTCCGGTCAGAAGGCTTGATGGCGCATTTGGAGATAGAAACCTCACCTGCACCTGCCCGCCAATCGAGAGCTTTATTACTAGCTAGTCATAGCTCTTTGAGTGGTTGGCAATCCATATGGCTGAGCCTTCTAGGTCAAGCTGCTTTGTTGCCACAGCAAGAATGTAGTCAAAGGCCTGATCAATTGAAGCCACGATTTCTCGGTCGTTCAATTCAAGAAAAAGATTTAGCGCAAACCACGCTGAGCGCTTGTTTCCGTCAATCATTGGGTGGTTTAGAAGCATCGACTCAACCATGGCTGCCGCCTTTAGTTCTAAAGCTGGATAGGCGTCTTCACCAAAGAGGGTTGTTTTTGGCCTAGACAGGGCCGAGTCGAGAAGGCCAAGGTCTTTGACTATGAAACCAATTCTCTCTGCCTGCTTTTTGAAAGTCTTGAGCTCAATAAACCTTGTCATGCGTCTGAGAGACGCTCAAGCAACGCTGCGTCCCGCTTCAGAACTTTGTCAAAAACCTTGCTCGCCACCGCATCGCTGGACTGAGTGGCCAAGAAGTCTTCAACTGCCCTAACGACAGCCTGTGCCTTGGAGATGCCTAAGGCGCCTGCAATTTCAGTCAGTCGCTGATCGGTTTCAGTATCTAGTCTCAGTGTCATAGCCATAAACCTAATGATACCAATGTGGTGGCATGGGGCCAAATTCGCAATCTGTGAATAAGTGGCTGCTCTTGCCCAGTGTGGATAACTGAATAGTTGCCTAGCTTTTGACTAGCGCAGCTTTCTCTTTTCAGGCCAAGGCGCTATTCCTATAAAGCAGAGTGCCCGCCTAACTAGCCGATTTCCAACTAAAGCCGTTTATCAAAAATTGGTTGGCCGCCTCTAGTTCCCCGCTCAGCTCTCGGTCTGGACCCATGCCCATAACCTGTTCGCGAAGCGAGGAGATTACTGCTCCGGTTTTACTTGCCGGTGCTAGCGGAGCTCGCAATTCCACCGCTCGAGCGGCGGCCACTAATTCGATGGCAAAGATCCTGCGCAGATTATCGACAGCCTTCCTCAGCTTACTGCCGGCATGCCAGCCCATGGAAACATGATCCTCCTGCATCGCCGAAGAAGGGATCGAATCAACGCTGGCAGGAACTGCCAGGCGCTTGTTTTCAGACACCATTCCAGCTTGGGTGTATTGAGCAATCATCAAACCAGAATCAACGCCTGCGTCATGAGACAAAAAGTGTGGCAAGCCACGGTTTCTGGAAACATCCAAGAACCGATCGGTCCTGCGCTCACTAATCGAGCCGAGGTCTGCAACTGCAATTGCCAAAAAGTCCAGTACGTAGCCGACCGGGGCGCCGTGGAAATTGCCATTGGAGCTAACTTCCCCGGTTGATAGCACAACTGGGTTATCGATAATCGCAGCAAGTTCGCGACCCGCAACCAGCTGAGCGTGAGAAAGGGTGTCTCTCACAGCACCGGAAACCTGAGGTGCGCAGCGCAGCGAGTAGGCGTCCTGAACAACCCCATCGCCGTGGCGATGGGAAGCAATAATTTCACTGCCCGAAAGCGCGCTGAACATGTTATTTGCGCTCACTGCTTGGCCTGGGTGCGGACGTAGGTCTTGATGCAGCTGGCTCCGAAGTGTCTGGTCGGTTCCGAGTTGGCCCTCAATGCTCATTGCCGCAATCAAGTCACCCTGATCAAGCAGGGCTGCCAGATCATGGCAAGCCATGATCAGCATGCCAAGCATGCCATCGGTGCCATTAATAAGAGCTAGGCCCTCTTTTTCTCTGAGTTCCACCGGCTTGATCCCGGCAGCTTCCAAGAGGGTGGCGGCAGGCTGCTCTTGGCCATTGGGGCCATAAGCGGTTCCCTCGCCCATCAGCACCAAAGCACAGTGCGCAAGTGGTGCTAAGTCGCCAGAGCAACCCAGGGAGCCGTACTCCAAAACTTTTGGAGTGATGCCGGCATTCAGAATTGCCGCATATGTTGTTGCGATCAATGACCTGACTCCGGTTTGACCCGAGCACATGGTTTTTAGTCGAAGCAGCATCAGCGCGCGAACCACTTCTTTTTCAACCGGGTCTCCCATGCCTGCGGCATGGGAACGAATTAGAGACTTCTGCAGCTGGTCCCGGTCTGCCTGAGGAATGTGTCGCTGAGCCAAAGCACCGAAGCCGGTGGAGATGCCATAAACCGGATCCTCGGCATTTGCAAGTTCTTCAATGTGCTTTCGAGTAGCGTCCATGGCTGTTATGGCAGCGGTCGAAATAGTGATCTTTGCCCCAAACCTTGCAACCTGGACCACATCTTCGAGCTTCAGTCCGGTGGTTGAAATTTCTATCTGGTTCATTTAGCGCCTCTCGTAGACTTTTCTGCCCTGCAGAAAGGTCTGGCTGATGATTGCTACCCCGGGCCGATAGGCCAGGTAGATGTGGTTTGGTGCATCCAGCACCACGAAATCCGCTCTGACACCAACCTCAAGTACTCCCCGGTTGCCTCGAAGGGCCATCGCACCACCCTTGGTGGCGGCCCAAATTGCTTGATCAACGCTGAAGCCCATGTCTCTAACCGCCACCGCAATGCAAAAGGGCATCGAAGTGGTGAAGCTAGAGCCGGGATTGCAGTCAGTTGCAAGTGCGACGACGACTCCTGCTTTCATGAGCTTGCCACCCTGCGGGTAGACGCTTCTGGTTGAAAACTCGGCTCCAGGCAACAGAGTTGCCACGGTGTTGGAGTTTCTTAGAAGCTCGATGTCATCATCATCCAAGAACGTGCAGTGATCCACCGATGCGCAGTCCAGCTCAACCGCCAATGCGATAGCCCCGATGTTGGAAAGCTGGTTGGCATGCATCCTGGGCTTTAGCCCAGCTGCAATGCCGGCGGTTAGAACTTTCCTGGCCTGGGCAACGCTAAAGGCTCCTTTATCGCAGAAGACATCGACCCATTTGGCTTTGATGCTTTCAAGCATTTCGCCTGCAACCAAGTCGGTGTATTGGTCTGGGTCACTGCCACTTGGCACAACGTGAGCACCCAAGAAAGTGACCTCGTCGGTAAATTCGCTGGCAATTTCAAGCGATAGCTTCTCGGTTTCAACATCTAGGCCATAGCCGGATTTGATTTCAAAGGTAGTAATCCCGCTTGCGTAGAACTCTTGAACCAACATGGCGGTGTTCGATCTGAGGTCAGTGGCGGTTGCATTTCTGGTTGCGGCAACAGTCGACTTGATGCCGCCGGCCTGATATTTCTCTCCTGTCATTCGACTGGCAAATTCCTCGGAGCGCTCGCCACCAAACACCAAGTGAGAATGCGAATCAACAAAGCCTGGAATCACGGTCTTGCCCGTGAGATAAACCTCGGTCTCACAGGACGGTGTATCGCTGTCCTTACCGAGCCAGCTGACCTGACCATTTTCAACCACCATGGCGGCATCGGTAATTACTATCAGCTCACCAACTGCTGCTGCCGGTGAAACAAGGCTTGCAATGTTTCGATAACAGGTTGCCATTTATTCGGTATCCAACATTGGAATGTGGACATGCTTTTCACGTGCAACGCTCTTTGCTTCCGGGTAACCGGCGTCAACGTGACGAATAACACCCATGCCGGGGTCATTTGTCAAAACTCGCTGCAGCTTCTGGGCGGCCAACTCGGTGCCATCGGCAACCGACACCTGACCGGAGTGAATAGAGCGGCCCATTCCAACTCCACCACCGTGGTGGAGAGATACCCAGCTGGCACCAGAGGCCACATTAATCATCGCGTTTAGTAGCGGCCAGTCAGCAATCGCATCTGAGCCATCAAGCATTGCTTCGGTCTCTCGGTAAGGAGATGCAACGCTGCCACAATCAAGGTGGTCACGACCGATAACAATCGGTGCAGAAACCTCTCCAGTTCTTACCAACTCATTGAATGCAGCACCGGCTTTATCGCGCTCGCCGTAACCGAGCCAGCAAATTCTTGCTGGCAGGCCCTGGAATTCAACTCTTTCTTGCGCAAGCTTGATCCAGCGGTGAAGGTGCTTATTCTCAGGAAACAGCTCGAGAATCGCCTGGTCGGTTCGGTAAATATCTTTTTTATCTCCCGATAGTGCGACCCAGCGGAAGGGGCCCTTACCCTCGCAGAACAGTGGCCTGATGTAGGCCGGAACAAAACCAGGGAACTTGAAAGCGTCTTTATAGCCGCCCTTTCGGGCCTCGTCGCGGATTGAGTTTCCGTAGTCGAAAACCTCGGCGCCCTTGGCCATAAAACCAACCATTGCTTCCACCTGCTTAGCCATTGCGGCCTCTGCGCGGTCTGTGAACTCTGTAGGGCTGGAAGCGGCATATTCTTTGGCCGCTGATAGCTCCACACCCTCCGGAATGTAATAGAGCGGATCGTGAGCGCTGGTCTGGTCGGTCACAATATCGATTGGCACCTCACGCTTTAGTAGCTCGGGGAAGATAGTGGCAGCATTGCCCACTAGCCCAACTGAGATTGCCTTGCGCTGGCTCTTATATCTGGTGACTCTCTCAATGGCGTCGTCGATGTCGGTTGCGATTTCATCCAGGTATCTGGTCTGCACTCGCTTTTGAAGTCTTGATTCGTCGATGTCAACAATCAGGCAGACACCCTCGTTCATGGTCACAGCCAGCGGCTGTGCACCACCCATGCCACCGCAACCGCCGGTCAGGGTAATTGTTCCGGCAAGGGTTCCTGCAAATCTCTTTTCGGCTACCGCTGCGAATGTTTCATAGGTGCCCTGCAAAATGCCCTGGGTGCCGATGTAGATCCAGGACCCGGCGGTCATCTGCCCATACATCGTCAGACCCATTTTTTCGAGCCTTCTAAATTCTGGCCAAGTAGCCCAGTCACCCACCAGATTGCTGTTGGCCAGAATAACTCTCGGTGCCCACTCGTGAGTTTGGAAGACACCGACCGGCTTGCCGGACTGCACCAACATAGTTTCGTCGTTCTTTAGGTGGGTGAGAGTGTTGGCCAGAGCATCAAAGCTCTCCCAGTTCCTGGCGGCCTTTCCGCTGCCACCGTAGACAATAAGTTCTTCGGGGTGCTCGGCAACTGAGGGGTCCAGGTTGTTATAGAGCATCCTGAGTGCAGCCTCTTGCTGCCAGCCCTGAGTGGTCAAAGTATTGCCGGTTGCTGCCCTTACGGTACGCGCCATTGAGTTCATAACTGAAGTTCACAGCCAACCGAGGCCAACTTCAATCGAAGAACGGATACTTGTGTCTGAGATTTCAGACATACTAGAAACATGTCCAGAGTCCCCGCAGCCCAAAGAACGCTCTCGCTGCTCAGGCTCATGGCGGAATTAGGTCAGCCAACAACAGCAAATCGCCTTGCCCAAAAACTCGAGATACCAAGATCTAGCTGCTACCAGTTACTTGAAGTCCTTGAATCTCAAGGCTTTGCTATTCACTTCACCGAGGACAAGCGCTGGGGGCTAGGTCTTGCCGCTTGGGAGCTTGGAAGTGCCTATAAAAGGCATGAGCCACTGGAAAGACTTGCCAGACCGGTTATTACCAAACTCGTAGACGAGCTATCAAAACGAGCAAACGTGGTTGGCCACCTTGGCGTGTTAGATGGTTCCGATGTTCTTTACCTGATTGAACAGCGGCCGATAAGAAGCTTGAAACTGGTCACCGACGTCGGTGTAAGACTCCCCGCCCACCTGACCGCCTCCGGCAGATCGATGCTTGCTCACCTCGGTCAAAAACAGCTAATTGCCACTTTTGGCAGTGGTGAGCTATCGAAAAGAACCCCGCTTGGACCAAAAACCCTCAGGGAGCTAACTAGCTTGCTTGCAACAGAAACACAGGCCGGCTTCGCCTTAGAGGTTGACGAAGTAACACTTGGTTACGCCTCGGTTGGGGTCGCAATCCTTGATCGCCTAAATCACCCAATCGCTGGTTTAGCAATCACGTTGCAATCTCAGC
Source organism: Aquiluna sp. (assembly GCA_029241985.1). GTDB lineage: Bacteria > Actinomycetota > Actinomycetes > Actinomycetales > Microbacteriaceae > Aquiluna. Next base: position 4,673 of record JAQWUU010000048.1, on the reverse strand, counting down.
AGCTAGAAAAGCTACAGTTAGACCAGTTGGCCTCTGCTCTTTCAAGAGCAGCCGATGAGCTATCCGGAAGGTTTGGTCACAGTGGCTGAAGACCCCAAGTGGCAACGAGCAAGTTCACTAATCACCAATGCCGAATCGGTTATTGGCCTGATTGATATTCCTGCCCACAGCTTCTCAATTAGCCAAACCAATGCTCACCTAACCCCAAAAGCAATAAGAGAAGCACTTCACAGGTTTTCCACCCAGTCCTATAGCGCAGATAAAAACGTCGCTGTTCAATCGATTCAAGACTTGGGCGAGATAGCAAACCCAGAACAAAACGAACAGCAAACAATAGAAACCATCAGCGCCGCAAACAAAGAACTCACTATTGCCCTCGGCGGAGATAACTCAATTACCTATGCAGCCGCCCTTGGTGTCTATGGAAACAAGCTTTCAAGCGCAGGGCTCATCACCCTCGATGCCCACCACGACCTGAGAGATGGCAACTCAAATGGAAGCCCGGTTAGGAGACTCATCGAGGCTGGCCTAAACCCAAAACAAGTGGTCCAAATTGGCATAAATGACTTTTCTAATTCCCCTGACTACGAACAACTTGCCGATTCACTCGGCATCACCGTGATAACCAGAACCGAGGTTGCAAACATCGGTATCGCTAGTGCTTGCAAGAAAGCTCTAGCCATCGCAGGAGCTAGCCGGGGACCGATCCACGTTGACCTTGATGTGGATGTCTGCGATCAAAGTGTTGTTCCGGCCTGCCCGGCGGCAGCGCCGGGCGGCATCTCAGCCTTTGAACTTCGCCAAGCTGCAAGGCTCTTGGTAACAGATTCCCTGGTGCGTGGTCTAGACATAACCGAGATTGACGTATCAAAGGACACCGAAGATCAAAGGACGATAAGGCTCGGTGCACTGCTGGTTCTTGAAGCAGTGGCTGGCTACCTGAAGCGGTAGCAACAAGTCCAATCTGTTGGGTCAACTGCGTGTGAGTCGAATCATCGTCTCCAGTTGAGGAAAACCCAAAATGCTCAAGCAGTAAGTTATTTGCTATGGAAACTTTCGTCGAGAAACGTAGGGCGCTTCGCTTTGATCACGGTCCCCTAAATATTTTTACAATCCTCACCCTGGTCGGTGTGGTGATAGTTGCTTTTTTGTATTTCACAGACACGCGCGAATTGCTCGGAGTACCAATCTGGGAAAAACCGTTGAAGTTCTTGATTTCGGGGGCAATTTACACAGCCACCCTTTCCTGGTTTTACTCTCTTGTCACAAGAGCGAAGAAGGCGGCCTACCTCTTCGGAGTTGCGATCGTAATTTTCCTGGCAATTGAGATTATTGTCATCGCCGGCATGGCCGCGTCTGGCCAAACCAGCCACTTCAATGTCAGTAGCGCCTTCAACATCGCAATTTGGTCGGTAATGGCAACTGCAATTGCTGCGGTCTGGGGGGCAACCTTTGGCGTCGCTGCAATGCTGTGGCGAACCAACGAGGTGTCCAGTTTGGTTAGAAGCGGGATTCGCTGGGGTGTTGTCATTGCCCTGTTGGGCATGGGGATCGCATTCACGATGACGCCCCCCAATGAAAGCCAACTTAGTGGGGCACAATCTGGTGACTGGGAAGGTATTGCTGGAGCCCACACCGTTGGCGCGGCAGATGGCGGCCAGGGGCTACCTTTTCTTGGCTGGTCTACGGTTGCCGGTGACTTGCGAGTCTCTCACTTCCTAGGGCTCCACGCCATTCAAGTCTTGCCACTCTTTGCGGTATTGATTGCCGCAACAGTCTCCAGCAGAAGAGCTCAAAAAGCACTTGTGGGCAGCTTTGCCACGATCTACGTGCTGAGCGTTCTCGTCCTGTATTTCCAAGCGCTGGCAGGGCAGAGCATTGTGGCGCCTAGCACTGCAACTATCGCCTGGTTTGGCGCCAGCCTCGCAACTGCGATTTCTGTAGGTCTCGTGGTTTGGTATCGAGAATCAAAGAAGACCTCGGTCCAATAAGAAACCACTCCCACCTTCAGAGTGCACGCCTTGAGAGTGCAAGGTATCAAGTTCGACGATGTGTCTGCTTGGAGGGTCTTCGATAGCCGATAAACTATTGGCTGTTGCAAGGTCGCAATCCATAAACAATTCATCCCGAAACTGGCAAGACCAGCAAACCGAAGGGGAAAAGTGCCAAAGATCATCGTTGAGATCATGCCAAAGCAAGACCTGTTGGACCCTCAGGGAAAAGCGGTTGCAAACTCGCTGCACCGCTCAGGTCGAGAAGACATTTCAGCAGTCCGCATCGGCAAGCGCATTGAACTCCACTTCGACCGTGAAATCACAGACAAAGACTTAGAAGAGGCCAAGACTCAAGCCGCAAACTTCCTCTCCAACGACGTCATCGAAGATGTCGTAGCTGTTACAAAAGAAGACTGAGCATGAAGATAGGCGTAATCACCTACCCCGGCACCCTGGATGACCGGGACGCTCAAAGAGCCATCCGGCTTGCCGGCGGAACGCCAGTACCGCTCTGGCATGCCGATGACGATCTAAAAAAAGTTGACGCAGTTGTTTTACCCGGCGGTTTTTCCTACGGTGATTACCTGCGCTGTGGAGCAATCGCTGCCCAAGCTCCTGCAACCAAAGAGGTAATCAGACTGGCAGGCCAAGGTCTGCCAGTGCTTGGCATCTGCAACGGTTTCCAGATTCTGGTTGAGTCACACCTTCTTCCAGGCGGATTGATCAGAAACGAAAAGCAGCACTTTGTTTGCAAGGACCAGAAGCTTAGGGTCGAGAACAACGAAACTGCATGGACCAACATGTTTGAAAAAGACGAAGAGATTTTGATTCCACTGAAAAACGGTGAGGGTGGTTACATCGCAAGCGATGAGACCTTGAAGATGCTTGAAGCCGAGAATCTAATCACCTTCCGTTACCTCGACGGAAACCCAAACGGCTCACTAAACGACATTGCGGGGCTCACAAATAAAAGAGGCAATGTCGTAGGCCTCATGCCTCACCCAGAGCACGCAGTTGAGCCAGGTTTTGGTCCAGACACCAAGACTGCAATGCGTTCAGGTATTGATGGGCTGAAGTTTTTCCAGAGCGTGCTTCAACAGGTGGTGAACGCATAACCATGTTGGGCAAAAAGAAACTAGAGCCATCTGGCGTTGACACCACCGCAATGGCAACAACCGAGCCAGAAAAAGAACAGCCCTGGCAAGAACTTGGCCTAAAACAGGACGAATACGCAGAGATCAAAAATATCCTTGGCCGCAGGCCAACCTCCTCCGAGCTTGCAATGTATTCGGTGATGTGGTCCGAGCACTGCAGCTATAAATCCTCCAAGATCTACCTTCGCCAGTTCGGTGAGAAGGTCACCCCTGAGATGAAGAAATACCTCATGGTTGGCATGGGTGAAAACGCAGGTGTAGTTGACATCGGTGAAGGACTCGCAGTCACCTTCAAGGTTGAAAGCCACAACCATCCCAGCTACATAGAACCATTCCAGGGTGCTGCAACCGGTGTTGGCGGAATCGTTAGAGACATCTTGTCCATGGGGGCAAGGCCAATAGCGGTTATGGACCAGCTTCGTTTTGGTGCCCCAACAAACCCTGACACTGCAAGAGTTGTCCATGGAGTAGTAGATGGCATCTCCTTCTATGGCAACTGCCTGGGGCTTCCAAACATCGGTGGCGAAACAGTCTTTGACAGCGTCTACCAGGGCAACCCGCTAGTAAACGCGCTGTCCATTGGCTCAATGAAGCACGAGGATTTGCAGCTTGCAAAGGCATCGAATCCCGGCGACCTAGTGATTCTGTTTGGCGCAAGAACCGGTGCCGATGGAATCGGCGGTGTTTCAGTTCTTGCCTCCGAAACTTTTGAATCAACCGGCCCCACCAAGCGCCCAGCAGTGCAGGTCGGAGACCCATTCGCTGAGAAGGTACTGATTGAGTGCTGCCTTGAGCTATTTCATTCAGGTGTAGTTGCAGGTATTCAGGACTTAGGTGGTGCTGGTATCTCCTGTGCAACATCAGAACTTGCTTCTAACGGTGGCAAGGGTATGAGGGTTCAGCTCAAGAATGTCTTACTCAGGGATGAAAGCCTCACCCCGGAAGAGATTCTGATGTCAGAGTCTCAAGAGCGCATGTGCGCAGTTGTGCCAAAGAAGAAGCTAAAAGAATTCGAAAAGATTGTCCAGAAGTGGGAAGTGGAGTACTCAGTCCTCGGAGACGTCATCGACGAAGACCGACTGTATATCAACTGGGGCCACGAGGAGATCGTAAACGTACCTCCAAGAACAGTTGCCCATGATGGCCCTATCTATGAGCGTCCGGTGAAGCTGCCAAAATACCAAAAAGCACTCAACAAAGATTCAAGCTCCGGCCTTGCAAGAGCAAAGAACGCATCAGAACTGGCAAGCCAGTTGATGGAGCTAATTGCAACTCCAAACCAAGCGGATAAGAGCTGGATCACGGCTCAATATGACAAATACGTCGGCGGCAATACGGCGCTGTCTATGCCGGATGATTCCGGCATGATCAGAGTCTCTGAAGAATCGGGCCTAGGCGTTGCATTGGCAACCGATGCCAATGGCAAGTACGCCTACCTAAACCCCTACGAGGGAGCAAGGCTTGCCCTTGCTGAGGCTTATAGAAACGTTGCTGTCACCGGAGCTTTACCAAGGGCAGTAACAAA
>JAQWUU010000047.1 GCA_029241985.1 Aquiluna sp. | reverse complement strand
CGAAGGTGCTTACGGTGCTTCTTCTTAGACATGCGCTTGCGGCGCTTCTTGATAATCGAACCCATTAAAACCTCATAAAGCTTTGGGCTGTCCGAGTGGACAACTAGAACATTCTAGTGTTTGCGACCCATTCGCTCAACCTCAGCATCAACATCCGCCTCGGTGATTGGCTTCCTGCCGCTAAGACCATAGGCGTCCAGCCAAACGAAAAACCAAGCCGCACCCATCCCAACGATTACCCAGATGGGCCAAAAATATTCACCGGGGCTAGTCAGATACCAGATTGCCGCGTTGAGGAGAACAACCATCGGTGCGACGTAACTGAAGTTTCTAAACCCTTGCTTTTTCTTAAGCTGAGCGTGAGCTGCTTGCCTCATTGCTTCTTGATCAGGAGTTGACATTTTTGATAGAGCTTCTATTTCCTGCGAGTCATTCGCTCGACCTCGGCATCGATGTCAGCCTCAGTAATCCCTCTTTTCTTGAAAGTCCCATAGGCATCGATGCCTATAAAAAATGCTGCGACGCCCATTCCAAAGATGGCCCAAATTGGCCAGAAGTAAGTAGTTGGCGAGGTCAAGAGCCAGATGGTGGTTAGCAAGAGTGTGACCCCTAGATAAACGCCCATGTAACTTCTGAACTATTGTTTCTTCTTCAGTTGCTTTCGCGCTAGGTCCCTAGTTTCATCAGGCTTTGGGTTTGACATCAGTTTTTACCTGTTCGTTTTCTCACTTCTTCTGCGAGGTGCTGGGTTTCAGTCTTCACGTCATCGATTACTTCTTCGACCTTTTGCTTTGCTACGCGCTCGAAGTCCTTAACGGACTTCTCTGCCTCAGACTTGGCGTCGGCTAATTTTCTGCCGAGACGCTTTCCCATTTCTGATGCATCAAAGTCCACATCGATTTCAGAGGCCCTGGACTTGAGCTGATCGGTCAGCCAGGAGCTACGTTCGGTGAGCCAGTGCCCGAGTTGTTCGCCAACGCCTGCAAGGTTGTGAGCCAAGTCGTCAGAGCGGTAATCGTCGTAGTCGTCATCTTCAAAATCAAGAGACAGGAAGTTAATCATCCAGTCTTCAATTTCCTCTAGCGGCTCGGGAGTCACCGAGTAATAACGCTTCTGTCCCTCTTCGCGAACGGCCACCAGGCCAACTTCACGAAGGGTTTTTAGATGCTTGGAAACTGTCGGTTGCCCGAGCTTGGTTAGGTCCACCAGCTCGGTAACGGTCATTTCCCCGCTGCCACCTGCAAGGTTGGACGCCAGCAAGCTCTCTAGAAGGTGACGACGGGTTGGATCTGCAACTGCCTCAAAAATATCTGCCATGCAAACAGTTTAGGACTAGCTGGCACCAATTTCTCTTGCGCGAGCAAGCGCAGCCTGCAAAGAAGCTTCAAAGATGCCATTGAGGTCAGCCTTTTCAAGGGTGTCAATGATGCGTTCTGTTGTGCCACCTGGACTCGTGACATTGGCCCTAAGCTCTGAAAGTTCTTTATCCGATTGCGCCAAAAGGTCTATCGATCCAGCCAGGGTCCCTCTGACCATCACCGCAGCCTGTTCGCTAGTAAAGCCATGGGCGAGGGCGATTTTCTCCCACTGCTCCATAATGTAGAAAACCCATGCTGGGCCGGATCCAGAGATGGCGCTCAGCGCATCAATCTGGTCTTCACTGATCTCTAGCGCGGCACCGACTGAATCAAAAAGCTCGATGGTCGCTTCGACCGCTTCAGCCGAAGCGGTTGCATGAGGGGCAACTCCTGTGACTCCCATTCCTACAAGCGCTGGAGTGTTTGGCATTGTTCTGATTAGGTTTTTGTTCCCTGGTAAAACCTCGGCCATGGTCTCAAGCGTGATTCCAGCCGCCATTGAAATCACAACCGCATTTGGAGCAATCTCGTCCTTGATTTCAGCCAATACCGCTTTGATTTGATATGGCTTCACACCCAAAACAATTAGGTCGGCATCGCCTGCCAGCAATGCATTGGCATCTGCAGCCTCATCAATCGCCATTGCACTTACGCCTCTTGATCTAAACCGTTCGGCTGATTCGACCGACTTGGTAGTGGCAGAGATTTGTTCAAGTGGATGGCCGCTAGCAATCAGGCCTTCAAGAACGGCTGAACCCATTGAACCTGTGCCCAGAAAACAAACTCTTAGTTTTTCCATTCTCAAATCCTATGAGTGCTTAGAGGTATGCGCTTACAAGAGGAAAGCCGATGAACACGGCCGTGTTCATAAGAGTGTGGGCGATAACCAGTGGTGCAACCCGACCGGTTCGCATGAAGAAATACCCGAAGACAAGGCCCATCACAAAGTTACCGATGAAGGCCGAGAACCCTTGGTAGAGGTGATAGCTCGCTCGAAACAAAGCAGAAATAACAATCACTGACCAAATGGTGATCTGGGGTCTCATGAGCTGAAGTTTCTTTGAAAGAAACGCGACCGCAATGATTTCCTCCTGCAGCCCTGAGCGCAGAGCGGCCAGAACCAAAATGATCGGAGTCCACCAATAATCAGCCAGAGCGCTTGGAACAATCCTGGAGGTCAGCCCAAGCTGCAGGGCTGCCCAGTAAAGGGCAATGCCAGGAATACCAACCGCCAGAGGAAGCCCAACTCCTAAAAGCCAGTCCTTTTTGTTAGGCAACAGGCCGACCTTGATTCCATCGAGCCGAAGCAGATATAAAGCCAGCAACACTGGCACCAGGGCCAATGAAATCGAAACCAATTGGCTGACCAGGTCCAAATATGGGTTTGCCGCAAGGGGTTGGTTAATGGTCGTCACAGAACCTTGAAGCCCTTGAGCGCTGGTGAGTTTTCGAATCAGGCTGAGCACCGAGTAGATACTGCTTGCGCCGAGGGACACAAAAAGCACCAGCCAGAGCTCTTGCGAATGTTTCCGAACCATTTTCTACCCTCATTTTTGAATGCAGTTGTGTAAATAGGTTATCTAGCTGGGGGTGACTGGGGGTAGTTTGTTCTAGTGGCCAAGACAAAATCAGACTTTCGTTGCACCGACTGCGGTTGGGCAGCCCCTAAGTGGGCTGGCCAATGCAGTCAATGCCAAGCCTGGGGAACAATTGCCGAACAGGGGCCGCAAACCATCGCCAAGGCATCCAGGATCGCGGCGGGGCATGAAGCCAGGCCAATCACTGAGATTGAAGTTGTCACCGATGGCTATTCACCAACGACAGTTGCAGAATTCGATCGAGTACTCGGTGGCGGACTGGTAGCAGGGGCCGCAATCTTGCTTTCCGGTGAGCCGGGAGTAGGCAAAAGCACACTGTTACTCGAGGTTGCATCGAGGTTGGCAAAAAACGGAAAGACGGTTCTTTACGTTTCGGCAGAAGAGTCCGCCAGCCAAGTCAGACTTCGAGCACAGCGAACCAATGCGCTCAGCGAGAATCTCTACCTGGCATCAGAAACCGATTTGGGTCATGTCCTTGGCCAGTTCGATCAGGTGAAGCCAGATTTGATGGTGGTTGACTCAGTCCAGACGATTAGCTCAAAAGATGTCGATGGTGCTGCCGGTATGCCCTCTCAGGTAAGAGAGGTGGCCTCCAACCTGATTCGACTGGCTAAGGAGAATTCAACACCCATCGTGCTGGTCGGCCATGTGACCAAAGATGGTTCAATCGCGGGCCCAAGAACACTTGAGCACCTGGTTGATGTTGTCTGTCACTTCGAAGGTGACCGGCAAACCGCATTGCGATTCGTAAGGACTCTAAAAAATCGCTTCGGTCCAACCGATGAGGTTGGCTGTTTCGAAATGACCGGCGAGGGCATCGTAGAGGTCAAAGACCCGAGCGCACTTTTTGTTTCGAATTCGACAACCCCAGTTTCTGGAAGCTGCATCACCGTGGCCGTTGAGGGCAGGAGGGCCCTCAGGGCTGAGATCCAGGCCCTGGTCGTAAACAGTGGAACGCCACAACCAAGGCGCGTCACAAACGGTGTTGACAGCTCGCGGGTTGCGATGTTGCTGGCAGTCTTAGAACGTCGAGCGGGCATTTCACTAAGCAATAAAGACGTTTATGTCTCAACTGTGGGTGGCATGAAAATAATTGAACCGGCGGCCGACCTGGCTATTGCAATTGCAATTGCTTCGGCAGTCTCAGACAAGCCTGTCTCAACAACAATTGCGGCATTCGGAGAGATTTCCCTCTCGGGCGAAATTCGAGGAGTTGCAAACTTGAACCAGCGGACAAATGAAGCATCAAGGCTGGGTCACAAGGTGATAATCGATTCGACCACGGGTCAGCTTAAGAAGGCGCTTGCTGCTGCTCTGAACTAGTTCAGAATGAAGCGGATGTCCTCGGAGATTACCCCGTTGACCTCGGCCTTGAGCTTATAAGTTGCGCCACTGGTTGGAACGCTTGGAAGGCCTTGCGCTGCGCTACAACCTTCGGATGATGAGTAGACCTTGTCCCACGCTGCAGGCTCTGAGGTCAAGGGGGTATTTGATTGAAGCAAAACCGTCATGTCCGTGGCTTCAGCTCGGTTGCAGTCTCTAGATGAATAGAAGGTTTGCTCTCCTGAAGTGATCGTAAAGAACGTCACTCTGGTTCCAACGTTGAATCGGCAGTCAACCAAGCCGGTGTTGGTCACTTCATACCAAAGATAAGGGGTCGTGTCACTGGCAAAGCTGTTCAGGGTTTCAGGTGAATCAGCACCGGCATCGAGCCTCCCAATCATTGCCTGCAAGGAAACCACCCCCGGGGCACAATCGGTGATTTCGGCTGCAATCGCCTCTTCGGTTACGGTTGGATCCGGTTCAGCTGCTTGTTGCCCAGGTCCTGCAAACAACTGAGTAACCGCCCAGACCAACACGACCAAAATTGCCAAAATGCTTGCCGCAGCTACTCTTCTGCGTCTTATGATTACCGGGTCTAGTTGGGCCATGAACTAAATCTAACTAAAGGTGCTTCAGCATTCGTGAATTGCCAAGCGTGTTCTGCTTAACCCGAGCCAGATCCAAGAATTCAGCGACACCGTCATCATGCGAACGAACCAGCTCGGCATAGGTTTCCGGATCAACCGGCACGTCAGAAATAACCTGGTAGCCATTGGCTCCAAAGAACTCTTTTTCAAAGGTCAGACAAAAGACTCTCTTGATTCCGAGGTCTTCGGCTCGCTGTTCCAGCTCTGCCAGCAGGGCTCTGCCAATACCTTGCCTCTTGGAGCCCTCATCCACAACCAGCGTTCTGACTTCGGCCAGGTCTTCCCACATCACGTGAAGAGCACCAAAGCCAACGACCTTGTCGTCCTTTTCGGCGACTATGAATTCTTGGATTGCCCCGTAAGCCTCAACTAACTCTTTACCAAGCAGCACGCGAGACTCCACAAGCGGCAAGGCCACCTTCGAGATGACAGGGACGTCTGATGTTTTGGCGGATCTGATTTGAAGCATTGCCCAATTATGAAGCAATTATGGCTTCAGTAACAGCAACACCTCGTTGCGGCGAAGAAAAAACGGCGTTGTTGGTGCGTTGTAGCGAGCATAAATCGGCACCGGGTCATACTCAATCCCCTCGGCATCGAGTAGCTCCTTTAGCTTGCGCTCATTGGTTTCAAAGGATGCCATTCCGATTGTCCCCGTGAAGCGAATAGCAGCCATCTTGGTGGCCTCATGCTCAGTGATCTTGAGATTCTCACGCTGTGGTTTTGGCATGTCTGGCAATTTCATATCAGCGGGCATCACAAACGACACCTCAAAACCATCTTTCGTTGGCTTTTCAGTGACGGGTGCTGTCATTGCTATGGACTTTGATTCAGAGTTACCCCCGAAGATGTAGCCTGCAAGTTTTCTAAACGCCTGATTACCAGCGGAGGACATGTTGCCCGATTCCAGCGTGGAGACAGTGATGAAAGGAGCGTAGTCGCGAACCTCAAAACCCTTATAGGTCCTGGCTACCTCATACTTCTGGATTTCGGTCAAGACTTCGTTGCCGCTTGATCTTCCCTGGTGTTTGAAACGAAGGTGAATTCACCCTCTAGGAAATCGACCAGAATGTCCTGGGCTGAGCCGATATCTCCAGTCAGGATTCGCTCTGAAATGGCGTCTTCGATCTCTCGCTGAACCGCTCTGCGCAATGGCCTAGCACCCATCGAAGGTTCGTAACCGAGCTCGATTAGTCGCTCCTTCGCAGAGGTTGTCAGAGTCAGGTGCAGATCGCGCTCGTCCAAACGAATCTGGAGGCGCTTCACGAATAGATCGACAATTTGCAACAGCTCCTCACGGTTTAGCTGTGGGAACACGATGACGTCATCGACACGGTTTAGGAACTCAGGCTTGAAGTTCTTCTTCAGCTCCTCGTTCACGCGTGCCTTCATCTGGTCGTAGTCGTTCTTCGAGTCACCCTCAAGAGTGAAGCCAAGCGCGCCACGGGTAATCTCACGAGTACCAAGGTTTGTCGTCATGATGATGATCGTGTTTTTAAAGTCAACGACTCTTCCCTGGCCGTCTGTTAGGCGACCTTCCTCGAGAATCTGCAGCAGTGAGTTGAAAATATCCGGGTGGGCCTTTTCGATCTCGTCAAACAGCACAACCGAGAATGGCTTGCGCCTAATCTTCTCGGTCAACTGGCCGCCCTCGTCATAACCTACGAACCCCGGAGGGGCACCAAACAACCGCGATACGGTGTGCTTTTCGCCATACTCGCTCATGTCAAGCGCAATCAGGGCGTCTTCATCGTCGAACAAGAACTCTGCAAGTGCTTTGGCAAGCTCGGTCTTTCCGACTCCTGTCGGACCGGCAAAGATGAATGAACCTGATGGGCGCTTTGGGTCCTTCAGGCCAGCACGCTGGCGCCTAATGGTCTTGGACAGCGCAGCAATTGCCTGCTCCTGGCCAACCACGCGGTTGTGGAGCTCCTGCTCCATGTAGATGAGCTTTGCGCCCTCTTCCTCGCCGAGCTTGAATACTGGAATACCCGTTGCCTGGGCAAGAACTTCGGCAATCAGCCCTTCGTCCACGATGCCCGGCTTCTCAATTGTTCCGTCACGGAATTCTTTCTCCATGCGAACTTTCTCGGCGGTGAGCTTCTTCTCTTCGTCGCGCTTTGAGGCTGCTGCCTCAAAGTCCTGGGCAGCAATTGCTTGCTCCTTGGCCTTTCGAACAACTTCGACTTTTTCTTCCATCTCGCGAAGCTCCGGAGGAGCGGACAGGAAGCTTAGGCGAAGCCTTGCTCCTGCTTCATCGATCAGGTCAATCGCCTTGTCCGGCAAAAAACGATCGCTGACATATCTATCTGACATTGATACGGCTGCCACAATTGCGCCGTCGGTGATTGAGACCTTGTGGTGAGCCTCGTAGCGATCGCGAAGACCCTTCAGAATATTGATCGCCAATGCCGGAGTCGGTTCTGCTACCTGAACAGTCTGGAACCTGCGCACAAGGGCCGCATCTTTTTCAAAGTGCTTGCGGTACTCGTCAAGTGTTGTAGCACCAATTGTCTGCAGCTCTCCCCTTGCAAGCATTGGCTTCAGGATGGAGGCTGCGTCTATTGCTCCTTCAGCAGCTCCAGCACCAACAAGAGTGTGAATCTCGTCGATGAAAGTGATGATGTCGCCCCGAGTGCGGATTTCCTTGGTGACCTTTTTGAGTCTTTCCTCAAAGTCGCCTCGGTACCTGGATCCGGCGATCAAGCTGCCCATGTCTAGGGTGTAGAGCTGCTTGCCACGAAGAGTTTCAGGAACGTTGCCTGCCACAATCGCAATTGCCAAACCTTCAACCACAGCAGTCTTACCGACACCTGGCTCACCGATCAATATCGGGTTGTTCTTGGTCCTTCTGGAAAGAATCTGCATCACGCGCTCGGTTTCGCGCTCTCGACCGACAACTGGGTCAAGCTTTCCCTCAGCAGCTGCCTGAGTGAGGTTTCGACCGTACTGGTCCAAAATTTGCGAGCCCTTCGCCTGTGGCTGGTTCTCTCCACCAACCGAGACTGACTCTTTGCCCTGGAAGCCAGACAGCAATTGAATTACCTGCTGGCGAACCTTATTTGTATCTGCGCCCAACTTGGTAAGTACCTGTGCGGCAACGCCTTCGCCTTCGCGGATCAAACCAAGCAGCAAGTGCTCGGTGCCAATGTAGCTGTGGCCAAGCTGAAGTGCTTCACGGAGGCTTAGCTCCAAAACTTTCTTTGCGCGCGGAGTGAAGGGGATGTGACCGGACGGAGCCTGCTGGCCCTGACCGATGATGTCCTGGACCTGCTCGCGAACCTGTTCTAGGTTGATGCCCAGAGCCTCGAGTGCCTTTGCTGCAACACCCTCACCCTCGTGGATCAGTCCGAGCAGAATGTGCTCAGTGCCGATGTAGTTGTGGTTTAGAAGCTTTGCCTCTTCTTGAGCCAGCACAACAACCCTGCGAGCCTTGTCGGTGAATTTCTCGAACAAGTTAGCTACCTTTCACAATGCGTTATGAAGATGGTAGAACTAACCCCCACACAAAACTAGGGCTGTTCGCCCAAGGCGTTAGCGCGCTTTTCGCGCTCTTCTGCTTCGATCTTCTGATAGACCTCGCGCTCGCCCCTGTCGGCCCGAAGAATAGAACGAAGCATGAGCCAGAAAATTACACCCATCAGAGCAGGCGGAATCAGGGATATCAAGACATCCGCAAGGCCTTCCAGAAAGGTCATCTAAATTCGCCTACTTCACTAGTGGGAACAAAATTGTTTCCCTGATTCCAAGACCGGTCAATGCCATGAGCAACCTGTCGATCCCCAGTCCCATTCCACCCGACGGTGGCATTCCAAACTCGAGTGCCTTCAAGAATTCTTCGTCAAGCTTCATCGCTTCTGGGTCTCCGGTTGCTCCAAGTGCAGCCTGAGCCACAAAACGCTCACGCTGAACCACTGGATCAACAAGCTCGGAGTAACCGGTGGCTTGCTCGAACCCGTTGATGTAAAGATCCCATTTCTCAACGACAGATTCCTTGCTGCGGTGGTCTCTGGTGAGCGGGGAGGTGTCGACTGGGAAGTCGATCACAAAGGTTGGGGAGGTAAGCCCAGACTTTACGAAGTGCTCCCAAAGTTCTTCAACATACTTACCGTGAAGTGGGTGATCGATTTCGATCCCCTCTTTGGATGCCATCTTTTTTAGATCATCCAGCGAAGTTTCTGGGGTGATTTTCACCCCAGAGGCCTCCGACAAAGATTCATACATTGAGATTCTTGGCCATGAGCCGCTCAGGTCGTTCACAGTCCCGTCATCCAATTCGACAACGTGTGTCCCAAAGACATCGGAAGCGGCATTCTGGATTAGCTCTTGGGTCAAGTCCATCATGGTGTTGTAATCACCGTAGGCCTCATAGGCCTCGAGCATTGCAAACTCAGGTGAGTGGGTGCGGTCAGCACCCTCGTTTCTGAAGTTTCGGTTGATTTCAAAAACTCTCTCCAAGCCACCAACGACGGCGCGCTTTAGAAACAGCTCTGGAGCAATTCTCAAGAAAAGTTCGGTGTCAAAAGCATTTGAGTGAGTCTTGAAAGGCCTGGCAGAAGCTCCACCGTGCATCACCTGCAACATTGGAGTTTCAACCTCCATGAAAGCGCGGTTTGCAAAAGTAGCCCTTAGCGACTGCATGACCTGGGACCTTATTTTCACAACCTCGCGGGCACGATCGCGAACAATCAAATCGATGTAGCGATGACGAACCCGGAACTCTTCTCCGAGTTCGTTGTGCAAGTTTGGAAGCGGCCGAAGAGTCTTTGCAGCCATAAGCCACTTGCTGGCCAAAACACTTAGTTCTCCGCGCTTAGAGGTGATTACCTCACCCTCGACAAAAACATGGTCGCCTAGATCAACAAGCTCTTTCCAGCTGTCTAGCTGGTCTTGGCCTGCCTTGTCCAGACTGATCATTGCCTGAATTCGTTCACCGGTTCCAGATTGCAAAGTTGCAAAGCAGAGTTTTCCAGTGTTGCGAAGAAACATGATCCGGCCTGCAAGCCCAACAACATCACCTGTTGCGATGTCTGCCTCGAGGTTTGGGTAGTGGGCTTTTGTGGCCTCAATGGTGTGAGTGATAGGCAAAGTCACCGGGTAAGCCGCGGAGCTTTTTAGAAGCTGCTCGCGCTTTTCCATCCGAACAGCAATCTGCTCTGGGACGTCTACGTCTTCATACTCTTCGCTCACGCAAAACCACCTAGCAATAAATTATCGATTAATCGGACCTCGCCTACCCGAGCTGCGATCACCATTCTGGAGCCTTCGCAGCTTTCGACAACTTCAAAAGTGTCCGGATTTACAAGTTCTATGTAGTCAAGTCTAATCTTCGGGTCAAGTTCAGCCTTTGCGGCCTCAATACAGGCCTGTTTGCTGGGTTTCTTAGATCCGGCAAAAAGTGCTGTGCTAATTGTCTGGGCTGCCGGCAACAAGTCCCTTGCAATTCTTTGGTTGCGGCTGGATAGAGCAAGTCCCGACTCATCTCGCACTGTGTCACAGGCCACGATTTTGATTGGCTCGCGGTCCCCATTGGCAACTTGCCGCTTCACCATTTGTGAAACCAAAACCAACTGCTGGGCATCTTTAGAACCGAAGAATGCGACATCAGGCTGGACAAGATTGAAAAGTCTGTTCACCACGGTGAGCATGCCGTCGAAGTGGCCCGGCCTTGAAGCGCCCTCGAACCTATTGCCCAACTCCCCAGCGGATATTTCCTCCACGCCGGAGCTCGGGTAAACCTCACTGCCGCTTGGCGCGAACAAGATATCAACTCCAGCATCCGTCAACACCCTGGCGTCAACGCCCAACGTGCGGGGATAGTTGGTTAGGTCATCGCCATGCCCAAACTGCCTGGGGTTCACAAAAACCGAAACCACTACAAAGAGGTCCAGCTCTTGAGCCTTTTTAACAAGCGACAGGTGCCCTGCGTGAAGTGCTCCCATGGTTGGGACAAAGCCCACTCGTTTGCCGTCTGCATCTGCAGATGCCAGCGCTTGGTTTAGTTCTGCGATCGTGTGTGCAAGCTGCATTAGAAGGCGTCCTCCGGATCAATTTTCGCAACCGGTTGAAAAAGAGCAAGTTCAACTGCACTTCTAACAACCGGTGCTATAAGTCTGGCGGGGTTTTCAATTTCTGCCTCTTCCAAAATGCCAATCGCTTGCTGAACCACCAGCGAAGAGAAGCTGCTCGCAACGCCAAATGCTTCGGCATAAGCGGCCCGCTGGTGCTCCAGTACTAGAACTGGTTCGGCCCCCAGTTCAATTGCGAGTGCATGCGCAATCGGAGTCAATGGCTCCGGTGCGCTAACGGCGATCGAGGTGTTCTTCAAAACCGTGAGGTCCATCGTGGTTCCAGTGAAGTGCATCACCGGATGCAGGGCGATTGGGATAGCTCCAAATCTGGCAGCGTCCGCTAACGCCTCGTACCCCTTTAGTGGAGACAGGTGAACGACGATTTTCTTTGGGCCGAAGAGCCCCAGGTCGGCGAGACCCGCGCAGGTTATTTCAATGTCATTGCTCGGGATAGCGAGCAGGACCAAATCAGCATCTTCAACTACCGCGGCCATGTTTGCGATTGGAACATCCGGAAGTAGCGCTTCAATCCGTTCAATAGCCTCTGGGCTTTCTACGAATACACCGATTAACTGATGTCCCGCTGCAGCCCAAGCTTTCGCGAGCACCGGGCCTGCCGGGGCATCACCAATCACACCAATCTTCATTTAGTTCACGCTTTCTGAGTCTGCATCTGACTGCGGTGGGCTCTTGCAATTCCACTGTGACAGCAAGCCACCAGCAAGTAGCACCAAGGAAGCCAACAGCCCGAGGGCACTTGTCGATACCAATTCGGCAGGTGCAACGCTGAACAAAACCAGCCAGCTAAGCAGTCCCAAATGCCAGCCGATGAATAGGCCGCCGGTCAGAGTGCTTGCTCGAGCCAAGATCAAAACCCTCACTGCATAAAACGGGTTTGGCCTTGCAGGTCTCTTACCGTCTTTGGCTTGCAACACCTGCTTGCGGTAGATATAAATCGGATAGCTCGCCGCGTAGTTTGCAACACCAAGCACCACCAAAGTGACCATCAGAGTTTCTGGGCTTGATGGGAACGCTAGACCAAAACCTGCAGTTAGCTGAGCGCCCGAGAGCCCAATTATCAAGCCGACCAATGAAAAAATAGTCAGCTGCCTAGCAAGAGCCGCGTTCAAGACGCCACCCAAACCTGGTCCGCCATGTCTTTGGCGATTTCAGCCACCGAACCCATTCCAGGTATTACTGCCTCCGGATCAAGCTCCAACCAGGGAATCAAAACAAATGCACGCTGAAAAGCCCTTGGATGCGGGATAACAAGCGAGTTAGTTTCAATCAGGCTATGCCCATAAGTGATGATGTCTAGGTCGAGCGTTCTTGGCGCCCAGCGCGCAAGACGGATCCGGCCGAAGTTGTTCTCAATGTCATTCAGCCTGGATAGCAGCTTCTTGGCACTTAGCTTCGTTTCAATAATTGTTACTGCGTTGACATATTCAGGCTGGTCTTCATCAATACCAGTTTCCGTGACGGCCTTTGAGTGGTATTGGTTGGAGTGAGAAATCGCTTCTACGCCTCGAATTTTGCCGATTTGCTTTTGGGCTTTTTTTATCGCTTTTTCTTTTTCGCCCAGGTTTGCTCCCAGGGCGATGACAGCCCTAGTTTTCATCTCGCGAACCAGAGACAGTGACTGAAACATCCTTGAAGTTCTTACCGAGAGGGGCAGAGGGTTTGTGAACTGTGACAGTGGTGCGGAGAATCCTAGGATCGTATTTCAAAACTGCCCTGGCGATAGCGCTGGCTAAAGACTCAATCAGGTCGAAGCGTGACCTGGCAGAAAGTTCGGTTGCCAGATCAGCAATCGCAGCATAGGAAACAGTTGCGTCAATTGAATCTTCTAGCCCGGCATCAACATCAAGATGAATATCAAAGAAAAAGGTTTGGCCGTAGTTTTTTTCATGTTCCAAAACGCCGTGGTAGGCAAACGACTCAAGGCCATCGATTCTTATCTTGTAAATCAAGCTAGCCCTCCTGTCGCTTTAGGGCCTGCACGATAGAAATTGCATCGCTGGTCGCCTGGACGTCATGAACCCTTACACCCCATAGTTTTCGCTGAAGTAGAAGTGCTGTCAAGACAGCTGTTGCCAGATCACGCCTCGGCATCGAAACTGATGAAGGATCATTCGGCGACAGCGCATGAGCTATGAACCGTTTTCTGGACGCGCCAACCAACACTGGCAGGCCTAGTTTTTGAAGCTCATCGAGCCTGTTCGCTAGGTCCCAGTTGTGGTGAATGTCCTTTGCAAAGCCGAGTCCAGGGTCGACAATGATTCTGTCGCGACTGATGCCACTGGCAACGGCCATTGCAACCTGTTCAGCTAGCTCGGCCACGACCTCGCGTGCGACATCAGAATAGACAGCACGCGAATCCATCTGGTCCGAATGGCCTCGCCAGTGGCCCAGCACATACTGGCAATCAAGATCTTGAATGGAGCTAAACATTTCCGGATCTGCTAGCCCTCCAGAAATATCATTTACGATTCTGGCGCCAGCCTCCACGGCCTTTCTCGCAGTTTCGCTGTTCATGGTGTCGATCGAAATATCAACATCAAATTTTTGACTGATGGCAGCAATCACTGGCAGCACTCGGCCCTGCTCGGTTTCAAGGGTTACCCTGTCAGCTCCAGGCCTGGTCGATTCACCACCGACATCGATTATCTGAGCACCTTGGACCATCAGCATCTCAGCCTGCGCAAGCGCTGCCTCGATGCTTGTGAATTGTCCACCATCGCTAAAGGAATCAGGGGTGATGTTCAGAACACCCATCAACTTCGGTTTTTGCCAGTCGGTCATGATTGTCTGTTTATTAGCCCAAGTACTTCGGCGCGATTTACTGGCTCTTCATACACACCACGGGATGCCATGGTGATTGTGTTCACTTCTGGCTGCCTGGCGCCTCTTGCCGCAACGCACTGGTGCCTAGCCTCAATTACAACCAGAACACCCTTTGCGCCCAAAACCTCTTCAAGAGCATCGGCGACCTGCGCTGTCAGATTCTCTTGCAGCTGTGGCCGGGCGGCAAGGACCTCAATCACACTGGCAAGCCTTCCAAGTCCAGCGAGCTTTTGATCAGGCAGGTATGCAATGTGAGCGAATCCCGTGAAAGGCAGCAGGTGGTGCTCACAGATCGACACAAGTTCGATGTCCTTTAGAACTACTGCCTCTGCGTTTACAGCCGGAAAGGTATCGCCGATTACTGATTTTGGATCGACCCCGACACCCCTAAAGAATGATGCGTAAGCTTCAGCAACCTTGGTTGGGGTATTTCTTAGCGCCTCCCGGTTTGGGTCTTCGCCAATGGCCTCAAGCAGTTCTACGACCGCTTTCTTAATCCTGTCGGTCTGCATTTTCCTGAGCCGGTTCTACCTTTTCAGGAAGAGCTTCAAGCTGAACAGTTTTACGCTTCGGAACCGTAATTGGGCCCTCATTGGTTCCGGTTCGCTTGGTCGAAGAGCGCCACGTGGTCCTCGCAGGAATCTTCTTCACGGTCTTGAAGATCTTTGCGATTTCATCTTGATTCAGGGTCTCTTTTTCAAGCAGCACTTTGGCAAGCTTGTCCAAGACGACTCGGTTCAGAGTCAGTGCCTTATAAGCCTCGTCCAAAGCCCGATCTAGAATTGCACTGACCTCGGCATCGACCTGCTGAGCCATCTCGTTTGAGTAGCTCGAGTGGGTTGCAAGCTCACGACCCAAAAATGGTTCTGAGCTTCCACTGCCAAGAGAAATTGCACCGATTTTCTGGCTCATTCCATATTTGGTGACCATGGTTCTGGCAATGCTGGTCGCTTTTTCAAAGTCGTTCGAAGCACCGGTAGTTGGGTCTTTGAAAACAATCTCTTCTGCCATGCGGCCACCCATGGCATATGCGATCTGATCGAGCAGCTGGTTGCGACTGATTGAGTAGCGATCTTCCATCGGCATCACCATTGTGTAACCGAGAGCTCGGCCTCTTGGAAGAATGGTGATTTTGGTAACCGGGTCTGAGTAGTTACATGCCCCTGCGACTAGTGCGTGGCCAGCCTCGTGATAGGCGGTGACCAGTCGTTCCTGGTCTTTCATGATTGAAGACTTCTTCTGTGGACCACCGATGACTCGATCGATTGCCTCATCGATGATGTCATCGGTGATTTCGGTTCGGTTCAACCTTGCTGCCAAAAGTGCAGATTCATTCAAAACGTTTGCAAGGTCTGCGCCTGTGAAGCCAGGAGTCCTTCTTGCGATCAAGCTCAAGTCAACACCCTCTGCGATTGGCTTGGACTTTGAGTGAACCTTCAGAATCTGCTCGCGACCCTTCAGGTCTGGAGCTCCAACGCCAACCTGGCGATCAAAACGGCCTGGTCTCAATAGCGCCGGATCTAGAACATCTGGGCGGTTGGTTGCCGCAATCAAGATCACGTTCGTGCTGGTGTCAAAACCATCCATCTCAACCAATAGCTGGTTCAACGTCTGTTCACGTTCATCATTTCCGCCACCGATTCCAGTTCCACGGTGTCGACCAACGGCATCAATCTCGTCAACGAAAATAATTGCAGGTGAGGCTTGCTTTGCCTGCTCGAATAGGTCTCTAACTCTGGATGCACCTACTCCGACAAACATCTCCACAAAGTCAGAACCTGAAATTGAAAAGAATGGCACTCCGGCTTCGCCGGCAACAGCCTTGGCAATAAGGGTTTTACCGGTTCCCGGAGGCCCATACAGCAGGACTCCCTTTGGAATCTTTGCGCCCATGTCTTGAAATTTCTTTGGGTTTTTCAAGAAGTCTTTTAGCTCTGTCAGCTCTTCCAGAGCTTCTTCAATACCTGCAACATCTTCAAAGGTGGTGTTCGAGGTTTCCTTTGTGACCATTTTGGCTTTCGACTTGCCAAACTGCATGACCCCGCGCCCCCCGCCTGACATCGAAGACATCAGGAACCAGAACAGACCAAGAATGATGATGAAGGGTAGCAAGGAGCCCAAAATGGCGAGTATCCAAGGAGTGGATGGAACCTCGTCAGTCCAGCCACCAGAAATCTGCGAGTCAGCGACAATGTCGGCAACCGTGTCGGCACGACCTGAAACAAAGTAGAACTGGACGTCTGTTCCGAATTCTGGGTCAGCGTTTCTGAGGGTGACGTCAACGCGCTGGCTACCGTCCAAAATAGTGACCGTTTCGGCAGCACCTGATTGAATCATTTCCAAACCGACTTGGGTATCAACCTTCACGTACTGTTGCGAGCCGATCAAGCTAGTTCCGATTAGCACTACTGATAGAGCCAGCGCAATCCACAACCACGGGCCGCGCAAGAAGCGCTTAAAGGTCATCGGCTGCTTTACTTTGGGCTTGCCTTTTTCTTTGGCAGCTTCTTTTGGCGCTTCTTCAGTCTCTTTGGTCTCTTTGATCTTGCTGTCCATTTCTAGCTATCCAGGTCCTATGAGTAAACCGAAGGTGACAAGATGCCAACTCCGTCCAATGATCTATAGCGCTCGTTGTAATCAAGTCCGTAACCGACTACGAAGTCACTTGGGATATCAAAGCCCACCCAGCGGACATCTATTTCCACTTTGGCAGCATCCGGCTTGCGCAAGAGCGTCACAACCTCAACGGATTTAGCCCCACGGTTGGCAAGGTTTGTTGTTAGCCACGAAAGAGTTAGTCCCGAATCAATAATGTCTTCAACAATCAGAACATTGCGGTCAGTCAAATCAGTGTCCAAATCCTTCAGGATTCTCACGACTCCCGACGACGTAGTTCCAGAGCCGTAAGAAGAAACCGCCATCCAGTCTTGGGATGTGGAAAGCTGCATTGCCCTTGAAAGGTCTGCCATGAATGGCACCGCACCCTTTAGGACGCCCACCAACAGCGGGTCTTTATCCGCATAAAATTTGTCCAGCTCAACTGCCAATTCTGCGATTCGGACAGTTATTTGCTCCGCGGTTAGAAGGACTTCGGTGATGTCAGGGTGATTCGCTAGCACTAAATAGCTCCCGCGTTAGTTGGTTTACTGGCCCGTAAATACAAGCTGTTGGTTTACGCGTTCTACTGTAATGCCAGAAAGAACCAGCTTGTTTTGTCCGTGCCAATTCGTAATAAGTTCGTCAATTCCAAGCACCTGCGTGCGGCTCACACTCTTGGCGCCTGCTTGAACGGCCAGCTCGAAAAGCAGTTTTCGTCTAATCCCGTGCGGCATTTTTTCACAGGCTGAAATTGAAACCGAGTATTTGCCATCGGACTCCAATTTCACGGCCACTTGCATCATTTCGGACGCTGCTGCTGCCATGGCATCTTCTGACTCCGCCGCAATATCTGCGGTCCTAGAAAGCGCCTCTGCAAAACCCGGGCCAACTTCCTGTTCCAGAGTGTCGAGCAGATTTCTGATTCTCACTCTCGTAAAGCGCGGGTCTTGGTTATGTGGATCATCCCAGAATTCAATCTCTTGGTCGGCACAGCTCTGGCGAAGTGTTTCTCGCTTTATCCCAATAAGTGGCCGCAGCAGCTTGCGCTCGGCGTCGAATGCTGGCATGCCAGAAATTGACTTGAGGCCTGAGCCCCTGGCCAGCCCAAGCAACACCGTCTCCGCCTGATCTTCGAGGTTGTGGCCAAGAAGAATTAGCTCTGCTCCAATAAGCTTTCGCGCTCGCTCAAGCGCTAGATACCTCACGGTTCTTGCGGCTGCCTCTGGACCGCTGGAGTTTTCAGGAACGCTGACCGTTTCGATTACTACTGGGTCAAGACCAAGTTCTTCAAGCTTTTGAAGAGTTTGGCTTGCCACGTCAGCAGACCCTTTTTGCAGACCGTGATCAACGATGCAGGCCGCAACAGTCAAGCCAAGTTTTGGGGCCTCAAAGATTGCTGCCGCAGCCAGTGCCAATGAGTCAGGTCCTCCGGAGCAGGCAATCAAAATTCTTGATTCGGGTTCAAGCTGCAGTGGAATTAGAGCTTCTCGAACGGCTCGACGAACATCGGCAACCGCCGGAGTAAGTCGATTTCTCAAAACCATGGCTCTCAATTCGCTAATCTTTTCTCTAAGCCTATTGAGGAGAAGCCTTGGCATACGACGTAGTTATTGAGATTCCGCGCGGTTCTAGAAACAAATATGAGGTTGACCACGAATCAGGACGGGTCTATCTGGACCGTGTGCTGTTCACACCTTTTGTTTATCCGACCGACTACGGCTTCTTCGAAAACACGCTTGGCGGCGACGGCGACCCGCTAGACGCTCTTGTCCTGCTTGAGTACCCGCTGTTTCCTGGCGTTGGCGTGAAGGTGCGAGCGGTGGGCATGCTGGTGATGGAAGACGATGGTGGCGTGGACGAGAAGGTTGTTTGCGTGCCAGCAAAGGACCCTCGCTGGGAGCACATTCAAGACCTAAAAGATGTCCCGAAGCAAACTCTCGATGAAATCGAACACTTTTTTTCTCACTATAAGGATCTTGAGCCGGGCAAATGGGTAAAGATTCAAGGCTGGGAAGGCAAAGAAAAGACCGAAAAGGTTATCGAAGCCGCCTATGCCAACTTCAAGCATTAAATTCTTCAGCAGCACACTAGCCGCATTTTTGGCAATCTGGCTGCTCCCGCTGGGAGCTCAAGCATCCGTTGACGATTTTTACTTCGACTCGTTTGACGCCGAATTTGAAATTTCCTCCGACAAGGATGGAGTTGCAACTCTTGCAGTAAAAGAAACTTTGGTTGCTGTCTTTCCCGAGTATGACCAGAACCGAGGTTTGATTCGGTACTTGCCCTCTTGGTATAACCGAATGCCCCTGGAGACGGAAATTCTTTCGCTCACCGACGGGGCCGGAAACGACAGGCCGTTAGAAACGTTTTCAGAGTCGGGCTACTTAGCGGCGGACTCCGTGGTTCCAAAGGGAGAGTTTTTGTATGGGGCTCAGACCTTTGTGTTGAGTTATCGGCAGAAAAATGTGATTGGGGATTTCACCGATAGCACCGGTTTTCAGGAGTTCTACTGGGATATCAACGGCTCTGGATGGAGTCAAGACTTTGAAACAGTCCGAGCCCAAATCCAGGTCGATGACCATGCTAGTGCTGGCTTAGTGCGCGAAGAGTCCGCTTGCTATTTCGGTTTTGAGGGTGATACAAATCGCTGCGAGCTAACATTCACGGACGCCGGTGACTCGGTGCTTGTGCTTGTTGAGCAACAAAACCTGAGCGCTTATCAGACCGTGACTGTGTCGCTCGCCTTTGAACCGGGGACTTTTTTGATCTTGACCAGAGACGCGGCTGACTACCCGCTCAATTGGTTGTTGATTCCATTATTTGCTGGGTTGCTGGCAAGCGCTGCATTTGCTCTGCGATACAACTTGAGAGTCTTGGCTGGCGCAAAGGGACGAAAGTCGATTGTGGCTGAATACCTTCCTCCTGAGGGGATAACACTTGAGATGGCATCGCAACTGCTTGGGGCTGGCGGGGCCTTGCCGGTGGCCAAGCTGCTGGAACTTGCGGTTGCCGGAAAGATACATCTCAAAGAAATCCGTAAATCACGCTGGAGTGTTACAAGATCAGACATACAGCTCTCAGATGATGACGTAGTCGCGCTGAAGGCGCTGTTCGGGCAGCTACCCGAAATTGGAGTCGAGCTTCAACTACCCAAGAGCAACAAGAGCTTGTCTGCGCGATTGGTCAAATATGGCAAGCAACTCAAAGTCAGCTTTCAGGACACCTTCACAATGAAGGTAGCGCTGGCTCCAAGGCTGCTATTTGTGATATCTTCTCTGGTGCTGAGCGCTTCAGGGCTGACCCTCGCAATCATATCGCTCTCGAATAGATATGGAAATTGGATGGTGGACACGGCCCTGACTGGCTTCCCAGTCCTTGGCACAGTGGGGGCCTTGCTTATGTCTAGAACTCCCTTCAATGCCCTCGGCGCAGAGACAAGAGACCACCTGAAGGGCTTGAAGATATATATGAAGCTGGCCGAGCGTGACCGACTTGCCTATCTGCAGTCTCCATCGGGCGCTCTTCGAGTTGGCGAAGATGACTATCTAAAACTCCACGAAAGGCTGCTCCCATGGGCAATCCTCTTGGGGCTTGGTAAGGCATGGACGAAAGAGCTCAGCGAGCAGTACGGGGATGACCAACCGTTCTGGATTACCAGTATCAATAGCTCCCACTTCGCAGGAACGATGAAATCACTCTCATCCGGAACCACTGCATCATTTGGCTCCAGCACCTCGGGCGGTGCCGGTGGCGGTGGCGGTGCCGGTGGTGGCGGTGGCGGTGGCGGTGGTGGTGGCCGCTAGGCGCTAGGCCTTCCGGCATAGGGCCAGATTTCACCGTAGCGAACCGGAACGATTCGAACTGTTCTGGCTGGGTTCGGAGCTTCCAGCATCATGCCGTCGCCCATGTAAATGGCGACGTGATACTTATCACCGGAGAATGCTCGCTCTTTGCTCCACCAAATCAGGTCACCTCGCTGGATATCCTGGAAGGGCACCAGCTTTTGCTTGCTTGCCATCACGTTGTATTGAGCGGTAGCCGAGTGCCAACCGATGTAGATACCGGCTGCAGCGTAGGCCTTCATTGTGATTCCAGAGCAATCCCAAACGTTCGGTCCTGAACCTCCGAGAACATACCTTTCACCCAGCTGCTCAGAAGCAAACGCGATGGCAGTCTCAACCTCGGCCCAATTTGGCTCCCCAACACTGTAGAGCTCTGGGGCAGTGGGGGCAGTCTTCACTAGGTTCTGCCTGCGCTCGGCTTCCAAGCCTTCGATTCGCTGGCGCTCAAGGTCCGCTGCGGTGTCCTTCAGTGTTGCCAGCTGGCTCATCATGTTTGCTCGCTGGCGTTCAGATTCGGCGACCTTTGCAATAACTGCGTCTGCTGCTGCCTTCGCCTCTTCAAAAAGTTTCTTGGCTTCTGCCTCGATGCCCTCTAATTCCGCCTTTGCACTGTCTAGTTCCTCAGCCAGAGCCTGTGCCTGCGTTTGCTTTTCCAGTGCTGCGTCATAGATGGCGCCAGTTCTTTGCGCCATCATGTCTTGCATTGTCAATTGATAGAGCAAATCTTCAGCATTGGCGGGGTTGAAGAAAAGCTCCATTGTCATGTTGCCACTGGCTTGATCTCTGTACATTTTGCCCACGATCTGGGCTAGCTGGACCTTGGCGTCTTCGGCCTGGGACTCTGACAGCAATACTTGCGCTTCAAGGCCTTCGACCTTTGCAGCCATTAGCGCCACTTGCTCGGTGGCCTGGTTATAAGCCTCGTTTTTTTGAAGTGCGACTATCTCGAGAGCATCTGCTTCTTCTTGAAGAGTTTCTAGAATTCCTTCAATGCGTTCAACCATGTCTTTTTTGGTTTGAACATCTGCTTTGGCCTTGGCAACCTCAGCGGCGGTGGGGTAATCCGGCACGGCATAGGCCGGCGACAGCAGCACTCCCGAGAGCAATATGCCCACTCCGGTAAGTGCTGAAATCAACTTCTTGCGACCTAGTTTCAAAATACCTCCGAGCAATAATGGTAAAGGCAAGCCTCAAGTTATTCCTGAAGGTTTCCTAAGTGTTGCGCAATAGCCCATTTGCCCAGTATTGTTATGCCTCGGTGCAATTGATATCGTTTTCTTCAGGCCCCATCGTTTAGAGGCCTAGGACACCGCCCTTTCACGGCGGCAGCACGGGTTCGAATCCCGTTGGGGTCACCAGGCGATGTCAGTAGTACCATTTGGCCCTGTAGCGCAGTTGGTTAGCGCGCCGCCCTGTCACGGCGGAGGTCGCGAGTTCAAGTCTCGTCAGGGTCGCTTCGCCAAGGGCGAATGGAGGGGCGTTTTGCTCCTTGGCTCTGTAGCTCAGTTGGTAGAGCGAACGACTGAAAATCGTTAGGTCACCGGATCGACGCCGGTCGGAG
This sequence comes from Aquiluna sp., assembly GCA_029241985.1. GTDB lineage: Bacteria > Actinomycetota > Actinomycetes > Actinomycetales > Microbacteriaceae > Aquiluna. Next base: position 915 of record JAQWUU010000047.1, on the reverse strand, counting down.
CCACCAGGAAGTAGGCGGATAGTGACCATAATTTTTGGCCTACTATCCGCCTTTTCTTATGGCTACGCAGACTTCGTTGGCGCGCTAGCGGCAAAAAGAATCCGCGCTGTTGCAGCAACCACCTACTCCTTTAGCGTTGGGTTGGTAATCGCACTTGTTCTAAGCGTCTTTGTTGGAGCCGATTACTCTGCCCAAACAATTCAAGCCGGCATCTATGCCGGCGTCTGCTCAGCAATTGCAATTAGTTGTCTCTATGCGGCGCTGGCACTTGGCCCAATCTCAATTGTCAGTCCGCTCACCGCAGTTGTTTCTGCCGTGATACCCGTGATTTTCGATGTGGTTGCCGGACAGGAACTCTCGAGTTTTGCCGTTGTCGCGGTTATCTTGATCCTGATTGCAGTGGTCTTGGTTGGTTTTGTGCCGGGCGACAAGGTTCAGTTGCCCTCACTGCCAGCCTTTGTTTACTCAATCGGCGCCGGTCTTGGCTTCTCCGGCATCTTTGTTTTCCTAGATTCAACCGGGTCCGACTCTGGGCTGGCGGCCCTGGTGGTCATGCGCGTAGTTGGCCTGGTGCTGCTGATCGCTGGGCTACTTGTCCTGTGGTTGCGCCAGCCAACGAAGCCGTTTATCGAGTCGCTGACCGACTGGAAACTCGCGGGCCTCGTCATTCTTGCGGGAATGGGCGATGTTCTTGGCAACGTGACCTTCTTGATCGCGACCAGATCCGGTGCCCTAGCAATCGCAGCGGTGCTAACGGCTCTGTATCCGGTGGGAACTATATTGCTTGCGAGAGTGTTTTTAAAAGAGCGAATAGCTCTGTCACAGGGTGCCGGAATTGTTTTGGCACTTGGGGCCTGTGCCCTGCTGGCCGCTGGCTAGCAGTAAATAAAAAGAAAAGAGCAACATGTCAGCACG
>JAQWUU010000046.1 GCA_029241985.1 Aquiluna sp. | reverse complement strand
GCCAAGAGTTCCTAGGTAGAGACCAATGACCTGAGGATCGTTTAGGAGCTCCCTACCGGTGCCTGTGACGGCGTCGGTGCCCTGATCAAGCACGTAGCCTCGGTCTGCAATCTGAAGGCAGCGTCGAGCATTCTGCTCGACCATGATGCAAGTAACTCCAGCCTTATTGATTTCTGAAACTCTTAGGAATGCTTCGTCCTGGCGAACAGGACTTAGGCCGGCTGAAGGCTCATCCAGCAGCAACACATCCGGGTTCATCATCAGAGCCCTACCCATTGCAACCATTTGGCGTTCGCCACCGGAGAGTGATCCGGCGCGTTGCTTTAGTCGCTTGCCCAGCTCTTCGAAGATGGAAACAACGAATTCAAGCCGCTCGTCATAGTGCTTTGGTTCTTGGAAGATGCCCATTTGAAGGTTCTCCTCAATGGTCAAAGAAGGAAAGACGTTGTTGTTTTGAGGTATGAAGCCAACACCCTTGGCTACCAGTTGGTTTGGCTTCATGCCAACGATGCTCTCGCCATTTAGAGTGATTGATCCTTCACGAACCTTCACCAGGCCAAATATTGCCTTCAACAAAGTTGACTTACCGGCACCGTTAGGTCCGATGATTCCAATCAACTCACCTTTATCAGCATAGAGGTTGGCACTGTTCAGGATGTTTACACCGGGAAGGTAGCCGGCGGTTAGGTCCTTGACATCTACAACACGGGTCATTTGTTCTTCTCCTCGTTGATGGTGTCAATTCTTCCGGTGACGACACCCAGATCAGTGTCCTGGTGAGCACCAAGGTAGGCGTCGATAACTGCCTGCTCCTTCATGACGACATCTGGTGGACCTTCGGCAACAACCTTGCCCTCCGCCATGACGACAACCCAGTCCGCGATGTGGCGGACCATGTGCATGTCGTGCTCAACAAAGAGGACTGTCATTCCGTCCTTCTTTAGGTTTAGGACGTGCTCCAGCAGAGATTGAGTTAGCGCAGGGTTTACGCCGGCCATTGGCTCGTCGAGCATGACTAGAACTGGGTCGGTCATTAGTGCGCGAGCCATTTCAAGAAGCTTCCGCTGCCCTCCGGAAAGAGATGCCGCAAAGTCGGCCTGCTTCTCTTCTAGCTTGAAGCGCTTCAGAAGCTCTAGAGCCTTAACTTCAATATCTTTATCCTGCTTCTTCCAAAAGCCAGGAATCAGTGCCTTCCAGATGCTTTCGCCAGCCTGGTCTTTGGCTCCCAGTTTCATGTTGTCCAGAACAGTTAGCAGGCTAAGCGCTTTGGTCAGCTGGAAGGTGCGAACCTGGCCCATCTGAGCAACTTTGAAGCTTGGAATACCTGACAGGGATTTCCCAAGGAAGCTCCAAGTGCCAGTGTCTGGGCTGTCGAAGCCTGTGAGGAGGTTAAACAGAGTCGTCTTACCGGCACCGTTTGGACCAATTAGCGCGGTGATGGCGCCCTTTGGAATCTCCAGGTGCTCAACGTCAACCGCTGTTAGGCCACCGAATGTTTTTTTGACGTGGTCAATTACCAACATCGGATCATTCTTCTTGCAGCCAGGCTCAGCCTTGCCGATGTGAAGACCGGTAGTTTTCTGTGGTGTCTCGTTATTTGACAAAGGTCATCTCCCTCTTGTCGCCAAAAATACCCTGAGGCCTGTAGATAACCAGGAGCATCAAGCCGATACCCACCAGCACAAACCTGAGCGTTGCCGCTTGAGTTCCGTCAACCGGAAGAATTCCGCTTGAGGAAAGCTCAGGCAGAATGTTTGAAAGGAATGCCTGAAGTGTCCAGAAGATAACCGCACCGATTACCGGTCCAAAGATTGTCGCCGCCCCTCCAAGGAGCAGTGAAGTCCAGATGAAGAAGGTGATCGAAGTCACGTAAACGCCTGGCGAAACGTTTGCAAAGGCTGCGTAGATGATTCCACCCATGCCACCGAAAACGCCACCAATGATCAGGGCCTGAAGTTTGTATGCAAAAACATTCTTGCCAAGGGCTCGAATAGCGTCTTCATCTTCACGGATACCCTTGATAACTCTTCCCCAGGGTGAGCGCATAAGGGCCCAGAGGAGCCAAACACAAATTGCTAGAACACCAAGTCCAAATGTGATTACCCAAAGTGTTTCAGAGTTGTATGTCCAGGGTCCAAAACCATAGCTTCCCGGTGGGAACGGATTCGCGTCAGTGAAGCCACCAGCCTTGTTGTAACCAAACAGCCCGTCGGCGCTACCGGTTACATCTGTGAAGGCAGTAGTCAAGAACAAGAGCCTTGCAATCTCAGCTGCAGCAATTGTAACGATAGCTAGATAGTCGCCTCTAAGTCGGAGGGTTGGAACACCCAGCAAAATAGCGAAGCCGATCGAGCCAAGAATTCCAACAATCATTCCAAGCCACCACGGGAAGCCGAAAGTCAATACGGATATTGCGTATCCGTAGGCACCGATGGCCATGAATCCGGCAATACCGAAGTTCAGAAGCCCGGCAAAACCGAAGTGCATTGCGAGCCCAAGCGCAGCAAGAGCGAAGGCAATTGTGGTCGGTGTTAGTAACCCGGCCAAGGTGTTATTTATGATTGTTCCCCAGTCCATGAGCTACCTCCTATCCAATTCTCTGTTTTCGACCCATGATGCCCTGCGGCCTAAACAGTAGTACACCAATTAGCACTACGAGGGCGGCAACGTATTTGAGGTCGGACGGTATAAAGAGGCTGGAGGTTTCAACCAACAACCCAACAATCAGCGCACCAATCAGCGCACCGAACGCGGTGCCAAGTCCACCAAGGGTGACCGCAGCGAAGATTAGAAGCAAAATCTGGGTTCCCATGTCCCATTTGATTCCCGGGCGGAAGTAGGCCCAGAGCACGCCCGCAAGACCTGCCATTGCAGCAGAGACGATCCAAACAATCCTGATGACCTTGTCGACGTCAATTCCGGATGCCGCAGCAAGGTCTGGATTGTCAGAAATCGCCCTAGTTGCTTTTCCAGTCTTGGTTTTCATCAGCCAGAACGCGAAGGCGACAATGACGATTATCGAAATCCCCATTGAGTAAAGGTCATTGACGCTCAGCGCAACTGAGCCGAAGAGGTTGATTTTGGGAGAGTCAAATCCTGGAAGCTGCTCTGTTCCACCACCGATAAAGAACTGAATGATGTAGCGCATAGTCAAGGACAAGCCAATTGATACGATCATGAGCTGGATAATTCCGAGGCCTCGGCTTCGCAGGGGTTTCCACAACCCGGCATCCAATGACCACCCCATGCCGGCTGATAGAAGAACAGCCGCTGGAATAGCTACCCAAATTGGAAGTTCTAGGAACACACCAAGAATTAGGGCAGCAACCGCTCCAAAAGTAACCATTTCACCGTGGGCGAAGTTTGAAAGGCCGGTAGTTCCAAAGACTAGGGAAAGCCCAACCGAGGCAAGTCCGAGCATCAGGCCGAAGTTGATTCCGTAAATAACCCTTGCGATCACCTGGTCAATGAACGCGACCTCATTGCGCTCGCCTTCACCAATGAAGAAGTTCTGCACTACCCGATCTCCGAGTTTGAAAGTGACCTCTTGGGTTACCCCTCCCTCTAAAACGATTACACCCGCAGGCAGAGTTGATTCGTCGATAGTAACCGAGTACTCACTTTTTTCAGGAACACCGATAAGCCAGCTACCTGTTTCGTCGGTGACTGTGGAGGCGCTGTAGTCGCCACCTTCCACTGTCATGCGCACGCCTGCAACGGGCTCGCCTTCGACTTTTACGTTACCTACAACCGCATAGTCAAATTCCTCACCGACACTGTCGGCATGCGCAGGTGTCATCAAGCCGAGGCCAATGATTAGTGCGGTAAAGAGAATGATTAGGGGTTTGAGTAGACGTTTTGGATTGCCCACGGAGAGGAAATTCACCTGTCCTCCATATCTTGGTGAGCACCTATGCTCACGTTTGTCCCAAAAGGGTATTGCAAAAGATTACCAGCACACAACTTTAATGGTTATGCCTGAAACCATTTTGTAACTAAAAACTGTGATTCCGCTTGGCTGGAATTGAAAGATAGACTTGAGGGATTACTTCACCTATCTACGTTGCGAGGTTATTTTGGAACAGCCAGACCCATTTTCCCTGATTGGCCTCACTTACGACGACGTGCTCCTAATGCCCGGGAAATCCGATGTGATTCCCTCGGGTGTCGGCACCTCCACAATGGTGTCTAGAAACATCAGCATCAACATCCCGCTCATCTCATCGCCAATGGACACGGTAACTGAATCCAGAATGGCAATTGCGATGGCTAGGCAGGGCGGATTGGGAATCCTTCACCGTAACCTTTCAATAGACCAGCAAGCTGACCAGGTGGACTTAGTCAAACGCAGCGAAGCCGGAATGGTTTCTCACCCTGTTACAACCACACCCTTCGCAACCATCCAAGAGGTTGATGACCTCTGCGGTAGGTACCGAGTTTCTGGATTACCCGTTGTCGACGAGGATGGGAAGTTGGTTGGAATCGTCACCAACCGCGACATGCGCTTCGTGATGGAGGTCCAGCGGACCACGACTTTGGTCAAGGATGTCATGACCCAGATGCCACTTATCGTCGGAAAATCGGGAATCAACCCAGATGAGGCGATGGCTCTCCTGGCACAGCACAGAATCGAAAAGCTTCCGCTGATTGATGACAATGGAAAACTAAAAGGTCTAATTACTGTCAAAGACTTCGACAAAAGCGAAAAGTACCCGAACGCTTCCAAGGACGGCGCTGGCAGGCTAATGGTCGGGGCGGCGGTTGGAGTCGGTCCAGACGGCTGGGAGAGGGCCATGGCTTTGGTCGAAGCTGGTGTCGATATTCTGGTCGTTGATACCGCCCACGGCCACAACTCGGCGGTGTTGGAGATGATCAGGAAGCTCAAGCGGGAACCATTTGCAAAGCACACCGACATTCTTGGTGGAAACGTAGCGACCAGGGACGGTGCTCAGGCAATCGTCGATGCGGGTGCTGACGGTGTGAAGGTTGGCGTTGGTCCCGGTTCGATTTGCACCACTCGCGTTGTTGCCGGAGTGGGAGTTCCTCAGATCACTGCCGTTCACATGGCGGCGCTCGCAGCCAGAGAAGCCGGCGTGCCAGTGATTGCCGATGGAGGCCTGCAGTACTCAGGAGACATCGCAAAGGCTTTGGTTGCAGGTGCCAATTCGGTAATGCTTGGGTCTTTACTCGCCGGAACTGACGAGGCTCCAGGAGACATTACATATGTAGGTGGAAAGCAATTCAAGACTTATCGCGGTATGGGCTCGCTGGGGGCAATGCAATCGCGTGGCCAAGCTCAATCATTCTCAAAGGATCGCTACTTCCAGGACGATGTTCTAAAGGAAGAAAAACTTGTTCCAGAGGGTATCGAAGGAAGAGTCCCATATAGAGGTACGGTTCCGACTGTTGTTCACCAATTGGTTGGTGGGCTTCGTGCATCAATGGGCTACGTCGGTGCCGCAACCATTCCGGAACTGCAGCAAAACGGTAAGTTCGTCAGGATTACCGCAGCGGGGCTTCGCGAGTCGCACCCACACGATATCCAAATGACCATCGAGGCACCAAACTACGGCACTCGTTAGTTAGGCAAAGAAAATGAATGAAGTAGAAATCGGCAGATCCAAGCGCGCAGTCACCGGCTACGCCTTTGATGACATAGCCATTGTCCCAACCAGGCGCACGCGTGATCCCGAGGTTGTTTCAACCGGTTGGAGCATCGATGCTTTCCAGTTTGAGATGCCTGTCATCGCGGCGCCATCGGATTCAGCCATGAGCCCAGAAACCGTAGTTGCCCTTGGAAAGATGGGCGGCCTGGGCGTTCTAGACCTTGAGGGTCTATGGACCCGCTATGAAGACCCAACTCAGCAATTTGCTGAGATCGCTAACGCTAAGGATGAGGATGCCACTGCTGTTCTACAGAGGGTTTATGCGAAGCCTGTTCAAGCAGAGCTCATCGAGGCAAGGCTCAAGGAAATCAGAGCTGCCGGAGTAACTGTGGCAGGAGCTCTCTCTCCTCAGAGAACGGCAGAATTCGCCGATGTTGTCTTGCGCTCTGGTGTGGACATGTTTGTGATTCGTGGAAACACTGTTTCTGCCGAGCACGTTTCCAAGGACACAGAAGCACTGAACCTAAAAGAGTTCATCTACAAACTGGATGTCCCAGTGATTGTCGGTGGCGCAGCTACCTACACCGCGGCGCTGCATTTGATGCGCACTGGCGCAGCCGGAGTCTTGGTTGGCTTCGGTGGTGGCGCGGCAAGCGCGACCAGGAAAGTACTTGGAATTCATGCTCCCATGGCCACGGCAGTGGCAGACGTGGCAGCCGCGAGACGTGACTATATGGATGAGTCAGGTGGGCGGTATGTCCACGTCATTGCCGATGGTGGTCTCGGAACCTCGGGTGACCTGGTCAAGGCAATTGCCTGCGGAGCAGATGCAGCGATGCTTGGAACGGTTCTTGCTAGAGCAGCTGAGGCACCTGGCCAAGGTTGGCACTGGGGTCCAGAGGCGGTTAATGCTTCGCTTCCACGAGGTCAAAGAATGTGGGTGGGCTCTCACGGTCCACTAGAGCAAATCCTCACCGGCCCGAGCGACACTTCAGATGGAACAATGAACATCTTGGGTGCACTTCGACGCTCAATGGCTACAACAGGTTATTCAGATGTGAAAGAATTCCAGCGCGTTGACGTTGTAGCGAATTCTTATCGGTAGATGAAGCCCAGCTTTTTCTCAGTCGCCAGAAAGCCCAAGTGGGTTGGTGGTCTCGCGGTAGCGGCACTGGTGGCGATTACCTTCTCGCTTTTGATGCAGTGGCAGCTGGCAAGAACTTTCAGTGTGGTGGGCGTAAGTCAAGAGGAATTAGCACCAGTTCCACTTGCGGAACTTGCTGGTCCGGGTCGAATTGAACCGGGTGCATTTGACCGACTAGCTCAAGTCGAAGTTTTCCTAGACCCGAAAAACACCTTCATAGTCGAAGATCGCCTTCAGCTGCAAGGCGATTCTGCTGTTAGGGGCTACTGGCTAGTTACCAACTCCTTCGCGATTGTAAACAGTGAGCCCGTGAGCTTGACTCTGGCAATTGCTTTTTCTGAAGACAAGTCCGAATTGGAAGCTGCAGCTGCGAAGCTTGCAGCGACAGATCTTCAAATCACCGGCTATGTAGAGCCGAGCGAGGCTCCGGTTCTGACCAAAGAACAAAACGTTCTTGGTTCAGTCTCTTTGGCGCAGCTCGTGAACCTTTACAGTTCCGCACCAATCGCCAGCTTTCCCATTTATTTGATTGTGACGGAAGGGCTTGATCTCGAGGCGGCCAATATCGTAATCGACATTAGAAGCGAGGCGGTCGAGGTTAATTGGCTGACCGCCTTCTACGCGGTTGAGTGGGCGTTTTTCGCTTTGGTGTCGTTTTATCTATGGTGGCGGCTGGTTCAAGATGAGAGAAACCGGTTGGCTGCGTAACCTAATTGTTACCTTTTTTTGTGGTTTTTTGCCCGCTTGGGTCGCTTTTCCTGCGAAATCCCTGCTAATTTGACATCACACCAAAGAATTCAAACAATTTCGGAGGCAACAAGGATGTTGGCAGAAGAGCGCAGGCTGAAGCTCAGCGAGTGGACTCGCGTCGACGGCCGCCTTGACGCCAACATCGCAGCCAATAGCCTCGATGTCGCCGTAGAGACCGTTAGAAGAGACTTAGATGTTCTCCAGCGACGAGGAGTTCTCAGGCGTGTTCATGGTGGCGCTATTTCTCTTGACAGATTCGCCCACGAATACACGATCCCTGAGCGCTACGGTCAGAACCCGAGTAAGAAGCGCCGGCTGGCAGATGTTGCAGCAGCCTTTATCCCCAGCGAGGGATGTATTTTCGTGGACGGTGGAACTACAACTGAGTGCCTTGCACCGCACCTAATGAATAAGCCAGGGCTCCTGGTCGTCACGAACAACTTGACATTGGCTGGCAAGATCGCAGACTCATCGACTCAGACCTACCTACTCGGCGGCAAAATTCGACCTGCAACCCTCAGTGCCGTTGGGGCAAAAACCTGTGATGACCTTCGGGAGCTGAATGCCGGCGTGAGCTTTATCGGAGCAAACGGTTTTTCACTTGATGCCGGCGCTACCGCTTTCGACACTGACGAGGCCCTGGTTAAAAAGACAATGATGACCAATTCTCAAGAGCGAATCCTCATGGTTGACAGTGGAAAATTTGGATCGACCTACCCAGCTAAATTTGCCAGCTTTTCGGGTTTTGACCGAATTGTGACGAACATCGATGTTGATGATGCGTTTACCGATGCATTGTCGGGAACAGGGGTGGAGGTTTCTCTTGCCCAAAACTAAGTTTCGTTGGCTTTTTGCCGAGCCAGCGGGAAAAAAACAAAATCTGATGAATGGCTTGCCTGCAAGCCGGGGGTTCAGAGGGTTTTACTCATGTAACACATCCCCCAATTAGGAAGGTAGTACCCATGGCTAACTTTATCCCAACCGGTGACGGAGGTCACTCGGG
>JAQWUU010000045.1 GCA_029241985.1 Aquiluna sp. | reverse complement strand
ATGTCTAAGAAGAAGCACCGTAAGCACCTTCGCAAGACACGCCACCAGCGTCGCAATAAGAAGTAGTAACAAACCCACCTTCGGGTGGGTTTTTTATTTAACGGATGTTTTTAGTGCTTGGCTTTGAGGTCGCGTTTTTTGAATCTGACTATGTCCCAGTTGGCCGCCTCCGCATAGCGAGTAAGCGCTTTGTCCGGATTAACTGCAACCGCATGCTTTACGAGCGTCAAAAGAGGTAGATCGTTTACGGAGTCTGAATAGGCCCAGGACTTACTCAAGCTGATGCCGCGCTCAGTTGCAAGTTTCTTAGCTGCTTGACGCTTCGCTTGGCCATGGAGGGGGTCTCCGACAAGCTCGCCGGTCAGCACACCGTCTTTTCTTCCGACGATTGTCCCAAGGGCTCCGGTTGCTCCCAAGTCATCGGCAATCAGCTGAGCAAGCTCTATGGGGGCTGCAGTGAGCAACCAGACCTCGTGGCCCTGGGCAAGGTGTTCCTTGAGGGCTTTTACAGTTTCAGGCCACAGCCGGGGCCTGATTTCGGATTCATAAACTTTTTTGAGAAGAGGCTCTAGATTTTTAACCTCGTAACCTTTGGTGACGGTGAGAGCACGGTCCTTGATCGCTTGCAAGGTGTTGGTCTTTTCACCGCGGCGAACGAACATCATTTGTTCAAAAGCAAATCGCCAGATTACTCGGCGCTTAATACTGCCGCCACGGAACGCAACTTTTCCAAAGAGAATTGGCGTTGAACCGCGCACCAATGTGTTGTCAACATCAAAAAATGCTGCGACCTTCTTGGTATCAAGTTTCTGATTCGAGGTCATCGCCACAGTCTATTGGGCGCAGGTTGTCTTCTAGGATTTAGCTCATGAACCAAGAAATTAAATTGGAATTAATAACTCGTCACGGGTGTCACCTGTGTGACGAAGCTCAAGATGTTTTGGCAGGGGTCATCGCTAGGTTCAGTGCTGAGCACCCAAGTGTCTCCTACACAATCGAGACCATCGACATCGATCAAGACACTGAACTCTTGGCTAAGTACTCCGATGAGGTACCGGTTCTGCTGCTGAATGACAAGCAGATTGCATTTCTCAGGCTGGATAGCGAGAGGGTTTACGCCCGCCTTGAGGCTATGACTTGAAATGGATAGACACTAATGAGCTTTGAAGAACTAGGTCTCATTGGAGTCTTTCTCTTCGGGGCTATTCCTTGGTTCGAAGCTATTGCCGTGGTGCCAGGGGCAATCTTGCTCGGATCCCCGCCGGTATTGACTGTGGTTTTTGCGGTTGCCGGCAATACAACAACCATCTTTCTCTTTGCCTACGCAGCAAGCCAGATTAGAGCGTGGCTAATCAAGCGTCGGGCATTGCGGGGGAAAACTGGCGAATCCGAAAAATTCAAGAAGGCACAGCGGTCTTTTGACAAGTGGGGAATCTACGGTCTGGCTGCAATTGGCCCACTGGTGATTGGCACTCAGTTCGCAGCCCTAGCGGCAGTTGCCGCCGGAGTTAAGCCGCTGAAGACTTCCATTGCGATTTCGGTTGCGACTTTGTTCTGGGCCACCCTGTTGGCAATTGTGTTCGTCGTTGCAGGCCTGGATGGCGTTCCAGGCTTTGACTCCGAGGGTTAAGTATTTACGGCTCTAGGCGGTTTGGACCTCTAAAGAGGAAGCTTGCTTCTCTGATATTTGAGAGGTTCAGCAGAAGCATCAGGACCCTGGTGAGTCCCATGCCGAAACCACCGTGGGGCGGAACTCCGTAGCGGAAGAAGTCTAGGTAAGCGCTCAAGCTTTCTGGCTCGAGACCTTTTTCTTTTATCTGCTCGGTGAGGATGTCAACACGGTGCTCACGCTGAGCACCGGTGGTAATCTCAGTGCCCTTCCAGATCAAGTCGTAGCTCTTGGTGAGCTCCGGGTTAGCCTCGTGACGCATGTGATAGAACGGGCGAATGTTCTTCGGGTAGTCGGTTAGGAAGACAAACTCGTGATCGAAGGCCTCTGCAACGTGAGCGGAAATTTGACGCTCACCCTCTGGGTCTAGGTCACCGTCCTGTCTTGGAACTTTATAACCTCTGGCCTCCACAATTTCGTGAGCTTGTGCCAAAGGAATTCTTGGGAATGGTCTTGATGGAACCTTGACCTCGAAACCGTAAATCGCTTCGATTTCGGCCCCATGGTTGTCTTTGACTGCCTGAATGGCATTCACCATGAGCTGCTCTTGGAAGTTCATGACGTCTTCATGAGAGTCAATCCAGCTCATCTCCATGTCGACCGAGACAAACTCAGTTGCATGCCGAGAGGTAAAGGATGGGTCAGCCCTGAAAACAGGTCCTATTTCAAATACCTTTCCAAGTCCTGCTGCCATAGACATTTGCTTATAGAACTGTGGGCTTTGGGCCAGGTAGGCATGGGTTTCGAAGTATTCAAGCTTGAATAGCTCTGCGTGTGACTCTGAAGGGGAGCCCATTAGTTTTGGGGAGTGAATCTCGGTGAAGTTATTCGCTAGCCAGTATTCGCGCCATGTCTTTTCGATCGTGGTTTGAATTTTCAGCATGAGAGAAAGCTCAGGCCTGCGATAGTCCAGGAAGCGCCAGTCCAGGCGCTTGTCAATCGATGTGTCATCTGCGATTGGGCTATCTGGAAGCGATGCCCCGACAACCTCTAAACCTTCGAGAAGAATCTCAATGCCGCCTAGCTTGACGCGCTCGTCGTGCTTCAGCTGACCCTTAATGATTACGAAGGATCCGTGGCTAAGCGCACTTACTTGGTCTGCCAGTGCGTCCTCTTCAGCTGGACGTGGGTAGGTGACCTGCACGCTGCCCGATTCGTCTCGGATGATTACGAACTGAATGCGCTTCTGATCTCTGAGGGTTTCGACCCAGCCACCGATGGTCACTGGCCCATCCTCTGAAGCGGAAAGGGAGCTGATTAAATTGCGGTCTAACATTTTTGAGAATCCTCTGAGTATCTGGCGCATGGGCACTTTCGGCCAAGTTTAGCGAAGGTAAACTTGTTTCATGCCCGCCTCTCGTCTTCACCTAGTGCGCCACGGAGAAGTATTCAATCCCCGCGGCGTTCTATACGAGCGAATTGAAGGCTTTGAGCTTTCAGAGCGAGGCCATGAAATGGCTGCTGCGGCCGCCCAGAATCTTGCCGATCAGGGCAGAAAAATCAAGCGGCTAATAGCTTCGCCACTAATTCGAACTCAGCAGTCGGCAATGCCAATTGCCAAGGCATTTGGCATTGAAGCCAACCTTGATGAGCGTGTGATTGAACCTTGGAACAAATTCAAGGGCATCAAGCTTGCGCCAAAAGCATTCTTGAAAAACCCGAGTCTTTTGATCAACCTGAGAAACCCAAATCTCCCCAGTTGGGGTGAGCCATACCAGCAGGTTGCGAGTCGCATGAACCAGGCAGCTCTTGAAGCCTGGGATTCAGTTGATAGTGGCGACGTTGTCATCGTTTCGCACCAGTTGCCGATCTGGATGCTTTATCGATCTACTGCCGGTCTGAAGCTTCCTCACAGCCCCAGCAGCAGAAGATGCTCGCTTTCATCGATCACAAGCTTTGAGGTTGTCGACGGCAAGCTGACCGAAGTTCATTACACAGAACCTGGACTCATGCACAGCGCAGATGCTGTTGACGGCGGTGCAGTTTGAAGCTCGCGAAGTTTTTGAAAGCGGGAGTTGTGGCGTCGATGACCGTCGCACTGCTTGTCGGTTGCGCGAATGATCCACTTGCTGACCAGTTCCGAGCAGGTGACAACAAAAACTACATCGCAGGTGATGGCACGGTAACTGAGTTTGCACTCGGCTCCAGGCCAAGCTACGAGCCGTTTGCAGGGGTCACCGAATCAGGACAAGCACTTGATAGCTCTGCGTTCGCAGGAAATGTTGTGGTTTTGAACTGGTGGTATGCAGCTTGCGCACCATGCCGAGCAGAGGCGCCAGATTTGGCCATGCTGAGTGATGAGTTTGCTGGTGCAGCAGAATTTATTGGGGTGAATGTTAGGGACACTGCGGAAACCGCCCTTAGTTTTGATCGGGCGTTTGGAATTGAGTTTCCTTCAATTATGGATGCGCAATCCGGAACGGTTTCATTAGCATTCACAGGCGTCGTCTCACCTCAAGCGGTTCCGACAACCGTGGTGATTGATCGAGATGGAAAAGTGGCGTCCAGAATTCTAGGCAGAATCGAAGCTTCGATTCTGCGCACGTTGATTCAGACCGTGGTGGATGAATGAACGCCGGAGAAATAGCGCTCCACGGTTCGATGCTAATTGCCATTCCGGTGGCTTTGCTGGCTGGAATTGTGACGTTTATTTCTCCGTGCGTCCTGCCTCTAGTTCCCGGATACCTCGGCTACGTTTCAGGTTCTGCTAACTCCAAGACAAGAGTCATGACCGGGGCTCTGTTGTTTGTGTTGGGGTTCACGGCAGTGTTTGTTTCGCTGGGTGTTTTGGCAGGAACTGCTGGGCTCTTGTTTATTGCCAGAAATCCTTGGATTCAGGTTGTCTTGGGTGGCCTGGTCGTGCTGTTTGGGTTTGCCATGATTGGTCAACTGGGCTTCTTGCAGCGGACCTTCAAGTTGAAGATATCTCCGAAGCTTGGTCTTGCAGGTGCTCCGTTTCTGGGCATTGTCTTCGCGCTGGGGTGGACACCCTGCATTGGGCCAACTCTTTCTGCTGTTTTGGTTCTGGCCTCAGACACGGCCGATCCAGTCCGCGGCGGAATTTTGGCGACCGTCTATTCGCTTGGAATTGGCATTCCATTTATTTTGATAGCTGCAGGTTTTGACTGGGCTAAATCATCAGTGGGCTTTATCAAGAAGCACATCAGAGCTTTTAATCTTGTCGGTGGCGGAATGTTGATTGTCGTGGGTGTTTTGTTGATGACGGGTCTCTGGATGAGATTCACCAATTGGCTTCAGGTGGTGACTAGTGGCTTCCAGCTTCCTCTCTAAGTTGTCATTTTGGCCAAGGTGGTTCTGGCGTCAGCTGACCTCGATGCGAAATGCGCTTTTGCTTTTGCTGCTTTTGGCAATCGCAGCGGTTCCAGGAAGTGTTTATCCGCAGAGAAGTGCTGACCCCAATGGCGTTGCCGTTTTTTATGACAGCGATCCAGATTTGGCAGCGGTCTTGGACTCATTGCAGCTATTCGATGTCTACACATCTGTGTGGTTCTCCGCGATTTATATTTTGTTATTTGTTTCTTTGGCCGGGTGCGTTCTTCCTAGAACCAAAATTCACTTTGCAGCGCTTCGAGCAAAGCCGGTGCAGACGCCTAAAAGCCTGAAGCGCATGCCTCAGTACTTGACCGGCGCAGGCAATGAAACTGTTTTGGAAACTGCTTTCAAGATTTTGAAAAAACGTGGCTTCAGAGTTGAAAAGCAGGACGGGTCGGTAAGTGCCGAAAAGGGCTACGCGAAAGAAACTGGAAACCTGCTGTTTCATTATTCATTGGTCGGGGTGCTAATCGCGGTCGGCGCCGGTGGAGGCTTGAGTTTTTCTGGCCAAAGGGTTTTGGTTGAGGGCGACACTTTTGTGAACAACCTTGCAAGCTACGACTCGTTTTCGCCAGGTGCCCTTTTTGACGAAAGCCAGCTAGAGCCATTCAGCGTGACCCTAGACGAATTTGACGTGATCTACGATCTGGCGAACAGGGCAAATATTGGCCAGCCAATTGACTTCATCGCTTCGGTTACGGCCGAATTAGGTGACAAAACAGTTTCTGAAAAGGTTCGAGTGAATCAGCCCCTTGCAGCCGCGGGTGCGAATGTTTATCTCACCGGGAATGGTTTCGCACCGGTGGTAACTGTCTTTGACGGCGAGGGAAACATCACCTACGCCGGCCCAGTGGTCTTTTTGCCACAGGACAACAACATGACCTCGCTTGGAGTAATCAAGGCCCCGGATGCCCTTCCAGTGCAGCTTGGCATAATTGCATTTTTCTATCCAACGGCTGAAAAGCTGACAACCGGCGCCTACACCTCGATTTACCCAGATCCAATTTCACCTTTGCTGACAATGAATGTCTACACCGGTGACCTGGGTCTTGATTCAGGTGTCCCTCGAAATGTTTATGCGCTTGACACCACAAACATGGAGCTAATCGCAGGGCGTGATGCTGCGGTGCCTGCGATCGAGCTTGAGGTTGGTCAGTCGGCAGAGCTCCCGGACAACTTGGGCTCAGTTAGGTTCGACGGGCTACTCAGGTTTGCCTCTCTGGATGTCGCATACAACCCGGGGGGAATTTGGGTTTTGATTTTTTCACTCATGGCGCTTGGTTCAATGGCGGTGTCTCTCATGGTCCCGAGAAGAAGAGTGTGGGTGAAGGTGCTCGACGGTGGCAAAATTGAGTACGCAGCTTTGTCAAGACGGGATGATCCTGACCTACCAAACGTGTTACAAGACATCGTTACCGAAATCGAAAAAGAGAGCTAAGAAATGACCCAAGTTGTTTTGAACGAGCCCCTGTCGCAGTTTTCACTGTTGTTCGTCTCGTCGGCGATGGCTTTCTTGGCGCTTGCGTTGGTGTTGTTTTCCTTCCAGCTGGTGAAGCTATCAACTGCCACCGACGCTTCGACAGAGGTTGAGCGCGATAAGTTGAGCACCAGTGAGCGAGCAGGTTTCGTGATGCTTGGGGTTGCTACGTTGGTTTTGGGTGCCGGTGTTGTGATGCGAGGTATTGCTGCCGGTCGCGTGCCATGGGCGAACATGTATGAATTTTCAATCAGCGGCGCCTTCTTGATTCTGTTGATTTACCTGACGGCCTTGAAAATCAAAGACCTCAGGTTCATTGCAACTTTCATCTCTGGTTTCGCGTTGATAATCATCTTCGCCGCCGTCTCGCTGTTTTATGTTGAGGTGCAAACTGTTATGCCAGCGCTTCAGAGTTACTGGCTTGTCATCCACGTGGTCGTGGCAATCATGGCAACCGGATTCTTCTCGGTTGCAGCCGGGCTTCACATTTTCTATCTACTGAAAGCCTCAGGAAAAGCCAAGGCGCTGTTTGATAAGTTCCCAAGTCTTTTGCAAATGGAGCGAGTTGCATACCGATTCAACGTCGTTGGCTTCGTGCTCTGGAGCTTCACTCTGATTGCCGGGGCCATCTGGGCAGAACGTGCGTGGCATCGATACTGGGGTTGGGACACCAAAGAAGTTTGGACCTTCATTATTTGGGTGCTCTATGCCGGTTACCTCCACGCCATGGCAACAAAGGGCTGGAGTGGTAAGCGTGCCGCATGGCTTGGTTTGGTTGCATTCCTGTCGGTGATTTTCAACTTCACCATTGTCAACCTGTTTTTCAAGGGCCTTCACGTTTACTCAGGGCTATAAAAGCTCTAGGCAGCGGTCTAACCTCCTGTGCCAGAAATCCCTGCGTTCGCCATCAACAGCTAGTTCACTGACTGCTTCTTGATCTAATTCAATTTCCTGAACATTCAGGAAGCCGTTCACTGGAATCAGCGGGTTTTTAGCAATGTCTGATTCGAGGAGCGATACTGTCCCCAACCCGCAGGCGTAGTTCAGGTTAGGTAGCTGGCTGGCCAAGAACAGTCCCTGAGAAATTCCAAGACTGGTTTCAAGTGCTGAACTTACAACCGGCTCCAGGTCCATTCGGTTTGCGATCTCAAGCGAATTCTTGATGCCTCCAAGTGGTTGGACCTTCAGAACTGCAATGTCAACAGCTCCCGACTCAGCAACCAGCGTTGGATCACTAGCTTTTCTAATCAGTTCGTCCGCCGCAATCTTCACGCTTAAGCCTCGTGACTTCATGAGGAACCTGAGTTCGACAAGGTCCTCGATTGTTGCAACCGGCTGCTCAAAGTATTCGATGGGCAAGTGCTCCAGTTTTTGCAACAGTGCAGTCGCTTGATCAACTGAAAAGCCCCCGTTGGCATCGAGGCGAATTTTTGATTGTGGGTAGAGGCGATTGGTCGTCAAAATCCTTGAAATGTCGTCTTCTAAATCTTGGCCTTTTTCAGCAACCTTGATTTTGACAGTGCTAAAGCTGCCAAATGGTTCCAGTACCTTAGAAATATCTGACTCACTAACGGCAGGCAGCGTGGCATTGATCTCGATTTTTTCGCGAGCAGGTTTAGCCAGCGGCATGTTTGCAAACTCAAAAGCAGCCTTTAGCCAGGTGCTGGCCTCCTGATCCTCGTAGTCCAAGAAGGGAGAAAACTCGGCATATCTCTCGGAGCCCTTGAAAATAAGAGCTTCGCGGAATGTTACTCCGCGGAATTTTGAGCGCAGCGGAACTCTTATTACTTGCACATCGTTTATTTGTCCGCTTCTCACAGGATTAGTCTAGGTCTATGACAAAACTAGTTTCAGAGCTATTTGATGCGGCTATATGGATGCCCGTGCCGGGCTTTGAGAACCTTGCAGATGTCACCTACCACCGGCACGTTGATTTGGGCGTTGTCAGGGTTGCATTTAATCGCCCCGAGGTGAGGAACGCGTTTAGACCTCAGACAGTCGACGAGCTCCACCGTGCTCTAGATCACGCTAGATGCCAGCCGGATGTGGGTGCAGTTTTACTTACCGGTAATGGCCCAAGCGATAAAGACGGCGGACGGGCATTTTGTTCAGGTGGTGACCAGTCCGTGCGCGGCAAGTCTGGCTATGAATACAGTGAAGGAAGCGCTGGGCGGCTCCACATTTTGGAAGTCCAGCGACTTATAAGGTTTATGCCAAAGGTCGTTATTGCGCTGGTAAACGGCTGGGCGGCAGGCGGTGGACACTCATTGAATGTTGTCGCAGACCTCTCAATCGCATCCAAAGAGCACGCTCAATTCAAACAAACAGATGCCGATGTCGGCAGCTTCGATGCCGGCTACGGCTCGGCCTATTTGGCAAAACAGACGGGTCAGAAATTTGCCCGAGAAATCTTCTTCCTTGGTGAAACCTATGACGCCCAACGAGCCATGGAGATGGGAGTCGTGAATAAGGTCGTCCCACACCAAGCACTCGAGGAAGCCGGAGTTGAGTGGGCAAAGGAAATACTGGGTAAGTCACCAACTGCAATCAGGATGCTGAAGTATGCCATGAACGCGGTGGACGATGGCATTGTCGGTCAGCAACTCTTTGCCGGCGAGGCAACCAGGCTTGCTTACGGAACAGCAGAGGCAAATGAGGGCAAAGAAGCTTTCTTGGAAAAACGCAAACCTGATTGGTCAGCGTTTCCCTGGCACTACTGATGAAACCAACTGAAACTCAAAAGGCGAGCGATCCGTTTGCCGTGCTCAAGATGATGACATCCGTTTTTGACGGCACTGTCGCAGGTTTTGTCTCGCCTGAAGAAATCACCGGCAACAAGGTCGAGTTTGAGAAAGTTCCCGAAACGGTTGCTGATGACATCGGGTTAATCGTTGAATCTTCAGGTTCGACCGGGTTGCCCAAGAGAATCGAGTTGCCACTGGCTTCGCTCCTTGCAAGCGCCGAAGCTTCGGCCACCAGATTAGGCGGTCATGGGCAATGGCTACTGGCTCTGCCACTAACTTACATAGCGGGTGCAAATGTGCTGTTTCGGTCTGTGGCCGCAGACACCCAGCCAGTGATTATGAACACCAGGGTTCCGTTTTCTTCAGAGGGTTTTATCAACAGTGCTTCTCTCATGCAGGGAAAGAGGCGCTACACGTCGCTGGTTCCAACTCAGCTAGACCGGCTTGCTGCCAATGTCGCTGAGCCGACAGTGCTGCAAGCGCTGCTATCTTTCGACGCAATCTTGATTGGGGGCCAGGCGCCAAATTCTGAGACTTTAAAGCGGCTCAGGCAGCTGGGCGTGAAGCTTGTTGAGAGCTATGGCATGGCGGAAACCTGTGGTGGTTGCGTGTATGACGGTAAGCCTCTGGATGGCGTTGAAGTTGAAGTGATCGATGGTCTGATTGCAGTTTCGGGAAATACTTTGGCAAAAGGTGTTGGTGAGCAGTACCTAAGCCGTGATTTGGGCGAAATTCAGGACGGGCGCCTCAAGGTACTTGGCAGGGCCGACAGGGTGATTATCTCCGGTGGCAAGAAGGTTTCACTGGATCACCTTGAAAATTTGGTTTCTAATTTTCCAGGGGTCAAGACTGCCATGGCAGTTGCTGTGGAGAGCGAATGGGGTCAATCACCCAGTTTCCTACTGGTTTTGGATGATGCCTTCGACAGCGAAAGCTTTGTCTTGGACATAGATTTTGAAGTGAAACCCGAGAAAGTCAAAATATTAGACGCGCTTCCGATGCTCTCTAGCGGCAAGCCCGACTACCTGTCAGCCGCTGTAATAATCAAGGAATAGGGTTACCTGAATGTCTAGTTTGAAACTATGGGTTGAAGGTGCACGGCTCCGCACGCTGCCGTTGGCGATTGCGCCGGTTTTCCTGGGAAGCGCAACAGCGGCTTCACTCGATTCCTTTGATTTACCAATGTCGGCGCTCGCTCTCTTTGTTGCACTGGCCCTGCAGGTCGGCGTGAACTACGCAAATGATTATTCGGACGGAATCAGGGGAACCGATGAGAACCGGGTTGGACCACTGAGGCTCACCGGTTCGGGTTCAAAAAAGCCGCAATCCGTGAAATTCGCAGCCTTCATAAGCTTTGGGCTGGCTGGTTTAGCAGGGCTAGTTGTTGTTTTGATCACTGCACAGTGGTTGCTCTTGGTGATCGGCCTGGCAGCAATTCTCGCTGCATGGTTCTACACCGGGGGTAAGAATCCTTACGGTTATGCCGGACTTGGTGAAATTGCTGTTTTTGTGTTTTTTGGTCTGGTTGCCACCATTGGCACGAATTTTATTCAGACAGGTTTTATTGATCCTTTGGCTGTTCTGGTGGGAGGTGCCTACGGTTTCTATGCGTCTGCAGTGCTGATGGTCAATAACATTAGGGACATCAAGACCGACAAAGAGTCTGGAAAGATAACCATCGCAGTCAGACTTGGTGATCGAGGTTCAAGAAGGCTCTTTGTATTTATGCTTTGGATGCCGGTGGTGGTGAACCTGATGCTGGTGCTGTTCTATCCAGCAACAGTAATTGGATTCCTGAACCTCTTATTGGTTCTTCCCGCAACTCTCATCGCGCTTGATGGCAAGGGTCCAAAAGAATTGATAACCGCATTGAAGCTAACCAGCTTCGCTGGTCTAGGTTTTGGGGTTTTGGTCGGAACCGGAATCGTTGTGGTCAGCTTCGGTCTCTGAATCTAAGATTTCGTTTTCCAGGTCGCTCTCGGCATCGTCATAGCTGCCGGAGGGGTTTCTCGCCAGTTTATTGGCAACCGCCTCGCTCATTTCTTTACGCTGACGGTCTAAAAACACCAGAGAAATTGCGAATGAGACAACCGCTGCAATAATTGCGGCAAAGAATGGGTTGAACTGGAATTGCATCAACACAACGAAAACTAGGACAAACAGCCCCAGTCGCATGAGGGTGTAGCTAATCCAAGGGTTTTTCACGTGTTCAGTTTAGACACAGGAGAGTGAACTAGGGTGGAGTTATGACGAGAGTAGCCATTGCAACGTTCGCATTCTTGATAATTTGGACGATTTTTACTGCCGTTTTTGCAGCGAGTGCTGACAAGACGGAAGTTCGGCTGATGCCCAAGTGGCTTTGGGTGCTGCTTTGCGTGTTCTTGCCATTCTTCGGAGGCCTTCTATACCTGATGGTTGGAAGACCACTTCGCCCAAACCTAGGCCCATCCGGGGGCAAGGGCCGTGTTATCGCGCCAGATGACGACCCAAATTTCTTGCGAGACATCTCAAAAATGATGCGCAAGAAAGATGAAGACGACAAAGACGACAAAGACAGTAAGTGACCACACCTTCCCAACAGTTTGCAGCATCAGTTGTTGCAGAACTGGTTGCTGCCGGCGTCAAGAATTTTTATTTGGCACCCGGGGCAAGGTCTCAGGCTCTAGCGATAGCGGCCGGCCAACTTGCTGGAGCTGGAAAGCTCTCGCTAACCGTGAGGCTGGATGAGCGTTCATTAGCATTCACGGCTCTTGGAAGGGCCATGAGCACCGCGGAGCCGAGCGTCATTATTACCACCTCTGGCACTGCGGTAGCAAACCTCCACCCGGCAATCCTTGAGGCGCATCACAGTGGCGTCCCGCTGATCTTGCT
Organism: Aquiluna sp.; assembly: GCA_029241985.1. Taxonomy (GTDB): domain Bacteria; phylum Actinomycetota; class Actinomycetes; order Actinomycetales; family Microbacteriaceae; genus Aquiluna. The sequence goes on along the minus strand of JAQWUU010000045.1, from coordinate 19,087 downwards.
GACAGCTGATAGGCCGGCAGAGCTTAGAGGAATTGGTGCCAATCAGACAACCGAACAGATTGGCATGTTTGGCAATGCTCTCAGGGGCACCCACGACGTCCCAGCACCACGGCCAGGGAGCACGCCTTCCGCAAAGGACTTAGTTGCCACGGCAATCTCTCAAAGTCTTGGGGGAGCAAAACCTCCGGGTCCAGTGCAGCTAAATCTGCAGTTCGTCGAACCACTGAGTTCTAGCGAGCCAAGCGCAGTGAAAGTGCTGGCTGGTCTTGAAAAGAGACCTCTAGAATTTCCAGCAGCCTCTGAAGAGCAGATTGAGATTGAAGTCGATAATCACACAGTTGTGATAGCAGGAGCAGGGGCTGGACCTGCTGCAGTGCGGTTTGCAGAAAAAGCCAACCTACCGCTTTTTGCAGAGCCATCCTCCGGCGCGCGATATGGTTCAAGTGCCATCACAAACTACGTGCAAGGACTCACCACCGAACTGGCAGGTGAAATAAGGCGAGTGGTGGTTTTTGGAAAACCAACTTTGTCTAGAGGTGTTATCGCCCTTATAAAGAACAGCAGTGTTTACGTGGCAAAATCTGCCAATTACGGAAACTTTGACATTGGTAAAAACGTAATCGCTACAAGTTGGAATTTGATTCCCAAGGGAGTTGCGGAAAAGCACTGGCTAGATAGCTGGAAAGAATTTGAGCCGCTCAGCGAACCTAGGGCAACGCTTTCGCAAGCGATCTGGAATGCTCCAGGGTCAACGCCGATACTGATCGGCGCCTCAAACATTATTCGGGTGGCAGACAGCTGCCTAGTACCGAGACCCAAGACCGTGTTTTCAAGTCGCGGCTTATCTGGCATAGACGGAAGTGTTTCCACAGCGATTGGAATCGCCCAAGCTGGCGCTGGCGTAAGGGCCTTGATTGGCGACCTAACACTGTTCCACGATGCCGGCTCGATGAATATCTCCGGGCTCCCAAACCTGAATGTCCAGCTGATAATTGGCAACGATTCAGGCGGAGAAATATTCCGAAAGTTGGAAGTTGCAAAAAACATTTCGCCAGAAATGCTCAGTCAGCTATTTCTCACCCCGCAAGAGATTGATATCGAAAAACTCTGTGAGGCCTACGGTTGGCAGTATTTTGCAGCGGTAAATCTGACTGAGCTGAATGAGGCGATGAAGGCAGACGGTTACGTGGTAATCGACTACAAGCTTTGATCAAAGGCGTAGCGAACCGCTTTGAACTTGAGCTCAGTTTCAGCTAGCTCTGCCGCTGGGTCGGACTCGGCGACAATTCCGCAGCCAGCTATGGCCCTAATCTGATGCTGTTCGATTACGCCACCGCGCAGTGCAATTGCTAACTCTCCGCCGCCGTCTGAACTCAACCAGCCAACGGGGCCGGCATATCCTGCGCGGTCAAAAGGTTCTAGCTCCAGGATCAAATCTTTAGCTAGACCTCTCGGAGTTCCAGCAACTGCGGCTGTCGGGTGGAGCTTGGTGATCACGTCTAGCAAGCTCTCGGAGTCTTTCAGTTTTCCTCGAACATCTGTTGCCAGGTGCCACAGGTCTGGAAGCGCGAGCGAAAAAGGCTCAGCATCCGCTTCTACCCACTCGCAGAAAGGCTCCAGTTGGCTCACCATGGAACTAACCGCATAATCATGCTCATGGCGGTTTTTCTGCGAGAGCATAAGGCCCTCGGAAATTGCCCTGTCTACATCCGGGTCGGTTCCCCTACCGGCAGTTCCTGCGAGCACTCTTGCTGAAACCTCGCCGTTAGTAGACCTCAGGAGAAGCTCAGGAGAAGCTCCGAAAACATCGCCGATCATATAAGTCCAACACTGTGGGTATTTTTGGTGGAGCCTAGCAAGGGGAATTGCCAGGTCAGGCCTTGCATCAAGGGGCAGCACCAAGTCTCTGCCGATTACAACTTTTTCTAGATCTGTAGCTGATATTTCTTTCAGGGCCTTTTCAATGCCCTCAACAAACTTTGCCTTACTTTGAGGCCCATCGGTGAACCGACCAGTGGGAATTGCAGTTACCTCGGTCGCTTCAGGTTCCGACTGCACAACTACCTCGAAGCCGATTCCATCGCGGTAGACGCGTGTTACCCGAGGCACGTAAACCACTGACTTGGCCTTACTGCTGGCGGAGAACGTAATCGAAGTCAACGCAATGATCCCAGTTCCAGAAAGCCCGGTGTCATCAGCGATTTCGGCAGTGGATATCAGCTCCTTCCAGGCTTTGGCCAGGTCGCTAATCCTCGTTGGACCGGTGGCTGAAAGCTCAACGGCCTTACCTGAAGCAATAATTTGCTGGCCAGCACGCAGAAAGACTGATGAATCTTTTAGGTTCAGGTCAGCAGGCGCATCAATACGTCTGATTGTTGCTGATAAAGCCATCTGTCCCTTTGCTCACAATTCGCTGAGATTATCCGAACCGTGGGTGTGAAGAATTCATTTCCTGATTTAGTCTTGGTTAAAAGTCTAAGCGAGGTGATTTGAGTGTTCATACAGGCGGCTGCTGTTTCCATGCTTCTCATGCCGGTCGGGCTTCTCGGTGCACTCACTGCCGCGGATGACGAGCTTGAACTTGAGAGCGATTCGCACGTGGAGCAGGTTATCCCCCCTGCCATGGTCGATACACAGGTGGACCCGCTCGGTTCGAAGCCGGTTGATTTCAGCAAGGTCGAATTCACAACCCTCACTCCCGCCGACAGGTATGTTTCAGCAACCACGCCGCTAATGGTCGGCCTGATGCTTGGAACCGTTTCCCTGATTGTCTTGACTCTTGCCAGTCAGGGCAAGCCAACGTCAGACGATTAGACTGTTTGAGTGACAAAAGCTGACCTAAATAAAAGCCCTGAGCAAGTTTCCAAGATGTTCGATGAGGTTGCCCATGCCTATGACAAGACAAACGACATGCTTTCCTTCGGTCAAGCCAAACTATGGCGAAGGGCCCTCCTTCAAAAAGTGAACCCAGTTTCTGGAGAGCGCGTTCTAGATATCGCCGCCGGAACTGGCACCAGCTCAATGGCATTAAAAAAGCCGGGCGTTGATGTTGTGGCAGCTGATTTTTCCAAGGGAATGCTTGCAGAGGGCAAAACCCGCTACCCGGAGCTTGAGTTTGTCTTCGCAGATGCGATGAAGCTGCCATTCAAGGATGCTGAGTTTGACGTTGTGACAATGTCCTTCGGCTTGAGAAATGTTCAAGATAGAAACGTTGCCCTGAAAGAATTTCTGAGGGTTCTAAAGCCGGGTGGCCGTTTGGTTATCTGCGAGTTCTCACACGTTTCAGGTTTGCTGGGTATTTTCTATCGTCTCTACCTGAAGTTGGTGCTGCCAGTCCTTTCAAGGCTTGCCAGCAAAAACCCAGCTGCTTACAGCTACCTCTCGGAATCGATCGCTGCCTGGCCAAAGCAACCTGAGCTTGCCAAAGACATTTCAAATGCCGGTTTCTCTAAAACTCAGTGGAAGAACTTGAGCCTGGGTGTTGTTGCACTTCATTCAGCCATAAGGGAGAAATGAAAATAGCACTGCCAAGCCAGCTTCGGTTGGTGTCAGACAAAGCGCTGTTGGCAGCACTTGAATCAGACCTAACCAAGGTTGAGGCAAAAATAGCCGACGCTACATCTCACGCAGAAAAAGTCGTTGACTCAATCTCCTCCCACCTGGCAAAAGCCGGGGGAAAAAGAATGCGTCCGGTGTTGACACTGCTCACATCTCACCTTGGAACTCCTGGGACTAACGACGTGCTTGATGCCGCGGTAGTTATGGAGGTGACCCACCTGGCGACGCTGTATCACGATGACGTCATGGACCAGGCTTCAACTCGCAGGGGGGTTGACACTGCTCACTTGGTCTGGGGGAACAACCTAGCAATTCTGACCGGTGATCTTTTATTTGCGCGGGCATCAAATTTAGTTTCTGGGCTAGGTCAAGAGGCGCTGTCGCTGCAAGCTAAGGTCTTTGAGCAGTTGGTTCTAGGACAATTGCATGAAACCCTTGGACCCGATGAGAATGAAGATCCGATCGATCACTACATTCAGGTCCTACTCGACAAAACCGGCTCCCTGATAGCTCTCTCCGCTCAGCTGGGTGCGATGCTTTCTGGTGCTGACAAGTCATTTCAAAAACCCCTCGAGGAGTTTGGCCACTGCGTTGGAATTGCCTTCCAGTTGATTGATGACATTATTGACATCGAATCAACCAAGTCTCAGAGTGGCAAAGTTTCCGGGACCGACCTACTTGCTGGTGTCCCAACGCTTCCGGTGTTGTTGCTTGTTAACCACAAAGATGCGGAGTCGGTTGAGCTGTTGGCAGCAATCAACCAAGGTCTAAATGAGCAAACACTCCCGGGCGTTCTGGAAAGCCTCAGGGCGCATCCAGTAATGGACGAAGCTAGGCTGGAGACCAGGAAGTGGGCAGACAAGGCTATTGAAGCCATAAGCCCGTTGCCAGCAGGTAAAGTTCGAACAGCATTGGAAGCATTCGCTTCGGCGGTTGTAGACCGCAAGGGCTAGAAAAGGTATTCAGAAAAAATGTCAAAGTTACGTTTGGCCATTATTGGTGCGGGTCCAGCGGGCATTTATGCCGCGGACTTGATCTTGAAGGCAGAGCGAGATTTTGACGTTTCCATTGACCTGTTCGATTTACTGCCAGCCCCATATGGACTTGTTCGCTACGGAGTTGCGCCTGACCACCCCAGAATCAAGGGCATAATTCGGGCTCTCTACGAGGTTCTAGACCGCGGGGACATTAGATTCTTTGGAAACGTGAAATACGGCGAAGACCTAGACCTTGAAGATCTAAAAAAACACTACAACGCAGTTATTTTTGCAACCGGCGCCATTAAGGATGCCCCACTGAACATCCCAGGCGTCGAGCTAGATGGCTCCTACGGTGCAGCGGATTTCGTGAACTGGTATGACTCTCACCCAGACTTTCCACTGACATGGCCACTGGAGGCCAAAGAGATCGCGGTCATAGGCAACGGCAACGTTGCTCTGGATGTCGCCAGAATGCTTATCAAAAGGCCAGAAGACCTGCTTGCCACAGACATTCCAGATCACGTTTACCAGGGTCTCAGAACGTCTCCTGTTACAGATGTTCACGTGTTCGGAAGGCGCGGCCCGGCTCAGGTAAAGTTTTCTCCTCTTGAGCTTCGAGAAGCTCTTCAGATTGAGGGTGTTCAGGCAATCGTCATTGAGGACGAGTTCCAGTACGACGAGGGTTCAGATGCTGCCATCGCTAGCAGCAACCAAATCAAAGTTATGGTCAAGACCCTCGAGCAACTCAAGGACAATCCGCAGGAGCCGCAAGAGCGAAGGCTCCACCTTCACTTTTTCTCGAGTCCGCTGGAGATTCTGGGAGAAGACGGCAAGGTTTCAGGCTTACGCATAGAAAAAACCAAACTTGACGGCACTGGAAGCGTTGTTGCCACAGGCGAAACGACTGATTTTCCAATTCAAGCTATTTATCGAGCCGTTGGATATTTTGGCTCTGCTGTGGACAAGATCCCGTTTGACTCTAAATACGGTGTTATTTCAAACCTTGAGGGCCGGGTTACTGCTGAGGGCGGCGAGGTAATTCCAGGTGTTTACTGCACCGGTTGGATAAAGCGCGGACCTGTTGGCCTGATTGGCCACACCAAAGCCGATGCAATTGAAACCATCGGACACGTCATTGAAGACCGGTCATCATGGTGGAAGCCTGAACGCAGCGGGGAAGACCAGATTCTTGAGACCTTGCAGGCTAGAAATGTGGAGTATGTCGACTGGGCCAAGTGGCTAAAAATAGATTCTAAAGAAAAAGCTATGGGTGAAGCCTCCGGACGCGAGAGAATAAAGCTCTTCGACCGCGAAGAGATCCTAAAAATTTCCAAGGAATAAAGTGACCCGTCTGCCAGGTGCCAGGCTGCGAAAAGCGCAGCTAGCAACTCTGGCAACCTTCGTAGTCATGGGACATGCCGCACTGGCGTCAGTTGCCTGGGTTCCTGAATACATTGCACGCCTCGACGTTTCTTTCGCCGTGTGGGGAACAATTATCGGTTTTGGAGTGATCGGTTCGATCACCCCGCTACTTTTTGCCTCGAGGCTAATAATGCGATTTGGCTCAAGAGCAATCATCCGTTTTGCCAATTACGGCGGAATGATCTTTTTGGTGACTCTGGCCGCATCTTCGGACCCGCTGGTCTGGTTCTTCCTGAATGCAAGCTTCGGTTTCTTCATGTCCCTCATGGGCGTTGCGGTGAACTCCCATGCCGTGATGCTTCAGAAGCAAATCAGCATCAACATCATGGGTCGAATGCATGCAGGTTGGAGCGTCGGGGCAGTCGGGGCTGCAATCACCGGAGGTCTATCCACGGTCTTTTTGAGCCTTGAAGTGTTTTTGGTGATAGTAGCTATTGCAACCCTAATTGTTTTTGAATTCAATCTGCGCTGGCTGCTCTCGCCCACAGAGGACGGACACCTAGAAGAAAAAGCAAGCTCCGTGAAACGTAAGTTTTACCAAATGCCAGCAGAACTTTGGCTGTTGGGCGTTGGTCTTTTTTGTGGCGTCTATCCAGAGGTTGCGGTCATTGACTGGGCAACTGTCTTCGCCAAAGACGTTCTCAATGTCGATGTCGCCCTAAGGTCGATTCCATTCGCAGCCTTCATGGTCGGCATGATCATCGGACGACTTTCCATGACCAAATTGGCGGAGTGGTTCCACCCACACACCCTTGCATCAAGAGGGGCGTTCTTGGCCGCGGGGTCCTTGGCAGTAGCGGCTTTGCTTTCAGTGCCCGTGGCAGGGGTGAGCAGCCAACTTGGGTTGCTGGTCACTGCAATTTTCTGGGGCTTCGCGGGCCTTGGCTTAGCACCAGTTTCCCCGTCTTTTTACTCTGCTGCCGGCCATATCCCGGGGGTTTCAACCGCTTGGGCTATTAGCCGGCTGAGCCTGTTCAACGCCGTTGTATCGATTTCTGCCAAGACCATGATGGGTGCGCTGTCTGAGGGCGTTGGCCTCTCGCTTGCATTCTTCTTCCCCATTACTTTGGCAATCGGAGCCGGTCTTATTGCTGGCAGCTTCGCAAAACGTGCCAGGCGCAGCGAGCTGGATGCAGCTGCTCCGGCAACTGGACCGATTTCGATCATCATCACCGAAGAGGGCGATAGGTAGAGTGGGAAGGTGACTCTATTCAAGATCAGTAACGATGCTAAGCACTATGACTGGGGCTCCAAATATCTAATTCCGGCACTCATGAGAACGGATTCGAATGGCCAACCCCAGGCTGAGATTTGGCTCGGGACTCACCCTTCGGATCCCTCAGAGGTACTGGATCCGATCGGCGGAACGCTTCTAGAAAGAGTCGGCGAACTTCCTTTTCTCGTGAAATTCTTGGCCGCCGCCAAACCGCTATCGATTCAGGCGCACCCTTCAAGGGCACGAGCACAAATTCAATACGCCGCTGGTCACCCAAGTTACCAAGATGCAAATCACAAGCCGGAGCTGATTGTTGCAGTTTCCGACTTCGAAGCACTGTGTGGTTTTCGAGCCGAGCAAGAAGTGACGGCTGACCTCGGAGCCTTGGCTAGAGACCATGAAGTTTTTTCCCCGTGGCTTGCAAGTTTTCAAGCTGGGGGGTTGACAGCTGCCACAGCCTGGGCTTTTCAGGCGGATGAGGCTGTAATTGGCGCACTGGTTTCAGAGCGAGAAATTTTGGGCCCAGAGCGAGCGAAGCTAATTGAGGTGATGGCGGAGCACTTTGGCTTCGATGCTGGAATCCTCGTGTCTGTGCTGATGAACTACGTCACCCTAAAGCCTGGACAGGCATTGTTTCTGCCGGCCGGGAATATCCACAGCTACCTCTCTGGCCTTGGTGTTGAAGTGATGGCGGCAAGCGATAATGTGTTGCGCGGCGGGCTTAGCAAAAAGCCAATTGACATTGCAGAGCTGATGGAAGTCCTTGACTTCAAATCCCTTGATGAGCCAATGATTGAAACAAGGTCACTGGGCCAGGGCCTAGTTGAGTACCCAGTTTCTTGCGATGACTTTAGCGTTTATCAGGTTAGCCCGAGTGGTCAGCAGATGCTTGTGGACATTGAACTACATGGCGCCTCGATCATTGCCTGTGTTGCCGGAGAGCTTACGGTTTCTAACTCTCTGGACGAGATGGTTCAGTTAGCCCCTGGAGAAGCTGCATTTATGAGGGCAGCCAAGTATTTTTCAGTCACTGGCTCAGGCACCGGCTACCTAGCGATGGGCTAGCGGTAATTTACAAACTGCAGGTCCAGCTCAAGATCAGCACCTCTGAGCAGCGAAATAATTTCTTGCAGGTCATCGCGACTCTTTGAGCTAACGCGAAGTTCATCGCCTTGAATTTGGGCCTTTGCGTTCTTGGGGCCCTCGTCGCGAATCATCTTTGTAATCTTCTTGGCGTTTTCTTGGTCAATGCCTGCCTTGAGCGTGCTCTCGATTCGATACTCCTTGCCAGAAGCAAACGGCTCGCCAGAATCAAGAGACTTCATTGAAATTCCGCGCTTAATTAGTTTTGTCTGAAGAACATCCAAAACAGCCTTCGCCCGCTCCTCGGAGTTTGCTTTGATCAGAATCATTTCGCCGCTCCAGGCGATGCTCGCATCAGTGTTTTTGAAGTCGTAGCGTTGCTCGACTTCCTTGGCTGCTTGATTCAGGGCGTTATCGGCCTCCTGGTGGTCTACTTTGCTTACAACGTCGAATGATGAGGTATCTGCCATGTGTCTACTCTAACTTTCGGTTCGGCGAGCGGTGGAAGATCTGACCACTAAATCAATAGGCCAAATCGTGAGTTGTTCAAAGTTCTTGAGATCCTTTTTATCACCGGATTCCAGAGCATTGATGAGCGTATCGGCTGCCTTAGCTCCTTGAGCCTTCACCTGTTGGTCAACAGTCGAAAGGCCATAGAACTCGGCCAAGGGGTGGCCGTCTATTCCAACGACGCTAACGTCTTGAGGAACTCGAAGTCCTAGGTCTCGGGCCGCCTGAATCGCACCGAAGGCAATCTCATCAGCAGCACAGAAAATTGCCGTTGGCGCGTTTTGAGGATTTCCAAGCATCTGCTTAGCAGCGTGGTAGCCACCGTCTACGGTGAACGCTGACTCAGCCATCCATTGCGGATGAAAATCAAGGTTCGCATCCAGCAGCGCTTCGTGGTAACCAGTCATGCGAAGGTAGGGCTGGTGAAACTCCATCTGAGTAACAGCGCTGCCAGAGATCATTCCAATCTTGGTATGACCAAGAGAAATTAGATGGGCGGTCACTAACCTTCCCGCTCCCTCGTCATCGATTCCAATTGATCTGGCACCAGGAATTGGGCCACCAATTCCAATTATTGGCTTTTCTAGCTCGGCTAGTTTTTTGAGCTCTGATTCTGAGAGACGGAGTGCAATTGTCAGAACGCCGTCGACTCTTTTGCGAAGCACAAGCTCGTCAAAGATTCGATTTCTGTTGTCGCTTCCACCTGAAAGGCTATAGAGGGTGACGTCGTAACCTCGATTGACGATTGCATTCACGGCACCTTCAAGAATTGTGGAGAAAAACCATCGGTCAATAAACGGCATTACGACACCTATGTTTTTGGCCTTGCCGGTTGCAAGAGTGTAGGCAGAAGAGGATGCCACATAGCCAAGTTCTTGCGCGGATTTGAGCACTCGCTCTCTGGCCCTGGCCGAAACATTTGCCTTGCCGTTTAGAGCCCGCGAGACCGTTGCGGTTGAGACTCCTGCGTGCTGTGCTACCTCGATAATGCCTACCATTGAAAATACTGTAAAGGCTTACAGCCAATAACCGCTACTTGAGAACGAAAAATCGGGTATTCTTTCAAGCTGCGTCTAACGCAACGGCAAGTTACCCAAGCGGCCAAAGGGATCTGACTGTAAATCAGCTGTCATCGACTTCGTGGGTTCGAATCCCTCACTTGCCACCAAGACCCCGCTCTGCGGGGTCTTTTGGTTTCAGGAGTAACCTTGCTCGAGTAGAAATATCGCTGAGCAGAGTAGAGAAGAAGTCAAATGAATGGGCTGTTGAATTTCATAACCGGCAAAAAAACCGCTCCGATAACCATGTTGATTGGCCTGTTGTTCGCGATTTTTGCCTTTACTGGGCTGAACACTGCCGCGCAGGAGACCACTCCTGGAACGGGTCTTCCAGATTCGGCCGAGTCGGTTGCAGTTTCAAAGTTGCAGGATGAGCTTCCAAGCACTGATGCGTCGGCGGCCTTCATCGTTTACACAGCTGAGTCGAAGCTCACTGACGCGGAGATCTCGTGGGTGTTGGGTGAATTTGATCAAGTCACCATGATGCCTTCGGGTGGAGCAAACGAGAAGTTTTTGGAATTCACAAACCTCGAGGTTCAGGGTTCAAAGTTCGTGCCACCAGCCGTGATTTCTGAGGATGGCACGACTGCGCTGATATCTGTCCCACTAGCAGTGACCGATAATTTTGAAGAGACTACCCAGCGCGTTGATTCCATGAGAGCGCTGGCACCAATCGGGATGCCTGCAGGCATGAGTGTTTTTGTGACAGGACCCGAAGCCTTTATCAAGGATGTCGGATCAATTTTTAACGGAGCCAACTTCAGCCTGCTGGCCGTCACTGCATCCGTTGTTGCATTGCTGTTGCTGGTCACCTACCGCTCACCTGTTCTCTGGCTGATTCCACTGATTGTTGTGGGCGTGGCAGATGGCATGGCAGGCATCCTGGCAAGAAGGGTCGCCGAAGCGCTTGGCTTTACTCCGGACGCCTCTGTCACTGGCATCTTGTCCGTGCTGGTGTTTGGTGCCGGCACTAACTACGCGCTGCTACTAATTGCTCGCTACCGCGAAGAGCTTCTCGGTCTAGCCGATAGGCGAGAAGCCATGAGGGTTGCCCTCAGAGGTGCGGGGCCGGCAATTTTGGCCTCTGGCTCAACTGTTGCTGTTGCCTTGGCTTTACTGCTACTGGCAGAAATCGAGGGCAGGCAGGTGCTGGGATTGGTTTCTGCCGTCGGAATCGTGGTGGCAATGATTGCCGGCCTGTTCATTTTGCCAGCAGCCCTTGTCATTTTCCCACGGGGGATTTTCTGGCCACTGGTTCCGAAACTGGGTGGAGTAAATAGAAACGACAAGTCTCTCTGGGCCAAGCTTGGCAAGCTTGTCTCTAAGCGCCCAGCAATCGTTGCCACCGCAGGTGTTGCACTGCTTGGAATTCTTGCAACCGGTGGCATTGGCCTCAAGACCGGGCTGAGCGCCACTGAGATTTTCATTGAAAAGCCTGAGGCTGTTATCGGCCAGGAGGCTCTTGCAAAGAGCTTCTCCGCTGGAAGTGCAACTCCAACCCAGATGATCATCTCCACCGAACAGGTGGACGGAGCCATCTCTATTGCTGAATCAATCGCGGGTGTAGACGAGGTTCGAGACGGTGCAACAAACGGTCAAATCACTCAGGTGGATGTCATTCTCGGTGCAAGTCCTGAATCAGAAGAGGCCATCGAAATTGTTCGGTCACTGAGGCTTGCACTTGATTCGCTTCCTGAGGGAACCATTGCTCTGGTTGGCGGTCAAGATGCCACAAACCTTGATGTCCAGGATGCCACGGCCAGAGACCAGGCACTTCTGGTCCCGCTCATTCTGATTTCAGTGTTCTTAATTTTGATTTTGCTACTGAGGTCATTACTAACACCAATTCTGCTCTTGGTGGCAGTTGTGGGATCGTTCTTCTCAGCCCTGGGTGCGAGTTGGTTCATTTTTCAAAATGTCTTTGGGTTCCCGGCACTGGATATCTCGGTGTTCATTTTGGCGTTCCTGTTCCTGGTGGCACTGGGTGTTGACTACAGCATCTTCCTGGTCACCAGGGCGCAGGAGGAGGCCAAAAAGCATGGAACCCGTGACGGAATGCGCAGGGCGCTTGGGGCAACAGGCGGTGTTATTACATCGGCCGGTATTTTGCTGGCAGCCGTCTTTGCTGTGCTGGGAGTGCTGCCGCTGATTGCGCTAGCTCAAGTTGGAACAATCGTTTGTCTCGGTGTGCTTCTTGACACACTGCTAGTTAGAACGGTGATTGTTCCAGCCATGGCGTTCTTGACGGGTAAAAAGTTCTGGTGGCCGCGAAAAGAGTATTCGAACTAGATCGATATCCAGCAGCTTGCATTAGCTGGCAGCTTTGCGCCTTTTAATGGTGCAGAGCTCAAAAGCACTTCTCCGGCTGGGAGCTCGACTGAGCTGGTGCCAAAGTTGTGGATCACAAGAGTGCTCCCATTTTGGTAGGTCAGAAGATCGGTGTTGCTGATCCAATCAAACGAGCCCTCGCCGAGTCGAAGCTCACTCCGAATCTTCAAAGCTTGCGTGTACATGGCCAGAGTGGATAGATCATGCTGTTGCTGATCGCGGCTTAGACCCGCGTAGGAGTTGGGTTGTGGCAGCCAAGCATCTTGGGCTTCGGTAAATCCATTCGTTGATCCACCCTTCACCCAAGGAAGTGGCACGCGCGCCCCATCGCGACCGACCCTCACCCCGTTAGTTCTAAAAAATGTAGGGTCTTGTCGGTGTTTGGGCTCTATGGTGGTGTGCTCTGGAAGACCAAGCTCTTCACCCTGGTAGAGATAAGCAGCACCTGGAAGCCCGAGCATAAACAGGGTTGCTGCTTTGGCTTTTGCCAGTCCGAGTTTGTTGTCAGGCTGAGGGTTATTTGGCCCGATCCCATCGGAGGCTGTGGCTCTGCCATAGTTGCCGCCAAATCGAGAAACGTGCCGGATGGTGTCGTGATTGTTTAGCACCCAGGTGCTTGGTGCTCGGACTTCATCGAATGCGCGGAAAGACTCGTTTATCGCATCGACAAGCGAATCTTTTTCCCAGGGTGAATCTAGGAAGCGGAAGTTAAAGGTTTGATGAAATTCGTCAGGCCTTACCCATTTGGCCATCTTGGTTAGCGGAAGAACGTAGGCCTCGCCGCACATCGCGCACTCACCGGCATAACTCTCGAGAATCTTTCGCCATGACCTAAAGATTTCGTGAACTGAATCCTGGAACCACATCGGAGGATCAGGCTCACCCTCAATAAAGCCAGCTCCAGCGGTTTCAACGTAAGGGTGGTCAGGGAGGCCGGCTTGCTTGCCCATGGCATGGGGTTGGTCCACCCTGAATCCATCTACTCCTCTGTCCAACCAGAAGCGGAGGATATCCTCAAAAGCCTCTCTAACAAGCCGGTTTTCCCAATTCAAGTCTGGTTGCGAGGAGTCAAACAGATGCAGGAACCATTGGCCATCCTCAGCCCTGGTCCAAGCAGGTCCTCCGAACAGGCTCAACCAATTATTTGGCGGTATTTCACCGGTTTCGCCCCTGCCGTCCCGGAAGTGATAAAAAGACCGTTCAGCAGACTCTGGCTCAGAACTAAGGGCTTCTTGGAACCAGGGGTGCTGGTCTGAGGTGTGGTTTGGCACCAAGTCAATCATCACTCGGAGGCCTAGCTCGTGTGCTTTTTCGAGCATCCTGTCGAAGTCTGCAAGCGAACCAAAGACCGGATCAACATCCATGTAATTGGACACGTCATAGCCGGCATCTTTTTGGGGTGAAGGGTAAAACGGGCTTAGCCATATTGCATCCACACCCAGGTCATCGAGGTGCTCTAGTTTGGAGGTGATTCCAACAAGATCGCCCATGCCATCTGCGTTTGAGTCTGCGAAGGAACGAGGGTAAACCTGGTAAATAACACCAGATCTCCACCACTCAGATCCTGAAACAGCCTCGTGAAGGGGCATTTATATCTTTATCCAGACCACCTGGTCAGCTTCCAGCTGGCCACCTTCGGTCAAGCCATTTTGAGTAGTGGCAAGAATTTCACCGGCTGGAATATCTAACCCAGCGCCCTCAAAGTTTGCAATAACCATGACGTCGCCGTTTTGGTAGCAGAGTCCGGTTTCAGTGATCAGCTCGTTTTTCCAAACCAGCGTGCCATGGCCTAGTTCATTGCTCTTTCGTATCTGTAGCAGTGACTTGTAAAGCTCAAGGGTTGTGCCAGGAGTACCAGTTTGCACATCTCTGGCGTAAGCCTTGAAGTTTTCGGGCTGGGGCAACCAGGACTTTCCTTCGGTGCTGAAACCGTAGCCAGGTTCGCTGGCCTCCCATGGAATTGGGACGCGGCAGCCGTCTCGGCCAACGCGCTCGCCGTTGGTTCTGAAGAATGTCGGATCCTCGCGGAACTTGCCATCGAGCGTGGTGTGCTCTGGAAGTCCAAGCTCTTCACCCTGGTAGATGTAGGCACCTCCTGGAAGACCGAGCATGAACGCGCTTGCGGCACGACCCCGCTTCAGTCCAAGGGCTTCATCTGGCTGCGCGTAGTCAGGCCCTATGCCATCACCCTGCTTCGGAACCTTGTCATAAGAAAGTCTGGTGGTGTGACGAATGACATCGTGGTTTGAAAGAACCCAGGTCGCAGGTGCTCCGACTGCTGGGAACTCTTTGATCGATTCGTTGATTACCTTGAACTGAGAATCTTTCTTCCATGGCGTCTCTAGGTAGGCAAAGTTGAAGGTCTGGTGGTACTCGTCTTCACGCACCCACTTAGCCATTCTGGAAAGTGGCATAACCCATGCCTCAGCGCACATAGCTCGATCTTGATAATCATCCAGGACTTTTCGCCACTGCCTGTTGATCTCATGCACACCCTCTTGGCCCCAGAATGGATGGGGTGTTTCCCGGTCCTTAGGTTGGTCCGGGTCAGCTGCCTCTGCGCCTCCCATGGTCGAGTCGTTTGAGTCAATATCTGGAAGGCCATCGGCCTTTACTAGACCGTGGGCAACATCAATCCTGAATCCTGCAACTCCCCGGTCGAGCCAGAAGCGCAGGACACTCTCGAATTCGGCTCTAACTTCCGGGTTGGTCCAGTCGAAATCAGGCTGGGATGAATCAAAAATGTGCAGGTACCACTGACCCAGTTCACCGTTTGGTTCGGTAATTCTGGTCCATGCGGCTCCACCAAAAACGGATTCCCAGTTGTTGGGTGGCACTTCACCGTTTTCACCTTTGCCGTCGCGGAACATGTATCTTGCCCGCTCTTTTGATCCCGGTGCTGCGGCTAGGGCTTCCAAGAACCAGGGGTGCATTGAGGATGAATGGTTTGGTACCAGGTCCATAATGATGCGAATGCCCTTGGCTGCTGCCTTGGCTACGAGGTTGTCGAAATCTTCCAAGGTCCCAAATAGTGGGTCGATATCTCTGTAATCAGAGACGTCGTAGCCTGCATCTTTTTGAGGCGACTTCGTGAGCGGGGAGGACCAGATGGCATCGATTCCCAAGTCTGCGAGGCTGTCCAACCTGGAAGTTATACCCGGTATGTCACCGATTCCATCGCCATTACCGTCCGCGAATGAACGCGGGTAAATCTGATAGATAACAGCCGAACGCCACCACTCGTTGCCAGCCTTGTTTTCTTGAAAAGATGTCTGCATGGCAAAAGCTTAAAGGGCGCAGGGGGCAGTTAGCCAGTCGTATCAGAGATTCATTTTTGATCGTTTGGCATTTCATGCAAGCGATTACAGAAAACTAGACAAACCAGACCTCATAAAATCTTTTCCGCATTATTCACTGAATGTAATCGTTTTCGGGTTTCGCAAAATCTTTCATCTAAATTCTTGTTTCGTGAGAAGGTGCTGTGGAGAGGCATCCTGGACAAATCGCTGGCTTGGTTAGACTCAAAAAATGCACTTGCTTCCACGCTCAGTAACACTTGGACTTGTCATCATTCTTGTTGCGGGGTTATCGGCATGCTCGTCACCGTCCTCTCAAGAATCATCCACAGAGCCTGAAATTGTTCAAGCAGACACAGCCTCCTCGATTACGGTTTGGCTGGACCAGAGGACAGCGGAGGGCGCAGCAAGCATCGCTGATCAGTTCGTGGCTGATTCAGGGATTGAGGTCAAGTTCCGAATAGTTTCAGACCTGGTGCTGGAGTTGCAAGCTTCGAGTGAAGCTGACGCAATTGATGTTTTGATTGCCCCTCACGCGCTGCAGCCGCAGCTTCTTGCTGGAGGGCTCATTCAGGCTCTACCAAGTAACCTCAAGCTGGAACGTTTCCTAGCTGGGGCGGCTTCCGCCTTCAACATCGACGGAGTGCAATACGGAGTCCCGTTGTCTCACGAAAACATCGCTCTGGCATGTTCTTCAAAAGGCTTACCAGCTGCTCCAAAAACCTTTCCTGAACTTGTTGATGCAGGCCTTGTGATTTCGATGAATGACGGAGGCGGTGACCCTTATCACCTGTTCCCAATCCAGAGCTCCTTCGGGGCCAAGATCTTTCAACCGGCCCAGAGTGGCTCCGGTGAGCCAGAGCTTGTGATGGGAAGCCAGCAGGGCTTGGCTTTTGCCACCTGGCTCGGAGCCAACGCCGAACTCTTCGACCTTGCCAGCAACACAGAAACCGCGAAGAACCAGTTGTCGGCAGCTGACAAGGCATGCTGGATGACCGGTCCATGGAACAGCGCTTGGTTTGACTCAGAGTTTGGAGAGGACGGCTGGAATGCTTTTCCCGTGCCAGCAGTTGGGCCCGAACCGGCAGCTGTGTTCCTTGAAGTAATAGGGGCAATGGTCTCTTCGCGATCACAAAACTTTGATGCCGCAGCTGACTTTGTATTGCAATACCTCGGCAGTGAGGCTGGGCAGGTTGCGATTTTCAACTCAACGGGGTTCCCGCCTTCAAATCTCGCTGCACTAGAAATGATTTCAAATTACAAAGTTCCTTACCAATTTGGAATGGCTGGAATGTCGGGGTCTCCCACTCCTTCCAACGCGGAGATGGATGCGGTTTGGTACCCGTGGTCTCAAGCACAGGTTGGAATCATCGCTGGTGTCGACGATCCTGAGGGGGCCTGGCTCGAAATGGTCGATCAAATAAAGTCAGCCATCAATTGATGGATGCACTTCCAGATCAAGCCTTGAGTCCCCTATTTCGGTTATTAACTGAGAAAACACTGTCGTTTTGCCAGCCCCTTTTTGAACAGCTAGTAGTTTTGTAGACATGGCCGCCCTCGAATTAACACCTCACCACGATGGTTCCGCACTTTACATTTCAAACCAGCGGCCCGAGTTACTGGACAAAGTAAAAATACGAATCCGAATCCATAGTTCGTTGGGAAAGATTCGTCAGGTATTGATTCGGCAGAGCGACTCAGGGGAGGGGTTTCTGTCTCCACCGATGAAGCCTCTAATTCACAGGCACGGCTGGGACTGGTACGAGGGTGTAGTCACGATGTGGAACCCCGAGATAAATTACCGATTCTTCATTGAAACCTTCAAGGAGAGTTTCTGGCTCAATGGTGTCGGCTTTCATGAACTTGACCAGCCAGACCGTGATGACTTCAAGATCAACATTTATAACACCGTTCCAAAGTGGGCCACCGGTGCGGTGCTATATCAAGTGTTCCCAGATCGCTTCGCAAGATCCAGCGATGCAGACAAAAGGATATTGCCAGATTGGGCTGAGCCCAAGTCTTGGGATGCAAAAGTCAAGGGCAAAGGCGCTGGCGTTGCAGAACAGTTCTTTGGCGGAGACCTCAAAGGAATTGAAGAGCACCTTGATCATCTGAAAAAAATCGGTGCCACTATTTTGTATTTGACCCCGTTTTTTCCAGCCGGATCAAATCACCGCTACGACGCCTCCAGTTTTGACGAAGTTGACCCGTTGCTGGGAGGCAATGCTGCCCTGTCCAGTCTTATTAAGAAGTCCCATTCAATGGGCTTCAAAGTCATGGGGGACTTGACCGCTAATCATTCTGGCAACACTCACGAGTGGTTTATTTCAGCATTCAAGAAGCCAGCAGCACCGGAATCTGATTTCTATTACTTCACGGATAAGAACACTAAATATGACTCTTGGTGGGGTGTCGAGTCGCTACCCAAGTTCAATTGGAAATCCGCTGAGCTTCGAAAGCGCTTCATCGAGGGCAAGTCCTCAGTAGTTGCCAAGTGGCTGAAGGCACCATTTGGACTTGATGGTTGGCGTATCGACGTGGCGAACATGACCGGCAAAATTAGGGATCAGGACACTAATCGCGAGGTCGCAAACACCATCCGCAAGACAATGAGTGAAGTAAACGCAGAGTCATTTCTTATTGGTGAGTTCACCTCAGACGCCGCCAACCACGTACAGGGTGACAATTATCAGTCCACGATGACCTACGCCAATTTCACAAGGCCAACGTGGCGTTGGTTATGGAACCCAAAGGACGAACGTGTTGAGGGTCAGATTGGAGTCGGGCGAAAAGGCATCACCGCTGAGCAACTTCGACTGGCTCATAACTCATTCGCGGGCACTTTTCCATGGCATTTGCGCCAGCACAATTTGAACGCACTGGACACACATGACACTGGGCGCTTCAAATCCTTCACAATTCCTGGCTCGCAGCGGGTTGCCGCCGGGATGCAGTTCACCTTTCCCGGCATTCCGATGATTTTTGCCGGCGATGAATTTGGCCTCGATGGCTCAAACGGAGAGAATTCTAGAACGCCGATTCCTTGGAATGGTGAGCGCGAAAGCGACACTTCGATGCTGGAAACCTATTCCAGGCTTTCACAGATTCGCAAGCGCCATCGAGCCCTTGCAGAGGGCTCAATGCGGTGGCTTTACACCTCCAGCGAGGCGATGGCCTATGTTCGGGAATCGAAGACCGAATCCATCCTTGTGATTGCATCAAGAGGACGCGATCGAAAGCTTGAGTTCTCAAGGGACGCACTCGGCGGCGCCGAGGGCGCAGAGAATCTATTTGGCAACGGAGAGCTTCGTGTTGTCGGTGGAAAGATTCGCTACGACGCTGCCGAGCTGGATTTACAGATTTGGCGTTTGCCTAGCGCTGTTCGCTAGTGCTAATCTTCTTCGGTTGCCTTAAGGCTTCGCCCCGATAGCTCAGTGGTAGAGCACTTCCATGGTAAGGAAGGGGTCGACAGTTCAATCCTGTCTCGGGGCTCGCTTCAAAAGTTTCAAACGCGGCGGGGTAGCTCAGGTGGTTAGAGCGCACGGCTCATAATCGTGAGGTCGCGGGTTCGAGTCCCGCCCCCGCTACCAAGGCATTACCCTTAGAGGCATGGTTAACCCAAACATTCAAGGTAAG